>NZ_JBEPLU010000002.1:300000-600000 GCF_040545335.1 Phenylobacterium koreense
CGGAGCGTAAAATGACCACCTCGACCGACGACCTACGGATACTCGAAATCAAGCCCCTCGCCAGTCCGGCGGAGGTGATGGCGGACCTCCCCGCAGGCGAGCGCGTACGCGACACCGTCGCCGGCGCCCGACGCCGAATGCACGAGATCCTGCATGGCCGGGACGATCGCCTCATCGTGGTGATCGGCCCCTGCTCGATCCACGACCCGGTCGCGGCGATGGACTATGCGCGACGCCTGGCGGCCGAGCGTGAGCGCTTCGCAGGTCAGCTCGAGATCATCATGCGGGTCTATTTCGAGAAGCCGCGGACGACAGTCGGCTGGAAAGGCCTGATCAACGACCCGCACCTGGACGGCACCTTCCGCATCGACGAGGGCCTGCCGCTGGCGCGCAAGCTACTGCTCGAGGTCAACGAACTGGGTCTGCCTACAGCCGTCGAGTTCCTGGATGTCACGACGCCGCAGTACCTTGCCGACCTGGTGAGCTGGGGCGCCATCGGCGCGCGCACGACCGAGAGCCAGATCCACCGCGAGATGGCCTCCGGCCTCTCCTGCCCGGTCGGATTCAAGAACGGCACGGACGGAAACCTGCGCATCGCCGTCGATGCGGTGAAGGCTGCGAGCCAGCCGCATCATTTCCTGGCCGTCGGCAAGGATGGCCGCGCCGCGATCGCCGCCACCCGGGGCAACGAGGACAGCCATGTAGTTCTGCGCGGCGGCAAGGCCCCGAACTATGACGCCGCCGGCGTTGCGGGGGCCTGCGCGGAGCTGGCCTCCAGCGGCCTGCGCCAGGCGCTGGTGATCGACGTCAGCCATGCCAACAGCGGCAAAAAGCCGGAGAACCAGCCCGCCGTCACCCGCGACGTCGCCGCCCAGATCGCCGGCGGCGACCAGCGCATCACCGGCGTGATGATCGAGAGCCACCTGGTCGCCGGCCGCCAGGACCTGATCGAGGGCCAGCCCCTGGCCTACGGCCAGAGCATCACCGATGGCTGCATCGACTGGCAGACCTCGGCCCAGCTTCTTCAGGAACTGGCCCAGGCCGTCGAGGCTCGCCGCCAGGCGGCGAGCACTAAGGCCCGGCGGGCCGCGGTCGAGGCCTAGCGGCGGCTGCGCGCCATCTCGACGCCGAGGTCCTGGATCTTCTTGCGCAAGGTGTTGCGGTTGAGGCCAAGGATCTCGGCGGCGCGGACCTGATTGCCGCGGGTCGCCGAAAGCGTGAGCTGGATGAGCGGGCGCTCCACCTCCTCCAGCACGCGGTCGTAGAGTCCCGCGGGCGGAATGCCGTCAGGCTGTTCGGCGAAATAGCCGCCCAGGTGGCGTTCGACGAGCGTCGCCAAGGTCACCGGCCCTTCGTGGCCCGGGACCGCAGGCTGCTGGTCCGCCAGTTCCCGCTCGACGATCCGCGCGGTGATCAGCTCCTCGGCATAGAGGGCGCAGATCCGGCGGATCAGGTTCTCCAGCTCGCGGACGTTGCCTGGCCAGGCGTGCAGCTTCAGCCGTTCCAGGGCGCCGGCGTCGATGGTCTTGGCCGGCAACCCCTCCCGGTTGGCGCGCAGCAGGAAGGCGCGGGCCAGGTCCGGGATGTCCTCGGTCCGGTCACGCAGCGGCGGCAGGCGCAGCGGCGCGACGTTCAGGCGGAAGAACAGGTCTTCCCGGAACAAGCCCTGCTGGATCAAGGCGCGCAAGTCGCGGTTCGTGGCCGCGATGATGCGGACGTTCGGCGGGCGGCCGGTCTTCGGGTTCACCGACTGCTCGGAGCCGTCGATCACCCGCAGAAGCCTGGTCTGCGCATCCAGCGGCATGTCGCCGATCTCGTCGAGGAACAGCGTGCCGCCGTCGGCCTCGACCAGCTTTCCATAGTCGCCGTCGTCGCGTCCGAAGAGCTCGGCCTCGACGCGCTCTCGGGGAACGGCGGCCAGGTTGATGACGACGAACTTGCCGTCCTTCCGCCGCCCCATGTCGTGCAGCGCCCGCGCCACCAGTTCCTTGCCCGTGCCGCTTTCGCCGAGGATCAGCACCGTCAGGTCGGCGCCGACCAGACGGGCGATGGTCCGGTAGACGTCCTGCATCGGCCCCGAGCGGCCGATCAGCGGCAGCCGCTCGTCGCGGATCGCACGTGCCTGGGCCTTGGAGGCCTCCACGTCGGCCGGCCGCGCCAGGGCCCGCCGCGCCGTCGAGGTCATGTCGTCCAGGTCGAAGGGCTTGGAGACATAGTCGAAGGCGCCGACCTCGGCCGCGTTCACCGCGGTGAGCAGGGTGTTCTGCGCGCTCATCACGATGACCGGCAACCGCGGCCGCTCCTTGCGGATGCGCGGCAGTACGTCGAAGACGTTTTCGTCGGGCATCACCACGTCGGTGACCACGAGATCGCCCTCCCCGTCCGACACCCACTTCAGCAGGGTCGTGGCGTTGCCGGTCGCTCGGACCTGATAGCCCAGCCGGGTGAAGGCTTGGCTCAGGACCAACCGGATGGACGAGTCGTCGTCAGCGATCAGGATCTTCTTGCTGGCGTTCGTGACCACGTTCATGCCGGAATTCCCTCTTCAGACGCGATCGGCAGCAGGACGCGGAATGTCGTGCGACCGGGTTCAGACTCGAAATCGATCAGCCCGCCGTGACCGGAGACGAGCTTGGTGACCAGCGCCAGCCCGAGCCCGGCGCCGTTGGTCTTGGTGCTCACGAACGGCTGGAACAGGCTTTCGCGCAGGTGACCGGGCACGCCGGGGCCGTTGTCCTGGATCCTCACCTCCAGCGGCGCGCCGCGCAGGCTCTGGCCCTTTGCGGCCCGTACCTTCACCCCGTGCCGATAGGCGGTGTGGATGGTGATCGCCCCACGACCGTCGCCACGGCTGTGGGCGGCCTCCGCCGCGTTCTTCACCAGGTTCAGGAAGATCTGGATGAGCTGGTCCTCGTCGCCATAGGCCGGCGGCAGGGACGGATCGTAATGGTCGGAAAGCTGCAGGCCGTCGGCCACGCCATTGGCGGCCAGCGCCTTCACCCGATCGAGCACCTGGTGGATGTTGATCGGACGGCTGTCCGGCAGGGCGTCGTCCGAAAACGCCTCCATCCGGTCGACCAGGCGGCGGATGCGGTCCGTCTCGTCGACGATCAGTTGCGCCAGCGGGGCGTCTTCGGCGCGCGCACCGGTCTTCAGGAGCTGGGCTGCGCCTCGAATGCCGGCCAGCGGGTTCTTGATCTCGTGGGCCAGCATGTGGCCGAGCCCGACAATGGTTCGAAGCCCCGCCTGCTCGGCGCCGTTCCCTTCGGCGCCCAGCGCGCCGCCCCGCACATGCAAGGTCAGCATCACCGTTCCGTCCGCCAGCGGCACGGCGGCGCCATCGGCGGAAAAGGAGGGGTGACCGAAGAGGCTGATCTCCACGCCCCGTTCACGCACCCGCACCCCCTCGGCGCGAGCCCGCTCCAGCAGCGAGACGAGCGCCGAACCGGCCGGCAGGGCCGCGCCGAACCGGCCGCGCGTCAGCAGGGCGAGGCCCTGGCCGAACAGCGCCTCGGCCGCCTCGTTGACGGCGAGCAACGCGCCGTCGCGGCTGACCACAAGGGAAGGTTCTGGAGAAGCGTCGAAAGCCGACGCCTTCAACAGGTCAAGGTCGATCAGGTTCTGGGTCGCGTAATGTTGCGTGCTCATGCGGCCAGCCTCGTTTCAGGGTCACGCCACAGGGCGATCAAGCCCGCCTCGACTTCGAGCGGATCGTCCATGCGGCAGAGGGTGGATCGCGCCTCGCGGCGGACCTCGGCAGAGGCCGGCCACGGCGCCTTCTCGACATAGGCCGCCAGGTGTTTGCGGAAGATCCGCAAGCCCAGGCGGTCGCCATAGAAGCTCAAGCTATCTCGGAAATGATCGAGCGCGATCGACAGCCGCGCCTCGACGTCCGGTTCAGCGAACGGAACGCCGGCCAACTCCGCCTCGATCTGGCTGGCCACCCAAGGCCGCCCGTAAACACCACGTCCGATCATGACGGCATCGGCTCCCGAAGCCGCCAACGCGCTTTTCGCGCTGGCGCCGTCGGCGATATCACCATTGACTATGACCGGAATTGTGACAGCCGCCGATACATCTTTAACGGCGCGCCAATCAGCGGCTTCCTTGTAGAACTGCGAGCGGGTCCGCCCGTGAACCGTCACCGCCTGAGCGCCCCTCGCCTGCGCCCGTGCGGCGATGTCCGGCGCGTTCTTCGACTGCTCGTCCCAGCCGAGGCGCATTTTCACCGTCACCGGAACGTCCACGGCGTCGACTGCCGCCGCCACCAACGTTTCCGCCAGGTCGGGCTCGCGCATCAGGGCCGAGCCGGACAGCACGCCGGTCACTTCCTTGGCAGGACACCCGAAGTTGAGGTCGATGATCTGAGCGCCCGCCTGGGCCGCGAGCCTGGCCCCGGCCGCGATGTACGCCGGGTCGCGCCCGACCAGCTGGACCACCATCATCGGCAGCCCCTCGCCGACTGCAGCGCGGCGAACCACATCGGCGCGACCTTTGGCGAACTCTGCACAGGCGACCATCTCCGTCGCCACATAGGCGGCGCCGAGCTTGCTGGCGGCCTTACGGAACGGCAGGTCGGAAACCCCGGTCATCGGCGCGATCCATGCGCGTCCGCCAACCTCGACGTTCCCGACGTTGAGCCCATTGCTCATTTTTTAGTCACCCCTATCGCCTTACTTTTAGGCAAATTGTGCGGCGCCGTAAAGCCTGGAACGGAAGGCTTCCGACCCCTAAACAAGCGCTATGTGTTTTTCAGCCGTGATCGTGGCCGCCGGCGCCAGCACAAGAGCCGGCCCCGGCGCCCCCAAGCCCTGGCGTTCCCTGGGCGGGCGACCGGTCATCTCCTGGTCGATCCAGGCACTGGCCACCGCCGGCGCACAGGAAATCGTCGTCGTCACAACTGCAGATCGATTGGAACCCACCAACGGTTTGTTGGTTGGGACTCCAGGAGCAAGGGCCGTTATCGGCGGGGCCACAAGGGCCAAGTCGGTGCAAGCGGGCCTCTCCGAGTTAGTGTCTGACGCTCAAACGCCGGTGCTCGTGCACGACGCGGCGCGTCCGTTCGTAAAACCCACCCATGTCACCGCCCTACTCACCGCGTTGATTGAGAACGACGGGGCCGCCCCAGCCGTTCCCGTCGCCGACACGCTGAAGCGCGGCGGACCGACGGTGACAGGAACGGTTTCGCGCGAGAATCTGTGGCGCGTCCAAACGCCGCAGGCCTTTCGCCTGGGCTATCTGCGGGATGCCTATGAGGCCTGGCCGGCAGACGAAGAGCCTACCGACGACGCCTCCGTGGTCGAACATTTCGGCGGCCGCGTCTTCCTGACGCCGGGCGATCCCATGCTGATGAAACTGACCTATCCGGAGGACTTCGAGATGGCCGAGCGCTTGATTGGCCTGCATCGCGTCACGCGGATCGGCCAGGGTGTCGACGCCCACCGCTGGGGCCCGGGCGACGCCGTCTGGCTCTGCGGCGTGCGCGTCGAGCACAATCAGACGTTGGTCGGCCACTCCGACGCCGACGCCGGCCTGCACGCCCTGACCGACGCGATCCTGGGCGCGATCGGCGAAGGCGACATCGGCGAGCACTTCCCGCCCTCCGATCCCCAGTGGAAGGGCGCCGCCTCCGACAGATTCCTGCGTCATGCGGTGGAAATCCTGACGAACAAGGGCGGCCGGATCATCAACGCCGACGTCACCCTCATCTGCGAGCGCCCGAAGATCCGCCCTCACCGCGACGCCATGCGGGCGCGCCTGGCCGAGCTGCTGGATATCCCCCTGGACCGCGTCAGCGTGAAGGCCACGACCACGGAAGGCATGGGCTTCACCGGGCGTCAGGAGGGCCTTCTGGCCCAGGCGATCGTCGCCGTCGACCTGCCCGCCTAGGCCTGGCCGCCTAGGGCAGCCAGGGCCAGAGGATTTTCATCTGGGCGTAGAAGGCGCCCGGAAGATTCATGTAGTCGTCGGTCCACGGCCGAGCCTCCGTGGGATCGGTCTGCGACCATCGCTTGTCGGCCTCATAGGGAGTCAGCGCCTCGAGGTTCCGCGCGACGATCATGGCGTCCTCGGAGGACTCCCATAGCGGCGGAGAGTTGTCCGGCGCGTCGTGGCGCTGGATCAGGGCGAAGCCGCCGGCCGCCTCCGCCACCGCCATCGCCGGCGACCGCAGCTCGAGGTTCCGGTTGGAGAGGTGGACGATCAGGACGCCGCCCGGCTTCAGCTTGGCGAGATAGCCCTTCATCGCCTCGACCGTCAGCAGGTGCGCCGGGACGGCGTCGGACGAGAAGGCGTCGATCAGCAGGATGTCGAACGTCTCGTTGGGCTGTTTGGCGAGCGTCAGACGCGCATCGCCGATCACGTAGTCGATCTGGCCCAGGGCGCAGGCCGTCGTATAGGTGAAGTGCCGCTTGTCGGTGGATATGCGCACCACCAGCGGGTCGATCTCGAAGAAGGTCAGGCGATCACCGGGACGGGTGTAGGCCGCCACGGCGCCGGTCCCCAGCCCGACAGCCCCGATCCGGCGTGGCGGATCCTGGAAGTAGCCGTGGGTGAATACCTGGCCGATGGGGGTCTCCGGCGCGTAATAGACCAGCGGCCGGCAGTCATAGTCGGGATGCGTCGCCTGGGCCCCGTGCAGCGTGGTGCCGTGCGAGAGCATCTTCACCTGCCCCCTCATGGCTCCCACCGGCATTTCCGACTGCCGCAGGACCCCGAAGAAGCTGCGCCAGCTCTGCCGTACGTCCACCCGGTCGCCGATCATTTCCGCGGCGAGGGACAGGATCACCACCAGCCCGAAGAAGACGATCATCCGCCTGCGGATGAGGAAGGCGCAGATACCCGCGCCCGCCAGTAAGGCGAAGATCAGGAACCGGTTCTGCTCGGCGCCCCACCTGACCGCGATGATCGGCGCGATCGCGGCCGCGGCAACGGCGCCGATGAAGGTCATCCAGCGCCAGGGCTCGATCGGCCCGAATCCCGGCCGGGCGAGGCACGCCAGGGCCAGGACCAGCGGGTATTCCCAGACATTGGTGAAGATCACCGGCGCCAGGAAGGCGTTGAACGACCCGCCGACCACGCCGCCGAACGACATCCAGAGATAGAACTCGGTGAGGTGCGCCGGGTCGGGCCTGCGCGCCACCAGGGCCTGATGGCACATGAGCGCGGTCAGGAAGAAGGTGGCCAAGTGGATGAAGAGCTGCAGCGGGAAGTTGGCGCTGCGGAAGGGCAGGATCAGGACGCAGGCCACCACCGCGGCGGCCTGGAGCAGCAGCGTTGTCCGCTGGGAGATGATCGGCCTGTCCGAGAAGGCGATGATAAAGGTCGCCAGATAGAGGGCCAGAGGGATGACCCACAGAAACGGCGCCGAGGCGACGTCCGTCGTGATGTGGGTGGTGACGCCAAGCATGAGGCTCGACGGCGCGGCCGCCAGCCCGATCCAGGCCAGCCGCCGCGTCCAGCTTGGCGCTGGGCCGGCCCTGACCGCCGCCTCGACGCCCGCCGTCCGCGCGCGCGACACCAGCAAGGCCAACACGGCCATCAGCAGGACGAAGGCGACATAGCCGCTGCTCCAGCCGAACGATTGCCCGCGGAGAGTTGAAAAAGGTTCGATGAGCGCCGGATAGGCAAGCAGGGCCAGCAGGCTGCCGAGGTTCGACGCCGAATAGAGGACGTAGGGTTCGGCGCCGGTCTCGGCGTGCACGGTGCGGGCGTGCCAAGCCTGGACCAGCGGCGCGGTCGCCGAGAGCACGGCGAAGGGCGCGCCGATCGACAAGGTCAGGACACCCAGCAACCACAGCGACGGATGGTCCGAGGACGGCTCGCCCAGCGCCCCGCTCACGCGGAGCGGCAGGGAGAGCGCGGCGAAGACCAGGGCCGCCACATGGATGATCGCCTGGGTCCGCACCGCCGCCACTCGCTGCAGGAGGTGGGCGTAGCCGTAGCCCGCAAGCAGCGCCGTCTGGAAGAAGGCGATCGAGGTGTTCCAGACTGAAGGACTGCCGCCAAGCAGCGGAAGGACGAGCTTGGCCACCATGGGTTGGACCATGAACACGAGGCCGGCGCTGGCGAAGGTTGTCAGCGCAAAGAGGACTGGAGAGATGGACGCCGTCGGGCGCTGGGCCTGATCTGCTGCTGTCATCGTTCCGAATCGGCTTGTGTGGCAGGGCGACCGGATGTTGTGGTCTGCTTTCGTCCTTGCCTAGAGCGCGCTCCGCAAGAGTGGAATCCGGTTTTGCGACCAGAACGTGCTCAAGCTTTTGAATTTGAGCACGATTCAACGATCAGACGCCTCCGTCTGATCACATCGGGCTCTAGAGCCCGTCGGAGCTGCGCTATGTTTTCATTGGAAATCGAAACCCTGGCGAGGCTGCTGATAGACGAGGCCCGCGAACGCTCTTTGCGGATCGTCACCGCCGAGAGCTGCACAGGCGGGCTGGTGGCCGGCGCCATCTGCTCGATCCCCGGCGCCTCTGACGTCTTCGAACGTGGGTTCGTGGTCTATACCAACCGGGCCAAGCAGGAGATGCTGGGCGTTCCGGGAGACCTGATCGCCGACCTCGGCGCAGTGTCCGAGCCGGTGGCCAGGATGATGGCCGAGGGTGCGCTGGAAGCCTCGAACGCGCACGTCGCCGTTGCTATCACCGGCGTGGCGGGCCCCGGCGGCGGCACGGCCATGAAGCCGGTGGGCACGGTCCACATCGCCACCGCCCGTACGAACCAGGCGCTGATGCACCGTGGGGAATTGTTCGACGGCGTGACCCGCGCGGAGATTCAGGAGCAGGCGGTGCAGGCGGCCCTGCAGGCCCTGCGCGACCGAATGACCTAGACTCTTTGGGGGGGCGCATTTTCTCCGCCGAACCGGCGTCCACTTCGGCGGAAAATGCTCTAGGCCGCGTAGAGCGCCCTCGCCCGCCCTTCGAAGCAGGCCATCAGCTTGTCCACCGCGTGATGGAAGTTCGCCGCCAGGATCCCTGACAGCAGGCGCGACTTGAACTCGAAGTCGATGTCGAACTCGATCTTGGTCCCGCCCGGCGCTTCGACGAAGCGCCAGCGGTTGACCAAGTGCCTGAACGGCCCCGACAGGAGCTGGACGTCGATCTGGCGCTCGCCCGCGTCACGGCGCACCCGCGTGGCGAACTTCTCTTTCAGGAACGAAAAGCCGACGCCGGCCTGGGCGTCGACGACGGTCACGCCCTCGCTTTCGACCCTGGCGTTCCAGGTCCGCATGGACTGGATCCACGGCACGAAGTCCGGATAGGCGTCCACGTCCCCGACCAGCTTGAAAAGCTGGTCGGGGCTGTAAGGCAGCACCTTTTCAATGTGATAGCGCGGCAAGCGTCAGGCCGCGTCCTTGGCGAGCCGGGCGGCCTTCAGCCGGGCGAAGTCCTCGCCGGCGTGGTGCGACGAGCGCGTCAGCGGGCTGGCGGAGACCATCAGGAAGCCCTTGGCCCGGGCGATCTCCTCATAGGCCTTGAACTCGTCAGGCGTGACGAAGCGGTCGATCGCCGCGTGCTTGCGGGTCGGCTGGAGGTATTGGCCGATGGTCAGGAAGTCGACGCCGGCCGAGCGCATGTCATCCATGACCTGCATGACCTCTTCCTTCGCCTCGCCCAGCCCGACCATCAGGCCGGACTTGGTGAACTGGTTCGGATCACGCTCCTTCACGCGCTCCAGCAGGCGCAGCGAGTGATAGTAGCGCGCGCCCGGCCGGATCGAGAGGTAGAGCCGCGGCACGGTCTCCAGATTATGGTTGAAGACGTCCGGCTTGGAGTCGATCACGATCTCCGCCGCGCTCGGCCCCTTGCGCAGGAAGTCCGGCGTCAGGATCTCGATGGTCGTGTTCGGCGCGGCTGCGCGGATCGCGCGGACGACCTCGGCGAAGTGTGCGCCGCCGCCATCGGCCAGGTCGTCGCGGTCCACCGAGGTGATGACGACGTGCTTGAGGCCCATCTTCGCCACGGCGTCGGCCACCCGGGTCGGCTCGGTCGGATCGAGCGGGTTCGGCTTGCCGGTGGTCACGTTGCAGAAAGCGCAAGCGCGGGTGCATATCTCGCCCATGATCATCATGGTCGCGTGGTTCTGGCTCCAGCACTCGCCGATGTTCGGACAGGCGGCCTCTTCGCAGACCGTCACCAGGCCATGGGCCTTCACCACGTCCCGCGTGGCGTTGTAACCGGGTGCGCCGGGCGCGCGGACGCGGAGCCACTCCGGCTTTCGCAGGACCGGCGTGTCCGGGCGTGACTGCTTCTCAGGATGCCGGGGCCTTTGCCCACCGAGTGTGTCGATGACGGTCGCCATACGGCCTAGATCGGCCTTCTGGCCGCCTGGATCAAGGCGTCATTGGACGCAGGGGCGCCGCAGGCTCAAACTTCAGCATGGTTCGGGCCGGACGGCTCGCCAGGGCCGCCGCGCTCGGACGCCCCGCGGATCGCCGGGCGACGGAATTTTTCGCTCCAGCCCAATAGCTTAGCGTGGCGTAACCCTTGACGCTGGGGCCGAACCTCACGACCTGTTACGCATCTTTTCAACCGTGGAGGCGAGCGATAGGTTTTGCAGCCAACGGAAACGGCGAGACGTTCGGGGAGGTTTTCGCCTTTGTCGCCTTCTTTTGACCTGCGTTCGACTGAGCGCTCATTGTTCGATGCGCTGATCGACGCGCGCGCGACCTACGGCGCCAAGAAGCCGATCCTAGAGGACCAGGAGCGCAACCCCCTCAGCTACACCGATCTGATGCGGGCCGCCTTCGCACTCGGCCGCAAGATCGCCGGAATGACCAGGCCCGGCGAGCACGTTGGCATCATGCTGCCATCCAGCGCCGGCGCGGTGGTCACCTTCTTCGCGCTGCATGCCTTCGGCCGCACGCCGACCATGCTGAACTTCACAGCCGGCATTCGGAACCTCAAGGCGGCCTGCGAACTGGCCGAGGTGAAGCGGGTGCTGACCTCGCATCGCTTCATCGAACAGGGCAAACTGCACGACCTGATCGACGCGCTCGAGCCGCTGGCCGCGATCACCTATCTGGAAGACGTCCGCGAAACGATCGGCCTGGGCGACAAGCTCTTCGCCGCCACCGCGGCCGCCTTCCCGCGGCGCTTCCGGACCCCAAGCAAGCCGTCGGACCCCGGCGTCATCCTCTTCACCTCCGGCAGTTTCGGCGCGCCTCGGGGCGTGGTGCTGAGCCAGTCGAACCTCATCGCCAATGTCGAGCAGGTGGCCGCCCACATCGACCTCGACCCGAGTTGGGTGATGTTCAATCCCCTGCCCACCTTCCACTGCTTCGGCCTGACCGGCGGCGTGCTGCTGCCGCTGCTGAAGGGCATGAAGGCGTTCGAGTATCCCTCGCCGCTGCACGTCAAGCAGATCCCGCCGCTGATCAAGGACACCGGCGCCTCGATCCTGTTCGCCACCGACACCTTCCTCAATCAGTACGCGCGCGCCGCCGAACCG
This sequence comes from Phenylobacterium koreense, assembly GCF_040545335.1. Taxonomy (NCBI): domain Bacteria; kingdom Pseudomonadati; phylum Pseudomonadota; class Alphaproteobacteria; order Caulobacterales; family Caulobacteraceae; genus Phenylobacterium; species Phenylobacterium koreense. Next base: position 311,449 of record NZ_JBEPLU010000002.1, read on the forward strand.
GACGAACTGTCCGGTCTGCAGTTCATCGTCTGCGGTGCGGAGAAGGTGCGGGAGGAGACCCACAACCTGGTCCGTGACCGGTTCGGCGACGTGCCGGTGCTGGAAGGCTACGGCGCCACCGAGGCCTCGCCGGTCATCGCCGTGAACAAGCCGACCGACAACCGCCGCGGAACGGTCGGCGGCGTGCTGCCGGGCATCGAGACGAAGCTCGAGCCGGTGGAGGGCATCCCCGGCGGCGGGCGGCTCTATGTCCGCGGCCCGAACGTCATGGCCGGCTATCTGGGCGCTGGCGGGGTTCTGGAGCCGCCGCCCGGCGGATGGCACGACACCGGCGACGTGGTCGATCTCAGCGACGACAACTGGATCAAGATCCTCGGCCGCGTGAAGCGCTTTGCGAAGGTGGGCGGCGAGATGGTCTCCCTCACGGCGGCCGAGGACATCGCCACCGCCGTCTGGCCCGACAGCCGCCATGCGGTGATCGCCATGCCCGATCCCAAGAAGGGCGAGCGTCTCGTCCTGGTCACCGATCGCCGCGACGCCGAGGCCGGACCGCTGGTCGTTCACGCCCAGACCATCGGCGCGCCCGAGCTGGCCGTCCCGCGGAAGATCATCAGGGTCACCGAAATCCCGGTGCTGGGCACCGGCAAAACGGACTACGTCGCGATCACGCGGATGGCGGAGGCCGACGGACGCCGCGCCGCCTGATCCTCAAGCTTTGGCGTCTTTCGGGACGCTGATTGGGAGGGACTGCCGATGATGTCTAGCCTCGAGGCGTGGGCCCCGCGAGTCCTGAGCCTGCTCAGGATCGTCGCCGCCCTGCTCTTCATGGAGCATGGGCTGATGAAGCTGATCGAATTTCCCGGCCCGCAGCCGGGCGTGCCCGATCCGCTTCCGACCATGCTGATGGCGGCGGCGGTGATCGAGGTGGTCGGCGGCGGGCTGATCGCGCTCGGCCTCTTCACCCGCGTCGCGGCCTTCATCTGCTCGGGACAGATGGCGGTTGGCTACTTCACCGTCCACGCGGCCCAGGGTTTCTGGCCGGGTCTCAACGGCGGCGACGCGGCCGTCCTGTTCTGTTTCGTCTTCCTCTACCTGGTCTTCGCCGGTCCGGGCCCCTGGAGCCTGGACGCCATGCGCGGAAGGCGTCGCCGGTTCTGACGCGAAACGCCCTTCGCGCTGAGCGAAGGGCGTCGGCCGAGCCTAGAGGTGCAGCACCCGTCCGTATGCGTCGAGCGCTGCCTCGTGCATCGCCTCGCTCATGGTCGGATGCGGGAACACCGTCGCCTGCAACTCGGCCTCGGTCGCTTCCATCGTGATCGCCAGGGTGAAGCCCTGGATCATTTCGGTGACCTCCGCGCCGATCATGTGGGCCCCGATCAGGGCGCCGGTCTTGGCGTCGAAGATGGTCTTCACGAAGCCCTCGGTCTCACCGGACGCGATGGCCTTGCCGTTCACGCGGAAGGGGAAGCGGCCGACCTTGGCCTCGATCCCCTGCTCCTTGGCCTGCGCCTCGGTCAGGCCGACGGAGGCGATCTGCGGGTTGGAATAGGTGCAGCCCGGGATCGGGGAGGACAGGTTGGTCGGCTTCAGGCCGGCGATATGCTCGATACAGTGAACGCCTTCATGGCTGGCCTTGTGGGCGAGCCAGGGCGGACCGGCCACATCACCGATGGCGTAGAGGCCCGGCACGCCGGTCGCGCCATGGTCGTCGATGACCACGTGGGTCTTCTCGATCTTCACGCCCAAGGCCTCCAGGCCCATATCCTCGACATTGCCGACGATCCCGACCGCCACGATGGCGACCTCGGCCTCCAGGGTTTCGGCCTTGCCGCCGGCCTCCAGGTCGATGGTCACGCCGGTCTTGGACTTTGCGAGCTTCTTGACGCTGGCGCCGACGCGGAATTTCAGCCCCCGCTTCTCGAACGCCTTGTGCGCGGTCTTGGAAACCTCCTCGTCCTCGACGGGCAGGATGCGCGGCAGCGCTTCGACGACCGTCACGTCCGAGCCGAGCGCGCGATAGAAGCTCGCAAATTCGATCCCGATGGCGCCGGAACCGATGACGATCAGCGACTTGGGCGCGGCCTTGGGGACCATCGCCTCGCGATAGGTCCAGACCCGCTCGCCGTCCGGCTCGAGCCCGATGGCCGGGATCGTCCGCGCCCGCGCGCCGGTGGCGAGGATCACATGCTTGGCCTGGACCGTGCGCGATCCGCCGGCCTTCAGGGCCACGACGACCTTCGGCGCGCCCTGGCCCTTCTCGAGCTTGGCGACGCCTTCGATCACCTCGATCTTGTGCTTCTTCATCAGGAAGCCGACGCCGGAGTTCAGCTGGCCCGCGACCTTGCGCGATCGCTCGATCACCTTGCCGAAGTCGAAGCTCGCCTTCTCGACCTTCAGGCCGTAGTCGGCCAGATGTCCCAGGGTTTCATAGGCCTCGCCCGACTTGAGCAGGGCCTTGGTCGGGATGCACCCCCAGTTCAGGCATACCCCGCCCAGCGCTTCGCGCTCGACGATCGCCGTCTTGAAGCCGAGCTGGCTCGCCCGGATGGCGGTCACATAGCCGCCCGGCCCCGAGCCGATAACGATGACGTCAAAATCCATTTCACTCACCTCAGACGATCATCGTGATCGGGTCTTCGATCAGGGCCTTGAAGGCCGCGAGCCAGCGCGCGCCGATCGCTCCATCCACCACGCGGTGGTCGCAGGTGAGCGTCACGCTCATGACCGTGGCGATCGCCAACTGGTCGCCGCGGACGACCGGCCGCTTCTCGCCGGCGCCGACCGACAGAATCGCGCCCTGAGGCTCGTTGATGATCGAGGCGAAGCTCTTGATGCCGAACATGCCGAGGTTCGAGATCGAGAAGGTGCCGCCCTGGAACTCCTCGGGCTTCAACTTCTTGTTCCGGGCCCGCTCGGCCAGGTCCTTGGCCTCCAGCGCGATCTGGGCCAGGCCCTTGGTCTCCGCCTGGCGGATGATCGGGGTGATCAGGCCATGCTCCAGCGCCACGGCGATGGCGATGTCCGCGTGGTGGTGCATCGCGATGCCTTCGGGGGAATAGGAGGCGTTGGCCTCCGGCACCTGCTTCAGCGCCAGGGCGGCGGCCTTGATGACCAGGTCGTTGACGCTGACCTTCACACCCTGCTTCTCCAGCAGGCCGTTGATCTTCACCCGCGCCGCCAGCAGTTGGTCGATCTCCAGGTCGATGTTCAGCGGGAAGTGCGGCACGTCGCGGAAGCTGTCGGTCATGCGCCGGGCGACCGTCTTGAGCATGCCGTCGAGGGGGACGAGATCGTAGCTTCCGTCCGGGATGCCCATCTGCGCCAGGGTCTGGACCGGCCGCGGGGCGCCGGCCGGCGCGGCCGCTGCGACGGGCGCCGCCTTGGCCCGGGGCGCCGCGCCTTCGACGTCGCGCTTGATGATCCGGCCGTGCGGACCCGAACCCTCGATCTGCGCAAGATCCAGGCCCTTCTGCTCGGCGATGCGGCGGGCCAGCGGCGAGGCGAAGATGCGTGCGCCGGCCACGCGCGCCGGCGCCGGGGTCGGCGCAGCCGCCTTGGGTGCTTCGGCGGAAGCCGCCGGAGGGGGCTCGCCCTTGGCCGGCTCGGCCTTCGGCGCCTCAGCCTTGGTCGCTTCGGCCTTAGGGGCTTCGGGCGCCGGAGCAGGCTTGGCCGCGCTGGCGTCATCACCGCTCAGGCGGGCGATCGGGGTGTTCACCTTCACGCCTTCGGAGCCCTCGGGGATCAGTATCTCCTCGACGGTTCCCTCATCGACCGCCTCGACCTCCATGGTCGCCTTGTCGGTCTCGATCTCGGCGATCACGTCGCCGGACTTCACGGCGTCGCCCTTCTTCACGTGCCATTTGGCGAGCGTGCCCTCCTCCATGGTCGGAGAAAGCGCGGGCATCAGGACATCAATGGTCATCTTCAAGCTTCTCAGGCGCTGGGCAGGGCTTCGACAAGCACCGCTGGCGTCCAGCGCGCCATGCGCCGCTCCAGCCGCTCGTCCTGGGTTTCGTGTTCGTAGCTGACGGGCTCGGCGGTCCGCCCGCCGAACCCTTCGAGATCGACGCCGGCGACATTCAGGGTCGCCAGTAGTCGCCCATCATCGGTCTGAAGGACCGAAGCCACGTAGACGCCGCACTCTTCGCAGAGCAGCGCGTCGACGGCCCGGGCGCCGAACCGATAGCGGTTCAGGACCCCAGGCGCGGCCTCGATGTGCAGGCGGCTCGCCGGATCGCTCATGGTCCGCGCCCCGTGCCGGCGGCAGAAGCCGCACTGGCATGAGCGCAGGGGCAGCTCGTCCACGGGCCTTCCGGGGTCCAGCTCGACCCGGATGGCGCCGCAGTGGCAATGACCCGCGAGCGTCGTCATGGACGAGACCGCGCCGTCATTTCCGATAGGCGACCGCCTTCGCCGCCTTCACGATCTTCTCGACCGACGGCAGCGAAAGCGCCTCGAGGTTGGCCGCATAAGGCAATGGCACATCCTCCTGGTGGACCCGCGTAGGCGGCGCATCCAGATAGTCGAAGGCATGTTCCAGCACGCGGGCGACCACCTCGGCGCCGACGCCCATCGGCCCCCAGCCCTCTTCGACGGTGACGATGCGGTTCGTCTTCTTGACGCTCTCGACGATCGTCTCGTGATCCAGAGGCCGCAGGGTGCGCAGGTCGACGACCTCGGCCTCGATGCCTTCGGCAGCCAGCTCTTCGGCTGCTTTCAGCGCCAGGCCGACCATCCGCGAGTGGGCGGTGATGGTCACATCCTTGCCCTCTCGCCGGACCTTCGCCTTGCCGATCGGCACGACCCAGTCGATGTCCGCCGGGACGTCGAACTCCTGGCCGTACATCATCTCGTGTTCGAGGAAGACCACGGGGTTGGGGTCGCGGATCGCCGCCTTCAGCAGGCCCTTGGCGTCGGCCGCGTCATAGGGCGCGACGACCTTCAGGCCGGGCACCTGGGCGTACCAGGCCGAATAGTCCTGGCTGTGCTGGGCCGCCACGCGGGCGGCGGCGCCATTGGGCCCCCGGAACACGATCGAGCACTGGATCTGGCCGCCGGACATGTAGAGCGTCTTGGCCGCCGAGTTGACGATATGGTCGATCGCCTGCATGGCGAAGTTCCAGGTCATGAACTCCACGATCGGCTTCAGGCCGGCCATGGCCGCCCCGACGCCGAGCCCGGCGAAGCCGTATTCAGTGATCGGCGTATCGACGATGCGCTTGTCGCCGAACTCCTGCAGCAGGTCTCGCGAGACCTTGTAGGCGCCCTGGTACTGGGCGACTTCCTCGCCCATCAGGAACACCTTGTCGTCCCGACGCATCTCCTCGGCCATCGCGTCGCGCAGGGCGTCGCGGATCGTCGTCTTGACCAGCTTGGCGCCCTCGGGGATTTCCGGGTCCCGCAGTTCGACCTTCGGCGTCACCGGCGCCGTGGCCTCGCCCTCGGGCTGGGGCCGCGCGGTTTCGGGCTGGCTCTTCTCCGGATCGCCGGCCGACTGGACGGGCGGAGCTTCGGCCGGGGCCTTGGCGGCCGGCGCGCCGTCGCCGCTCAGGCGGGCGATCGGCGTGTTGACCTTCACGCCCTCGGAGCCCTCGGGGATCAGGATCTCCTCGACGGTTCCTTCATCGACCGCCTCGACCTCCATGGTCGCCTTGTCGGTCTCGATCTCGGCGATCACGTCGCCGGACTTGACCGTATCGCCTTGCTTCACGTGCCACTTGGCGAGCGTGCCTTCTTCCATGGTCGGAGAAAGCGCGGGCATCAGGACGTCGGTCACTCGGCGGCCTCCAGATAGACGTCCGTATAGAGCTCGGATGGTTCGGGCTCGGGCGAGGTCCGCGCGAACTCGGCGGCGTCGGCGACGATCGCCTTCACCTCGGCGTCGATGGCCTTCAGCGCCCCCTCGTCGGCCCAGCCGTTCTTCGAGAGCAGTTCCTGCACATGGTCGATGGGGTCGCGGGTCTTGCGGACCTCGTCGACCTCGTCGCGGGTGCGATACTTCGCCGGGTCGCTCATCGAGTGGCCCCGATAGCGATAGGTCTTCATTTCCAGGATGTAGGGGCCCTCGCCCGAACGGGCGTGCTCGGCCGCCTTCTTGGCCGCCTCGCGCACCGCCAGGACATCCATGCCGTCAACCTCTTCGCCCGGAATCCGGAACGAGGCCCCGCGCTTGAAGAGCCGGGTCTCGGAGGAAGACCGCTCGATCGACGTGCCCATGGCGTACTGGTTGTTCTCTATGATGTAGACCACCGGCAGGCTCCAGAGCTCGGCCATGTTGAAGCTCTCGTAGACCTGGCCTTGGTTGGCCGCGCCGTCGCCGAAATAGACGAAGGCGACCTTCTTGTTGTCGCGGTATCGGTTTGCGAGCGCCAGGCCCGTGCCCAGCGCCACCTGGCCGCCGACGATGCCGTGGCCGCCGTAGAAGTCCTCGGCGGTCGAGAACATGTGCATCGATCCGCCCTTGCCCTTGGAGGAGCCGCCGGCGCGGCCGGTCAACTCGGCCATCACCTCCTTGGGATCCATGCCGCAGGCCAGCATGTGGCCGTGATCGCGGTAGCCGGTGATGACCTGGTCGCCTTGCTCCTTGATCGACTGCACGCCGACCGCAATGGCTTCCTGACCGATGTAGAGATGGCAGAAGCCGCCGATCAGCCCCATGCCGTAAAGCTGCCCCGCCCGCTCCTCGAAGCGACGTATCAGCAGCATATCGCGGTAGTAGCGGAGGAGCTCATCCTGGCCTACGGAGCCCTCTTGGGCGCCGGAGCCACCGGTTTCATGAGTCTTCCGCCTAGCTGCGGAGCCAGTTTGCCCACGCGCCATTCGTCTCTCCCGTAGGAATGCATTTTCGCGGTTACGCTCCGCGCTTAGGTTCTTCGATCAAACGTCGAATCCGCCCTTAGGGCTTCACGCGGATCACATAGTCGTTCGGGTGGGCGAAACCTAGCAGGGAACGGGCACGTTCTTCCAGTAGGTCCGCGGAGAGGCTGGTGTCCCGCAAAAGCCGCGCGCGGGCTTCGAGATCCTGGCGTTGTGCGCGCAGGTGCGCGAGTTCCTGCGACTTGGCCGCCAGGGTCGCATCCCTTTGTTTCGACGACAAAAGGCCACGGTCGCCCGTAAAGGCGTGGAACCCGAAATAGACGATCAGAAAGGCGAGCGCCGCTGTCGGCAGATATGTGCGAAGGCGAGCGAGCACGATCGAAACTTGTCACTCCTGATAGGAGGCATTTCACGCGAACGTGCTTAATTTCCAGTTACACAAAGCGCAAAAGGCGAGCGGAGAAGCAAATCTTTCCGCTCGCCCTGAGGCGGTTTAGAGGCGCTTGAGCGCCTTGGCGCCGAGATAGATCGCCTGGTCGCCCAGTTCTTCCTCGATGCGCAGCAGCTGGTTGTACTTGGCGGTGCGGTCCGAACGGGCCAGCGACCCGGTCTTGATCTGGCCGCAGTTGGTGGCGACCGCCAGGTCGGCGATGGTCGAGTCCTCGGTTTCGCCTGAACGGTGGCTCATCACGGCGGTGTATGCCGCGCGGTGCGCCATATCGACAGCGTCGAGGGTCTCCGACAGCGTGCCGATCTGGTTGACCTTCACCAGGATCGAATTGGCCAGGCCCTTCTCGATGCCCATGGAGAGGCGCGCGGGGTTGGTCACGAAGAGGTCGTCGCCGACGAGTTGGACCTTGCCGCCGAGGGCGTCGGTCAGCAGCTTCCAGCCTTCGAGATCGTCTTCGGCCGCGCCGTCCTCGATGGTCACGATCGGGAAGTTTCCGACCAGACCTTCCAGGTACTTGACCATGCCGGCCGGATCGAGGGTCTTGCCCTCGCCTTCCAGGACGTACTTGCCGTTCTTGAAGAACTCGGTCGAGGCGACGTCGAGGCCGAGCTGGAAGTCCTCGCCGGCGCGGTAGCCGGCCGCCTCGCCCGCCTTCACGATGAAGGCCAGGGCTTCTTCAGCCGAGCCGATGTTGGGAGCAAAGCCGCCCTCGTCGCCGACGTTGGTATTGTGGCCAGCGTCCTTGAGGGCCTTCTTCAGCCCGTGGAAGATCTCCGCGCCCATGCGCAGGCCCTCGGCGAAGGTCGAGGCCCCGGTCGGGAGGATCATGAATTCCTGGATGTCGATCGGATTGTCGGCGTGGGCGCCGCCATTGATGATGTTCATCATCGGCACGGGCAGCACGCGCGCCGAGACCCCGCCGACGTACTTGTAGAGCGGCAGGTCGGCGCTGATCGCGGCGGCCTTGGCGGCGGCCAGGCTGACGCCGAGGATGGCGTTGGCGCCCAGGCGGCTCTTGTTCGGGGTGCCGTCCAGCTCGATCAGGCGCTGGTCGAGGCGGCGCTGGTCTTCGGCGTCGAAACCGGACAGGGCGTCGTAGATCTCGCCGTTGACGGCCTCGACGGCTGCCAGGACACCCTTGCCGCCATAACGGCTCTTGTCGCCGTCACGCTTCTCGACCGCCTCGTGGGCGCCGGTCGAAGCGCCGGAGGGCACGGCCGCGCGGCCGAGCGAGCCATCCTCGAGGATGACATCGACCTCCACCGTCGGATTGCCGCGGCTGTCGAGGATTTCGCGGGCCGTGATGTCGACGATTTCGGTCATGGGAGCTCCAGGCGTTTTGGGAAGGCGCCGGATCGTTTAGCGGCCTTCGCCCCCAGGGGCAAACACGCCGGCATGGCCAAAAAGCAAAACCCCGCCCGGTGAACCGGACGGGGTCGAAAGCTTTGCTGGGGCGGAAGGCCCCCGCCCGCTGGCCTTAGTCGGCCTTCGGGGTGATGACCTGGCGGCCCTTGTACATGCCGGTCTTCAGGTCCACGTGGTGCGGACGCTTCAGTTCGCCGGTTTCCTTGTCTTCGACATAGGAGTTGGCGCCCAGGGCGTGGTGCGCGCGCCGCATGTTGCGCCGCGAGGGGGATACTTTTCGCTTCGGAACGGCCATCGGATAATCTCGCAGGCGTGAAAAACGGAGACGGCGGCCGAACGGGGCCGCCGACGTGAGCGCGGGTCTATGCCCGATAACCCTTCGAATATCAAGCGTTGGAAGAAAACTTACTGATCAGGCGCTTTGGTGCGACCTGAACCCAGGCCATGCGCATCAATTCAGCGAATCGCTCTTCGCCGATCTTCTCGAACCAGACGAAGGTCGAGCCCTGCCGGCCCCAGTATCCGGGAACCGGCTCGATCACGCCCGGCGCGTCCTCGGCAGGTTCCTTTGATCCTCGACGTCCAGCTTGAGCATCGTCCGAGGCTGATCCTGGTGGATCGTGCAGAAGATCTTCTTGCCGACCCGAAACGACGGCATCCCGAAGTGATCGGCCTCATAGGCTTCCGGTTGCGCCAGCGCGATCCGGCGGATGTCGTCGCGGGAGAGCATGGGGAAGAATAGCATCCCTCCCCTTCGGGGCCAGACGCGGCTCAATCCTTCTCCCCAAGCGGGAGAAGACCGAGGTTCGCGACCACGTCCTATGTAAGGAGCGTCAGACCAGCCGACTGCGTTCCTTCGCGGCCCCGATGAAGCCGGTGAACAAGGGGTGTGGGTCGAAGGGGCGGCTCTTCAGTTCCGGGTGGAACTGGACGCCCACGAACCACGGGTGATCGCCCCGCTCGCAGATCTCCGGCAGCACGCCGTCCGGCGAGAGGCCGGAGAAGGCCAGGCCGGTTCCCTCGATCGCCTCGCGATAGGTGATGTTCACCTCGTAGCGGTGGCGATGGCGCTCGCTGATCGTGGTCGCGCCATAGATCTCCGAGACCTTGGAGCCCGGCGTCAGCACCGCCTCGTAGGCCCCTAGGCGCATGGTGCCGCCGAGATCGTCCCCTTCCCGGCGCATCTCGCGCTGGTTGCCGCGCACCCACTCGGTCATCAGGCCGACGATCGGTTCCGAGGTCGGGCCGAACTCGGTCGAGGACGCGTGCTTGATGCCGGCGAGGTTCCGGGCCGCCTCGATCATCGCCATCTGCATGCCGAAGCAGATGCCGAAATAGGGAATCTCGTGCTCGCGGGCGAACTGGACCGCCCGGATCATGCCTTCCGAGCCGCGCTCGCCGAAGGCGCCGGGCACCAGCACGCCGTGCACGCCGGTCAGCCGCTCGGAGATCAGCCCCTGCTCGCGCTCGAAGGCCTCGCCCTCGATCCAGTCGAAGCGGACGCGGACATTGTTGGCGACTCCGCCGTGCACCAGGGCTTCGACCAGCGACTTATAGGCGTCGGTCAGGCCGGTGTACTTGCCGACGATGGCGATGTTCACCTCGCCGTCCGGATTGGTCAGGGTGTTCGAGATCGACTGCCAGCGCGAGAGGTCCGGGGCGGGCGCGGTGTCCAGCAGGCCAAAGACCGAGAGCACTTCGCGGTCCAGCCCCTGGGCGTGGTAGTCGAGCGGCACGTGATAGATGTTCGGCGAGTCCATCGCCTGGATCACGGCGCTTTCCCGCACATTGCAGAACTGCCCGATCTTGCGGCGCTCGCTCGCCGGAATCGGCTGCTCGCAGCGGCAGAGCAGGATGTCGGGCTGGATGCCGATCGACCGCAACTCCTTCACGGAGTGCTGGGTCGGCTTGGTCTTCATCTCGCCCGCCGTCTTGATGTACGGCAGCAGCGTCAGATGGATGTAGCAGGCGTGGCCACGCGGCAGTTCCTGCCCCAGTTGGCGGATCGCCTCGAAGAACGGCAGACCCTCGATGTCGCCGACCGTGCCGCCGATCTCCACCAGGACGAAATCGACGCCCTCGCCCGGATCGGAGAGCACGAAGTTACGGATCTCGTCGGTGACGTGAGGGATCACCTGGACCGTCGCGCCGAGATAGTCGCCGCGGCGCTCCTTCTCGATGATGGTCTTGTAGATCTGGCCGGTGGTGATGTTGTCCGCCTTGGTGGCGTTCACCCCGGTGAACCGCTCGTAGTGCCCCAGGTCGAGATCCGTCTCGGCGCCGTCGTCGGTCACGAAGACCTCGCCGTGCTGATAGGGGCTCATCGTGCCCGGATCGACGTTGAGATAGGGGTCCAGCTTGCGAAGGCGGACCTTGTAGCCGCGAGCCTGCAGGAGCGCGCCAAGGGCGGCGGACGCGAGACCTTTTCCCAAAGAGGAAACCACGCCGCCGGTGATGAAGATGTACCGGGCCATGGGCGTTCAGAGTACCAGTGATTCGGACAGAAAGCTCTGCGACGTATCGCCGAAGCTTGTGGATTGAAGCCGTTGTTCAGCTTTCGGAACGGCGCACAAACGCCAAACGAGCCGCCGAAGCGGCTTTTGGTCGAGATTCACGATCACTCTGGGGCTTAGGGGTTGGACGGCGCGGTCGGGGCGGGCGCGGTCTGGCCGGGCGCCGGCGCGGGCTGGGCTGCGCCGGTGAAGGGATTGCGGACCTGCGGGGTCGGGGCGGTCAGCGGCGCGGGAGCGTCGCTGGGGCTGGTCGGCGCCGGGGCGGCTGGAGCCGGAGCTGCGGGCTGGTTCAGCTTGCCCATGTCGATGCCCTGGACCTTGATCCGGTCGACGACCGACGATGAGCCGCGCTGCTGGCCGGCCAGCATGGTCAGCACCAGGCTGAGCACGAAGAAGATCGAACCGAGGATCCAGGTGGTGCGGGTCAGGAGGTCCCCTGCCCCACGCGCCGTCATGAAGCCGGCGTTGCCGCCGCCCATGCCAAGCGCGCCGCCTTCGGAGCGCTGCAGCAGGACCACCGCGATCAGCGCGATGCAGACGAGGACGTGAACCGTGAGCAGAATGCCGAGCAGCATGACCTATCCAATGCCTCCGGCCGGAAACCCGCGCCGAAATGAAGCGCGCGCTCTACCACTAGGCGGCGCATAAGGCCATAGCTAGGGCGTCGCATCGGGCAGGCAAGTCCATGATACTCGAAACCGAACGTCTCCGCCTGCGTCCCTTGGAGGCCGCCGACGCTCAATGGCTGTTCCCGATCCTCAACGATCCGGAGGTGATGGCGCACTGGGACGTCCCGGAAATCGACGATCCCGACCTGGTGCGCGCCATCGTCGAGGGCCAGGTGGCGGCGGTGGAGGCCGGGCGCGCCTTTCACTGGACCATCCGCGCCCTCGAGGACGACCAGGTGATCGGCGCCTGCGATCTCTCGGACATCGACTGGTGGCACAAGCGCGGGGAAATCGGGTTTCTGCTCGGACGCGGCGCCTGGGGCAATGGCTACGCCCTGGAGGCCATGCGGGCGGTCATCTCCTTCGCTGCGGCGAAGGGCGTGCGGCGGCTGGCGGCCCGCACCCACCTTGGGAACAAGCGCTCCGACTCGGTTCTGGAGAAGCTGGGGTTCGAACAGGAAGGCCTGCTGCGCGGCCATGTGCTGCGCGACGGCGAACACCGCGACTGCCGGCTTTTCGGCCTGCTGCTCTAGCCGCCGGGGACTGCCGATCCTAGCTGATCGATATGACCCACCCGATCCGCCCCGCCGGTTTCGACCACATCGTCCTTCGCGTCGTCGACAAGGACGCGATGATCGCCTTCTATCGCGACGTCCTGGGCTGTGAGGTCAACTGGGACCGGCCCGAACTTGGCCTCACGCATATTCGAGCCGGCGCTTCACTCATCGATCTGGTGACCGTGGACGGGAAGCTCGGCGCCGTCGGCGGGGCTGCTCCCGGCAAGGAGGGGCGCAATCTCGACCACTTCGCCCTCGCTATCCGGCCATTCGACGAGCCGGCCATCCGCGCGCACCTGGCCGCACACGGCATCCGGATCGCCGATGAAGGCCCCCGCTACGGCGCCGAGGGCGAAGGTCCGTCCATCTATGTGCTCGATCCCGAAGGCAACACGGTCGAGCTGAAGGGGCCCTCGGAGGGCTGACCCGTCGGCTAGGGGCCACGCCGCTCCGACCACTGTGTCATACCGGTTTGCGAAGCGAGACCGGGACCCATAAGCGCCCAGGATCTAGAGTGCGTTGATGATTCCCAGGAAGTCCTCGGCCTTCAGGGAGGCGCCGCCGACCAGGGCGCCGCCGACTTCGGCCGCATGGAGGATTTCGGCCGCGTTCGAGGGTTTCACCGAGCCGCCGTAGAGAATCGGCGCGGTCTTGCCGTGTTCGCCGAAGCGCTCGACCAGAGTCGCGCGGATGGCGATGTGGATCTCTTCGATCTCGGGGGTGGTGGGCGTCAGGCCGGTGCCGATGGCCCAGACCGGCTCATACGCCACCGAGAACGCCTTGCCGGCCAGCTCGGCAGGCAGCGAGCCCTTCACCTGGGCGGTGACGACCTCGATGGCGCGCTCGGCCTTGCGCTCGTCCAGGGTTTCGCCGACGCAGATGATCGGTTCCAGGCCCGCACGCAGGGCCGCGCCGACCTTCGCCGCCACGACCGCGTCGGTTTCGCCGTAGCCGGCGCGGCGCTCGGAGTGGCCCAGGATCACCAGGCTGGCGCCGGCGTCAGCAAGCATCTCGGCGGCGACGTCGCCCGTGAAGGCGCCGGAAACCTCGGCGCGGCAGTCCTGGCCGCCGACCGCGACCTTGGTGTTCTTAAGAGCCGCGGCGGCGCGCTCGACCAGCGTCGCCGGCGGGCAGATCGCCACCCGGGCCTTGGACGCTCCGATCCCCGCCGCGACGGCCTGCGCCTCGGACAGGCCTGAAGCCAGTCCGTTCATCTTCCAATTGCCGGCGATCAAAGGGGTCGGTGACGTCATGTCCTGCCTCGTGTTTGATGGGTCGCAGCGGCGTTAAGCCAAGCGGCTTGTTCTGTCACGCGCTTGCGGGGGGGAAGCCGCCTCAACTATACCCGCCGTTCCACGTTCGCGCCGAAAGGGCTCCCGGTAGGTCAAATGCTGTCCGCCACACGCAACTTCGCCAAATCCTGGGTCGCCGCGGTTCTGATCGGCCTCCTGGTCGTCAGCTTCGCGATCTTCGGCGTCAATGACGCGTTCAAGGGCAACTACACCAACGATGTGGTCCGTGCGGGCTCGCGTCGGGTGTCCGGCCCCGTCTTCCGCCAGGAGTTCGACAACTTCCGCAAGAACGCCGAGGAGCAGGCCAAGCGTCCGGTGAGCATCGAGGAGGCCGTCCAGGCCGGGCTCGACCGCCGCCTCCTGGAAGAGATCGCCACCCGCGAATCCTTTGGCGAAATGCTGAGCCGCATCGGGATTCGGCCTTCCGACCGGCTGATGGAAGCCGAGCTGCGGAAGATTCCCGCCTTCTTCAATCCGATCTCCGGCGCATTCGACAGAGAGCTCTATCAGCAGCGGCTGGGCGAGAACGGCTTCACGCCCGCTCGGTTCGAGAACCTGATGCGCGACCAGATCGCCGTGCAGCACGTCGGCACCGCCATGCTCAACGGCCTGAACGTGCCGCGGGCCTATAGCGCGCTCGGCGCCATCTTCGAGCTGGAGGCGCGCGACGTCGGTTACTTCGTGATCGACCCGCGCAGCGTGCAGCCGCCCGCGCAGCCGACCGACGCCCAGCTCACGACGCTGATGAAGGAAAACGCCGACCGGCTGACGCTGCCGGAGTTCCGGGTTCTGACCGTCGTCGCCTTCACGCCCGCCCAGCTTTCCGGCGAGATCCCGGTCGACGAGGCCGAGGTGAAGAAGCGCTTCGACTTCCGCAAGGATACCCTGTCGCGTCCGGAAACCCGCTCGCTGGTCCAGATTCCCGTCAAGGACGCCGCCACCGCCCAGGCCGTCGCCGCGCGCCTGACCAAGGGCGAAGATCCCGCCGCCATCGCCAAGTCGCTTGGCGTCGAGGCGGTGAGCTATGTCGACAAGCCGCAAAGCGCCGTCTCCGACAAACGCGTCGGCGTCGCGGCCTTCGCCCTGCAGGCCGGCCAGGTCTCCTCGGCGATCCAGGGCGACCTGGGCATGGCGGTGGTCAAGGTGACCAAGGTCACTCCCGGCCAGGCCGTCACCCTCGAACAGGTCCGGCCGCAGATCGAGGCCGAGGTTCGCAAGGACGCCGCGGCCGAGAAGGTCTACGCCCTCACCCAGGCCTATGAGGCCGCCCGCGACGAAGGCGCCAACCTCGTGGACGCCGCCAAGAAGGCCGGCGTGCCGGCGGTGACCATCGGCCCGGTCACCCAGGCGGGCCAGGGCCAGCAGGGCCAGCCCCTGCAGGGCGTCACTCCGAAGATGCTCGAGACCGCCTTCGGCCTGGCCGCTGGCGCCGAGAGCGAGCTGCAGGACGCCGGCGAAGGCTCCTACTTCGCCGTCCGCGTCGATCGGGTGATCCCGAAGGCCCTGCCCCCGCTCGCCGAGGTCAAACCGCAGCTCACCCGGTTCTGGATGATGCGCGAGATGGTCAAGCGGATGCAGGCGCGCGCCGACGAGTTCGCCGCCCGCGTGCGCAAGGGCGAGAGCCTGGAGACCGTCGCAGCCGCCGCCGGCGCCAAGGTCGTCCATGTGACCAACCTCGATCGCCGCACCGCAGCCCAGAGCACCCAGCTTTCCCGCGATGGACTTGGCAAGGCCTTCAGCGCCAAGCCCGGTGACGTGTTCACCGCCGAGCACACCCAGTTCGGCCTGATCGTCGGCAAGCTGGAGGCCGTCCGCGCCCCGACCGGCCCGACCGTCGCCCGCATCACCGAGGAAGTGCGCCCGCAGGTGACCATGGCGCTGTTCCAGGACCTTGGCGTGGCGGCCCGCAAGGCGGCCCGGACCGAAGTCGGCGCGAGAATCTATCCCGACAAGGCGCGTGCGGCCCTCGGCCTGCCGCCCCTGACCAAAGAAGAAAAGGCGCCCGCCACGGCGGGCAAGGCGGAGAAGGCCAAGTGACGATCGACCCTGCGTTTGCGGACTTTGAGGCGAAGTATGCTCAAGGCGCGCCGCAGGTCGTCTGGACCCGCCTGATCGACGATCTGGAGACGCCGGTTTCGGCCTACCTGAAGATCGCCCACGGCCGGCCCTACGCGTTCCTTTTCGAGTCGGTCGAAGGCGGCGCGCACCGCGGACGCTACTCGGTGATCGCCATGAAGCCCGACCTTGTCTGGAGGTGCCGCGGCGACAAGGCGGAAATCGCCGTGGGTCCGGACATCGAGGCCGGCCGATTCCAGTCGCAGGCCGGCAGAGCGCTGGATTCGCTGCGCGACCTCGTCGCCCGCTCGCGGCTGGACCTACCCGAGGGCCTGCCGCCGATGTCGGCCGGCGTGTTCGGCGCGATCGGCTACGACATGATCCGGCTGGTCGAGAAGCTGCCGAACATCAATCCCGATCCGCTGGACCTGCCCGATGGACTGATGATCCGGCCCTCCATGGTCGCGATCTTCGACGCCATCGCCCAGGAGATCATCCTGGTCACGACCGTGCGCCCCTCGGAGATCACCGCCCGCGCGGCCTATGACGACGCTCAGCTTCGCCTTGCCGAGGTGGTCGCCGACCTCAAGACCTCCGCGCCGGCCCTGACCGGAAACGCCGGTCCCGAGCCGGACCGCTTCACCACGCCGGTGAGCCGCGAGGACTATCGCCAGATCGTCGCCCGGGCGAAGGACTACATCCTGGCCGGCGACATCTTCCAGGTGGTGCCGAGCCACCGGTTCCGCGCACCCTTCGAGCGCGACCCGTTCGCGCTCTATCGTTCGCTGCGGCGCATGAACCCTTCGCCGTTCCTGTTCTACCTGAACTTCGGCGACTTCCAGCTCGCCGGCTCCTCGCCGGAGATCCTGGTGCGGCTGCGCGACGGCAAAATCACCATCCGCCCCATCGCCGGCACCCGCCCGCGCGGCGCCACCCCCGAGGAGGACCGCGCGCTGGAGGCCGAGCTGAAGGCCGACCCGAAGGAGCGGGCCGAGCACCTCATGCTGCTGGACCTGGGCCGCAACGACGTCGGCCGAGTGGCCATGCTGAAGAGCGCCGGCGCCAACGAGCCGGCGGCGGCCAGCCGCGCGCCGCGGGTGCGTGTGACCGACTCGTTCTTCGTCGAGCGCTACAGCCACGTCATGCACCTGGTCTCCAACGTCGAGGGCGACGCCCCTGAGGGCCTGGACCCGGTCGACGTGCTGATGGCCGCCCTGCCCGCCGGCACCCTGTCGGGCGCGCCGAAGGTGCGGGCCATGCAGATCATCGACGAGCTGGAGATTGAGAAGCGCGGCATCGCCTATGCCGGCGCGGTCGGCTATTTCGGCGCCGACGGCTCGGTCGACACCTGCATCGTGCTGCGCACCGCCTGCTTCAAGGACGGCCAGATGTACGTCCAGGCCGGCGGCGGCGTGGTGGCCGACTCCGATCCCGACGCCGAGTACGACGAGACCCTGCACAAGGCCCGCGCCCTGCGCCGCGCCGCCGAGGAATCCTGGCGCTTCGTCTAGAGCGCGTTCCGCAAAAGTGGAAACCGGTTTTGCGACTAGAACGCGCTCAAACTTTGAATCTAGAGCACGATTCAACGATCAGATGATTCCGTCTGATCGCATCGTGCTCTAGAGGTCGCGCTGCACCACGTGGGTGGTGGTGACGGGCGGCGCGGTGATCATCGCCGCCGCCAGGGCGAGAGCCGCCAGGGCCGCCGCGGCAGCCGCCGCCAGGGCCGGCCAGGCGCTCTCCCGAGCCACCGGAATCCGCAGCAGCGCACGGGCATAGACCATTCGGTCACGATCGAGGGCGGAATCGCCTGGGGTCATGGCCGCAGCATGTTTCGAACGACCGATCCCCGCAATCGCTTGGCGCGGGAGCGGCTGGAGCCTAGAGGAAGCTCATGATCCTGGTGATCGATAACTACGACAGCTTCACCTACAACCTGGTTCACTATCTGAACGAACTGGGCGCGGAGACGCTCGTCTACCGCAACGACGCCCTCAGCGTGGAGGAGGCCCTGGGCCTCCGACCCGATGGCGTCCTGCTCTCCCCCGGCCCCTGCACCCCCAACGAGGCCGGCATCTGCCTGGACCTTCTGGCGGCCGCGCCGGAGGACCTGCCGATCCTGGGCGTCTGCCTCGGGCACCAGGCGATCGGCCAGGCCTTCGGCGGCGAGGTGGTTCGCGCCAAGACCCTGATGCACGGCAAGACCAGCCTGATCCACCACGAGGGCAAGGGTATCTTCGCCGGCCTGCCGAACCCGTTCACGGCCACCCGCTATCACAGCCTCTCCGTCGAGAAGTCGACACTGCCCGATGTGCTGGAAGTGACCGGCTGGACCGAGGACGGCGAGATCATGGGCTTCAGCCACCGGTCGCGGCCGGTCCATGGCGTGCAGTTCCACCCGGAATCCATCGCCACCGAGGGCGGGCACGCCATGCTCGCCAACTTCCTCAAGCTTACGGGCCTCACCGAGGAGGCTGAGGCCTAGACATGTCCGACGCATTCAAGCCCCTTCTCGGCCGCCTGGCCGATGGCGGAACCCTGACCGAAGAGGACGCCGGCGAGTTCTTCGCCGCCTGCCTGCGCGGCGAGCCGACCCCTGCCCAGATCGCCGCCGCGGTCACCGCCATGCGCATGCGCGGAGAGACGACCGGCGAAATAACCGCCTGCGCCCGCGCCATGCGCAAGGCCGCGATCACCTTGGAGCACGACTTCCAGGTCATGGACGTCTGCGGCACCGGCGGCGATGGCCTGCACACCCTCAATGTCTCGACCGCCGTCGCCTTCGTGGCCGCAGGCGGCGGGCTGAAGGTCGCAAAGCACGGCAACCGAGCGGTTTCCTCGCGCTCGGGCGCCGCCGACGTGCTCGTCGAACTGGGCGTCAACCTCGACGTCAACGCCGACCAGCAGCGCCGGGCGCTGGACGAGGCGAACGTCGCCTTCTTCTTCGCTCCCGCCCACCACAGCGCCATGCGCCACGTGGCGCCGATCCGCACCGATCTCGGCTTCCGGACGATCTTCAACCTGCTCGGCCCGTTGACCAACCCCGCCGGCGCCCAGCGCCAGGTCATGGGCGTCTTCGCCGACCGCTGGGTGGAGCCGCTGGCGCGGGTGCTGGGCGCCCTGGGCGCTGAGCGCGCCTGGGTCGTCCATGGCGGCGGCATGGACGAGATGACCACGACCGGCGAGACCAGCGTGGCCGAATATCGCGATGGCCAAGTCCGCCTCTTCACCATCACGCCGGAAGCGGTCGGCCTTCCCCGCTCGGCCCTGGCCGACATCAGCGGCGGTTCCCCCGCTGACAACGCCAAAGCGCTGCGCGAACTGCTCGACGGCGCCAAGGGCCCTTATCGCGACATCGTCCTCCTGAACGCCGCCGCCGCGTTCCTGGTCGGCGACAAGGTCGAGACCCTGCGCGAAGGCGTCACCCTGGCCGGCGACATCCTCGATGACGGACGCGCCAAGGCCGCCCTCGCCAAGCTGGTCCAGGTGACGGCGTGAGCGACGTGCTTTCGAAGATCGCCGCCTACAAGCGCGAAGAGGTCGCCGCGCGCCGCGCAGCCCGATCCCAGTCCGACATCGACGCCGCCGCCAAGGCCGCCTCGGCGCCTCGCGGCTTCCGTCACGCCCTCGAACGCGCCCATGCGCCGGGCAAGCTCGCCCTGATCGCCGAGATCAAGAAGGCTTCGCCGTCGAAGGGCCTGATCCGCGCCGACTTTGATCCGCCGGCCCTGGCCTGCGCCTACGAGGCCGGCGGCGCGGCCTGCCTCTCGGTACTGACCGACACCCCGAGCTTCCAGGGCGCGGACGCCTTCCTCACCGCTGCGCGCGATGCGGTCTCGATCCCGGCCCTGCGCAAGGAGTTCCTGGTCGATCCGTGGCAAGTGGCCGAATCCCGCGGCTTTGGGGCGGACGCCATCCTGGTGATCCTAGCCATGGTCGATGACGCGCTCGCCGCCGAGTTGATGTCGGAAGCCGCCCGCCTGGGCATGGACGCCTTGGTCGAGGTCCATGACGAGCAGGAGATGGCCCGCGCGGGCCAGCTCGGCGCCACCCTGGTCGGCGTGAACAACCGCGACCTCCGCACCTTCGAGATCGACCTGGCCGTCACCGAGCGCCTGGCGGCGCTGGCGCCCAAGGACGCCCTCCTCGTCACCGAGAGCGGCATCTTCACGGCGGCGGACGTAGCCCGGCTGGAGCAGGTCGGCGCCCGCGCCATGCTGGTCGGCGAAAGCCTGATGCGGCAGGCTGATGTCACGGCGGCGACCCGCGCCCTGCTCGGCTGAGTCGCCTCGGACCTATCGTCAAGCTTCGAAAACCCTAAGCCTTTCAAGGGCTCAGCAGTAACTTGACATTAATGAAGAACACCTAGAGAACATTCCTGACGTTAGCGCTTTGTTCTCCAAGGGCTCGACAGCCATGCTCACCCGTAAACAGCACGAACTTCTCATGTTCATTCATGAGCGGATCAAGGAAACGGGGGTTTCGCCGTCCTTCGACGAAATGAAGGAGGCCCTGGACTTGGCGTCGAAGTCGGGCATCCACCGCCTGATCACTGCGCTCGAGGAACGCGGCTTCCTGCGCCGTCTTCCGCACCGGGCCCGCGCGCTCGAAGTCGTGAAGCTGCCGCAGCAGGCGACGACGACCGCCCCGCCCAAGGGGCGCGCGCCGTTCAAGCCCCAGGTAGTCGAAGGCGGCGACCCGAACGCCCTGCCCATCGCCAACGATACGCGCGAGCTGCCGATCCTCGGCCGCATCGCCGCCGGCACGCCCATCGAAGCCATCCAGCAGGAGCGCGACCGGATTCCGGTCCCAGAGACGATCCTGGGCGCGGGTGAGCATTTCGTCCTCGAGATCCAGGGCGATTCCATGATCAACGCCGGGATCCTTGACGGCGACTATGTGGTCATCCGCAAGACCGACACCGCCAATTCGGGCGACATCGTCGTGGCCCTGGTGATGGGCGAGGAAGCCACCCTGAAGCGCCTGCGCAAGAAAGGCGCTTCGATCGCGCTCGAAGCCTCGAACCCGGCCTATGAGACCCGCATCTTCGGACCGGACCAGGTTCAGGTGCAGGGTCGGCTGGTCGGCCTCATCCGCCGCTACCACTGATCGTCCAGGGTCTTTGGCCGCGCAGGTCCTGGGCCCACACGACCCGCCAGCCGGACGGGCTTCTGTAGAGCTCGGCCGACCCGCCCCTGGCGAAGTCCGCCTCGGTGAGCGTCAGCGCGTTCCTGCAAGGTTCGGCAGATCCACGGACGATAACCACCTCCGCCCATCCGCAAAACAGCGGCTGCTTGGCCGCTATGGTCGAGGCCCGGCGGGTGAAGATCGCCGCGACCTTCGGATCGGCGCTTCCCTGGCGCGGGGCGCAGGACCAGCGATCGCAGTCGAAGGCGACCTCCCGCGCGGCCGAACCCTCCGCCGGCGTCAGGCCGCGCCGCCTGGCCCAAAGCTCGGCGGCGAAGAGCTTGGCGTCGGGGCGCAGCAGCACCGCCTGATCCCCTCGCCTGACGGCTGCGGTCGAACCATCGGCGGCGATCCAAATGTCCGGCGCCGGCGGGCGCGGGCATAGCCATACGCTCAGGGCCAGGGGCAAGCCGAGCCAGCGGAGCGGCCCCCTCCAAAGACACAGCCACAGGATACCGATGAAGGCGGCCGGCAGGGTCCAGGCCGGAGCGCTGGCGAAGATCCGCTGACTTCCGGGCAGATCGGCGATCCACCCGGCGATCATGTTCATGGTGTCGATGGCTAGGCCCGCCGCCGACAGGAATGGTCCGCCCAGGCCAAAAGGCGTCAAGGCGGCGCCGATCGCCAGGCCCGGCATCATCAGAAAGGAGCTGATCGGCGCGGTCAGCAGATTGGCGGCCAGGCCGAAGGTCGAAACCCGGTTGAAGTGCTGCATGGCGAACGGGCCGGTCGCCAGCCCGGCCACGAAGCTGGCTCCGATGCTGGCCGCGGTCCAGACGCCGACCGCCTGGGCCGCGCGGATCGGCCAGGGCGTATTGATCTCCCGCGGCGGCCGCGGCCAGGCCTCGGCCAGGGCGACCAGGGCCGCGGTCGCGGCGAACGACATCTGGAAGCCGGGCTGGATCACCGCCTCGGGCTCGAAGGCGAGGATCACAAGGGCCGCCAGGCCCAAGGTGTGCAGGCTGATCGCGCGCCGATCGGCCAGAATCGCCAGGAAGGCCGCCCCCGCAGTGATGGCCGAGCGCTCGGCGGGACTGGGCGCACCGGAAATCAGCAGATAACTGCCGACCGCCAGCAGGCCGAAGACGGCGGCGACCTTCTTGGAGGACACCCGCAGCGCCATCCACGGCCAGGCGGCGATAAGCAGGCGGACGGCGCCGAACGCAAAGCCGCCGACGATGGCCATATGCAGCCCGGAGATCGAGATGATGTGCGCCAAGCCGGAGGCCCGCAGATCCTCGACCTGCTCCTTGGGCACGAAAGCTTCGTGGCCGGTGATCATCGCCGCGGCCAGCCCTCCGCTTGAGGCGCCCATCTGCTCGACGATTCGCTCGGCCAGCCCCCAGCGCAGCGCGTTCAGCCTCATTTGCAGGGCGAGCCGCGCCGGAGGCGCCGGCCCGTCGATGGGACGGGCCTCGCCAAGCGCGAACCCGACACCGCCGATGCCGTCGAAAAATGCGTCCCGCGCGAAATCGTAGGACCCCGGGCTCGCCGGCGGTGGCGGAGCGTTGACCATACCGCGCACTCGGATGGCATCCCCCGGCCTCGGCAACCAGTCGCCCTCCCCAAGGGTGATCCGCACCCGGATCGGCGTCTCCTGCGGCGCAAGGCCGCTGATCCGGATCGGCGCCATCAGCAGGCGCAGCCCGCCCTGGCCGGGATTGGTGATGTCGACCACAAAGCCGTCGATGGTCCGCATGCCGCCGCCGGCCGGCGCGATCGGGGCGCGGACCGTCTGGGTCCTAAGCTTGGCCGCGGCAAATCCGCCCAGCAGGAAGGCGGCAAGCGTCAGGCCGATAACCGCGCCTCGGGGCAGCCCGAGACGCCCGACCGACAGGATGAGGGCAAAGGCCAGGGCCAGCGTGCCCAAAGCCACGGCGGAGATGGGCTCGGCCGGCAACGCCAGATAAATCCCCGCACCTCCGCCGAAGGCGATAGGGGTCCACAGACGCCAGCGATCCGATTGCACGGAGGCTTGATCAAAGAGCCATGTTGCGATGCGGCGATTTGTGGGACGCCCGGCTTCGACCGTGCTAATAGGCGCCGCGCGCAGCTCAGACGCGCCTGCTGAAGTAACAGTCTCCAACTCGATGCCCGACCGCCCCGTCGTCACCCGGATCGCCCCCTCGCCCACCGGCTCCATGCACATTGGCACGGCCCGGACGGCGCTTTTCAACTGGCTTTACGCAAGACATACCGGCGGAAAGTTCCTGCTTCGTATCGAAGACACCGACCGCGAGCGTTCCACCGAGGCGGCCGTGCAGGTGATCTTCGACGGTCTCGACTGGCTGGGGCTGAAGCCGGACGCCGAGCCGGTGTTCCAGTTCGCGCGCGCCGACCGCCACCGTGAGGTGGTCGAGCAGATGCTCGAACGCGGCACCGCCTATCGCTGCTACATGACGCCGGACGAGCTGGAAATCGAACGCGAAGCGGCGCGTGCCGAAGGCCGGGTGATCCGTTCGCCTTGGCGAGATCGCGGCGCCGGCAACTATGACGACCGCCAGTCCTACGTCGTGCGCCTGAAGAGCCCGCTCGAAGGCGAGACGATTGTCAACGACCAGGTGAAAGGCGAGGTCCGATTCCAGAACAAGACCCTGGACGATCTCATCCTGCTGCGCTCCGACGGCACCCCGACCTACAACCTCGCGGTCGTCGTGGACGACAACGACATGGGCATCACGCACGTCATCCGGGGTGACGACCACCTGAACAACGCCGCCCGCCAGACCCTCATCTATCAGGCCATGAGCTGGGAGGTTCCGGTCTGGGCTCACCTGCCGCTGATCCACGGACCGGACGGGACCAAGCTCTCCAAGCGCCACGGCGCGCAGGCGGTCAGCGAATTCGACGACATGGGCTATCTGCCCGAAGCCATGCGCAACTACCTGGCCAAGCTGGGCTGGGGACATGGCGACGACGAGATCTTCTCCGACGAGCAGGCCATCTCCTGGTTCGACGTCAAGGACGTGGTCGGCGCCCCCGCCCGCCTCGACTGGGATAAGCTCAACCACCTGAACAACCACTATATCCGCCAGGCCGCCCCCGTCCGCCTGGCCCGGTTGGTGGCCAAGGTCCACAAGAGCCGCGACTTCCACCTGCACGACGGCGACGAAGCGATCATTGAACGCACCGTTCCTCTGGTGCGCGACGGCGCCAAGACGCTTCTGGAACTCGCCGACGCCACCGTCTTCGCCCTCAAGCGCCGGCCGCTGGAGCTACCTGAAAAGATCAGAGGCATGCTCAACGAGGAGACCTCCGCGCGCCTGCGCCGGCTGAGAACGGCGCTGGATTCGCAACCGAACTGGGACGTCCCGACGCTCGAAAAGGCCATCCGCGGCTTCGCCGAAAGCGAGGGCGTCGGGCTTGGAAAGATCGGTCCGGCCTTACGCGGCGTGATCTCCGGCGGCTCGCCGGCTCCGGACCTCGCCGGAGCCCTTGTGAGCCTTGGGAAACAGGAAAGTTTAGGGCGCCTCGACGACGCGCTTTCACAGCCCGCATAAGGCGCTATAAGGCCTCAATTTCGGGCGTTTTTAACTTTTGAATTACGGAAGGAATGGCATGGGCGAAACGGCTAAGGTGAGTTTCGGCGGCACGTCGGTCGAGCTGCCGATCCTCAAGGGAACCGACGGCCCGGCCGTCGTCGACATTCGAAAGCTCTACGCCGAGGCTGACGTCTTCACCTACGACCCCGGGTTCACCTCGACGGCGAGCTGCGAGAGCAAGATCACCTTCATCGACGGTGACAAGGGCGTCCTGCTGCACCGCGGCTACCCGATCGACCAACTGGCCGAGAAGTCGAGCTTCCTGGAAGTCTGCTACCTCCTGCTGAACGGCGAACTGCCGAACGCCAAGGAGTTCGAGACCTTCCAGCACAACATCACCTACCACACGATGTTGCACGACCAGTTCGACAGGTTCTTCGCCGGCTTCCGCCGCGACGCGCACCCGATGGCCATCATGGTCGGCGCTGTCGGCGCCCTGTCGTCCTTCTACCACGACAGCACCAACGTCGAAGATCCGGAACAACGGATCATCTCCTCGCACCGTTTGATCGCCAAGATGCCGACCATCGCGGCCCGGGCGTTCAAGTACTTCAAGGGCCAGCCGTTCGTGCATCCGCGCAACGACCTGTCCTTCTCGGAAAACTTCCTGCGCATGTGCTTCTCGGTCCCGGCCGAGGACTGGAAGCCGAACCCGGTGCTGACCCGCGCCATGGACCGCATCTTCATCCTGCATGCGGACCACGAGCAGAACGCCTCGACCTCGACCGTCCGTCTGGCCGGTTCGTCGGGCGCCAACCCGTTCGCCTGCATCGCGGCCGGCATCGCCTGTCTCTGGGGCCCGAGCCACGGCGGCGCGAACGAAGAAGCCCTGAACATGCTGGCCGAGATCGGCTCGGTGGAAAACATCCCCGAGTACGTCCAAGGCGTGAAGGATCGTCGCTATCGCCTGATGGGCTTCGGCCACCGGGTCTATAAGAACTACGACCCGCGCGCGAAGGTCATGCAGCAGACCTGCCACGAAGTGCTGGCGGAAGTCGGCCATTCGGACGACCCGCTGCTGAAGATCGCGATCGAACTGGAAAAGATCGCCCTCAACGACCCGTACTTCGTCGAGCGCAAGCTTTACCCGAACGTCGACTTCTATTCGGGCATCACACTGCGCGCGCTCGGCTTCCCGCCGGAGATGTTCACCGTGCTGTTCGCCCTGGCCCGTACGGTCGGCTGGATCAGCCAATGGAAGGAAATGATCGAGGATCCGGCGCAGAAGATCGGCCGTCCGCGTCAGATCTACACCGGCGCCGCGCAGCGCGATTACGTCGCGGTCGACAAGCGCTAAGCCTCGACTTCGAGACCGCAATCAGGCCCCGTCAGTTCGCTGGCGGGGCCTTTTGCTTGCTTGGCCGATCCGCCGGGCGGCCTGGTGCACTTGGCGGGCTTCGACGATCAGGGCGTCCTGAGCATTGAAGTATGGCGTCGCGCGCCCAGTTCACCGCCTATGTGCGCGATCAGTTCCGGCCGGTGCTTGACCGGCTCGGTCATCAGGACCTGATGTCTTGGCTCTCTCGCCCAGCAGCTTCAACACCGCGTCGGCGGCCGTTTCCGAAGGGTCGGGGCCGCCGCGGCCCATCTTGAGCAGGGCCTCGCTTTGAGCGGCCGCCTGAGCCTTGCGCAGGTCCGGATCGTCTAGCCGCTTGCCAATCTCGCGCGCCAAGGCCGGACCGTTGCAGTCGTCCTGCACCAGTTCTGGCGCGACGAAAGCCTTGGCGGCGATGTTGAACAGCGTGATGTAAGGCGTGCGGATCAGGCGCTTGAGGATGGCGTGGGTCATGGCTCCCAGCCGGTAACCGATCACCATCGGCACGCCGGCGAGCGCCAATTCGGTCGTCACCGTCCCCGAGCAGGCCAGGGCGACGGTCGCGGCCTTCATGGCGTCGAGCTTGGCGGTCTCGCCCTCGACGACGTGAGCCCAGGAGGCCGCCGCCTCACGGACGCTCGCCGCCACGGTCGGCGCGGCCGGAATGACCACCTCGAGGTCCGGCCGCTCATGTTTGAGGATCGCCGCCGCCTCGGCGAACGGCGGCAGGACCCGGGTGATCTCCCCCGGCCGGCTGCCCGGCAGCACCAGTAGGACCGGCGTCTCAGGCGAGATGCCGAGCTGCGCCCGCAGGCGGCCGCCATCTGCCTGGGAGAAGTCGATGTTCAGCGCCGAATTGCCGACGAAGGTCACCGGCAAGCCTTCGGCCTCGAAATAGGGCGCGTCGAAGACGTGGATCGAGAGCAGGTGATCGACGCTGGTGGCCAGGGTCTTGGCCCGCCCGGGCCGCGTCGCCCACACCTGGGGCGCCACGTACTTGATCAGGGGCAGTTTGGGATCGAGCTTCCGCAGGCCGACGGCGACCCGCAGGGTGAACCCCCAGGAGTCGATCAAAATCGCCACATCCGGTTTCTCGCGCGCTGCCAGGGCGACCGTATCGGCCACGCGAGCCTTCACCTTCGGATAGGCCATCAGGCCCTCGAGCAGGCCGAGGATCGAAAGCTCGGAGATATCGAAGGGGCTCTTCACCCCTTCCGCGGACATGCGCTCTCCTCCGACCCCGACGAAGCGGACCTTCTCCCCCAGGCGCGCGCGCAGGGCCTTGGCGAGCCCCGCGCCGCGATCGTCGCCAGAGGCCTCCGCGGCCACCAGCATCACGCAGAGCGGGCGGGTCACGACGCTTCGGGCGGCTCCACGCCCACCACGAACAGCCCGAGCTCATCGGCCAGTTCGATCACGGCGTCACGATCCAGCACCAGCAGGCGGCCGACCTCCCCGGCTACCCCCGCCAGGCCGGCCTTTGCCGCACGCTGGATGGTGTTCAGACCGATGGTCGGCAGGTCGATGCGGGTCTCCTGGATCGGCTTGGGCGCCTTGGCCAGCGCGCCGCGCGGGGCTTCGGGAACGCCGCGGATGCTATGGGGTAGCTCGGCGACCCGCCGCAGCATGGCGTCAGTGCCCTCCTGGGCCTCGACCGCGAGCACCAGACCGTCGCAGACGACGGCCCCCTGCCCCACGTCCAGTTCGCCAATGGCGCGGGCGACTTTCAGGGCGTGATAGACGTCGGCCATCTGTTCGGGCGTCGGCGAAACGGCGCCGAGCGGGCCGGCCGGCAGGGTCAGGTCGCCCATCACCTCGTGCGCTCCCTCGACGGCGAAGCCCTCTTTCTCGAACTCGCCGAGCAACTGGCGCAGCAAGGCATCGTCACCCTTGCGCGCCGCGGCGATCACGCCTGGCAAGGCCACCAGCCCGCGCAGGTCAGGCGCCAGCGTCTTGAAGTCCGGCCGATCGACGGTTCCGACCAGAGTCACCGCCTTGCAGCCGGCCCGCTTCAGCGCCTTGAAGCACTTGCCCAGCTCGGCCACGCCGATATCGACGCCCGGATACTGCGCGATCTCGGGTCCGGAAAAGCCCTTCAGCCGCACGATGAAGAACGGCCGCCCTGCGCGTTCGCAGTGCTGAGCGAGCTCGACCGGCAGCGCGCCGCCGCCGGCGATCAGTCCCAGCTTCGACATGCTAGACCTCTCGCTCCGGCAGGCAGAGCGGCCGGCTGGCGTCGGCGCGGATGAAGTCCACGATCTCCATCACCTCCGGCACATCCGAATAGGTCTCAACAGTGTCATCCAGGCGCTCCTGGAAGGTTCCCTCGTCGGCGAACAGCAGGCGATAGGCCGCCCGCATGGTGTTGATCGTCTCGCGCGAGAAGCCGCGGCGCTTTAGCCCAAGGAGGTTCAGGCCCTCCAGGTGCGCATGGTTGCCCCAGACCGAGCCATAGGGGATCACGTCCTTCACGACCGCGGCCAGGCCGCCGACCATGGCGTGACGCCCTACGCGGGTCCGCTGGTGCACCGCCGCGAGGCCGCCGATGATCACGAAATCGGCGATCTCGCAGTGACCGCCCAGGGTCGCCTGCTTGGTCAGGATCACATTGTCTCCGATGACGCAGTCGTGCCCGACATGGCTCTCGATCATGTAGAGGCCATCGGACCCCACCCGAGTGACGCCACCGCCGCCGGCCGTGCCGGTGTTCATGGTGGCGTGCTCACGGATCAGGTTGCGGTCGCCGACGATGAGTTGGGTTTCCTCGCCCTTGTAGGCAGTGTGCTGCGGCGGCCCGCCCAGCATGGCGAAAGGATAGACGACGTTGTCCTCACCCAGCTCGGTTCGCCCGTCGATGACGACGTGCGAGACAAGCTTGGTCCGCGCTCCCAGTTTGACGCCCGGCCCGACGGTGCAGAACGGCCCTACGAAGACGCCCTCGGCCAGTTCGGCCTTGGGATCTACGATGGCGTTGGGATGGACCTGGATGCTCATGGCGTCTCCACCAACATTGCGGCGAACTCGGCTTCGGCGGCGATCTTGTCGCCAACCATGGCCTTGCCTTCGAACTTGAAGAGGCCGCCTCGGGCGCGCAGCACCTTCACGTACATGCGCAGGACGTCGCCGGGGCGAACCGGATTGCGGAACCGGCAGTTGTCCACTGAAGCGAACAGGATGGTCTTTCCCGCCGGATCCACGTCCAGGGACTTGGACATCAGGACCGCGCCGGTCTGGGCCATGGCTTCGACGATCAGCACGCCGGGCATCACCGCATACTCAGGGAAGTGCCCTTGGAAGAACGGCTCGTTGATGGTCACGCATTTGACGCCCACGATGGATTCATGGGCCCGATACGCCTCGGCGCGGTCGACCAGCAGGAACGGATAACGGTGGGGAATCCGCTTGATGATTTCCGAAATGTCGATCGACACCTCGCCCGCGGCCACGTCGTTGCTCATTGCTCCGTCCCCTTACGGTTGGCCGAGCGCGAGAGCCAGGCCACCTCCCTCATCCAACGCCGGATCGGCTGACCGGGCACGCCGCCCCAGGTCTCGCCGGCCGGAATGTCTCGAAATACCCCCGCGGCGGCGGCCACCTGGGCTCCATCGCCGATGGTGACGTGGTCCGCCACGCCCGCCCGGCCACCGAAGGCCGCCCCGTCGCCGATGGTGACGCTGCCGGAAATCCCGGTATGGGCCGCCATCACGCAGTTCCGCCCGACGCGCACGTTGTGGGCGATCTGGACCAGGTTGTCGATCTTGGTGTTCTCGCCGATCACGGTGTCATCGAACGCCCCACGGTCGATGCAGCTATTGGCGCCGATCGTGACGCCGTCCTGCAAGATGACGCGGCCGAGTTGGGGAATGTCCACCACGCCCTTGGCGCCACCTGCAGCGCCGAAGCCGGGCTCGCCGATGCGAGCCCCCGCCAGCACCCGCACCCGATCGCCCAGCAAGGCGAAACCGATGGTGACATTGGCGCCGATGACGCAATCGCGCCCGATGGCCACGCCAGGCCCGATGACCGTATTGGCGCCGATCTCGGTCCGCGCGCCGATGCGTGCTCCAGGTCCGACCACCACGCCCGGCGCCAGGACGACGCCCTCCTCCAGCATAGCGTCAGGCGCCACGGCCTCGGCGACGCCATGTCGGCGGGGACGATGCAGCCGGTTCGCCGCCGCGGCATAGGCCGCCTGGGGCGTGGCCGTGATCAGCGCGACGCAGCCTGCCGGCGCAAGCTCCCTGTCCCTTGCGGACACGAAAACCGCCGCAGCCTTGGAGGCGGCCAGCTCGGGGCCGTGCTTCTTGTCCGTCAGGAAGGTGACCGTATCGGCCTGCGCGCCCGTCAGGGCGGCGACCCCACGGACCATGACATCGGCCTTGGCGGGGTCAGAAAGCTCGGCGCCCGCCACGCCGGCCAGTTCGGCGAGAGTGACGGGGCCAAGGTCTTCGAAGAATCGGGGGTCGGGCATAGGAATCCTCGCTCGACCCGCCTTTATCGCGAGTCGCGCTTACTTGCGGGGCGTCGCCGCCGCGGCCGGCGCTTGCGCAGGCGCCGCGGCTTGGTCCAGGCGCTCACGATCGAACGAGAACTGCTGGATCTTCGCGTTCAGGGCGGTCACGACCGGCTGGGTGATGTCCATCGCCGGGTTCGCGATCACGATCGAGTCGCGGTTCAGCAGCATGCTGCATTGGCGCTGCTGGTAGACCTGACGAATGATCGGGTCGAGTTCCTGACCGACACGGCCCAGGGCCTTCTGCTGGGTGGCGCCCAGTTCGCGCTCGCGGAGCTGAGCCTTGCGCTGGAAAGCCGTCGCCTTGGTCTGCAGCGCGGTGGCGCGTTGCTCGAAGGTCTTCTGGTCCAGGCTGGCGCGCTGGCCTTCGAGGGTCTTGGCTTCGTTCTGCAGCGCGGTGTCCTCGGCCTTCAGCTCGGCCTGAACCTGCGTGGCGATCTGCTGAAGACGGGTTTGCACGTAGCCGCCGACGGTCGAGGTGGTGATGGCCCCTTCCAGCGAGAGCACGCAAACGCCCGGCAGCGCGGGGCCATGGTTGACGGCCGGAGCCGCGGCAGGCGCCGCTTGAGCGAAGGCAGCGCTCGACACGGAAGCAGTGATGGCGGCGACGCAAGTCGCCGCAACAAGGGCTTTGATCGTCATATGGAAAATTAGAACCTGGTTGAGGTGGAGAACCGGAACGTTTCGGTCTTGTCGTAGTCTTCTTTGGCCAAAACTTGGCTGAAGTCGAATCTGATCGGGCCCATAGGAGACCGCCAGTGGATCGACAGACCGGCCGAAGCGCGTAGCGAAAGATCATCGTAGATCAGCGGATCGCGCGTGCCGTCGGCCCTGATCTTGTCCTTGTCGTCCAAGAGGCCGAGCGTGCCGAAATCGGTGAACAGCGCCGCCTTGATCCCGTATTGCTCGGGCAAGAAGGTCGGCACCGCCAGTTCGACCGTACCGATGGCGTAGGCTCGGCCACCCATCGCGTCGGTCCGGCCGGCGTTGGTGTCGCGCGGACCGATACCGGCGACCTCGAAGCCCCGGAAAGTGTTGCCGCCCTTGTAGAAGCGGCTGTTGATGCGGATCGTATCGCCGCCCCAACCGGCGATGTAGCCGGCCTGGCCGTTCACGCTCAGGATGAAGTCCTTGGTGAAGCCGTGGTACCAGTTGGCGCTCGCCTCGGTGCTCAGATACTTCACGTCGCCGCCGAAGCCGGCCAAATCCTGACTGAAGTCGAAGCTGTAGCCACGGGTCGGATTGATCGGGTCGTTCCGGCGATCGTACAGATAGGTATAGCCGACTAGCGAGGTCAGGAACTTGCCGTTCTGCGAACACAGAGACAGCGAATAGAATGGGCTGCTGGTGTCGCAATACTCGAGCGGCATTTGAACGTCTTCTTGACGCAACGTGTACCGGGTCGAGAGACGCGAGTTAAGGGTCAGCGGGAAGCTGGCGCGCAGGTTGGCCCCGATAGTGACCGTCTTGTAGCTGGCGAAGTCCGTCCAGTCGATGCGATAGGAATAGAGATCGACGCCGGCGGCCAGGTCGCGGCCCATGAACCGCGGCTCGGTAAAGCCCAGATCGACCTGCTGACGCAGCGAACCGACCGATACCCGTCCGCGGACGCTTTGCCCGCGGCCGCGGAAGTTCCGCTCCGTCACGCCGAGGTCGAGGATCAACTGGTCGACTGACGAATAGCCGGCGCTGAACGACAGCTCGCCCGTCGGCTGCTCTTCCACCTTCACCTGCAGCGTGGTGCGGTCGGGCGCCGAGCCAGGCGCCTCGTCGATGGTCACGTCCTTGAAGAAGCCAAGGGCGCGGATGTTGTTGCGGGAACGGTCGACCAGCGCGCGGTTATAGGCGTCGCCCTCGACCAGGTTCATTTCGCGACGGATCACGTAGTCCAGCGTACGGGTGTTGCCGGTCACGTCGATGCGCTCGACATAGACCCGCGGGCCTTCGCGCACCTGGAAGACCACGTCCACCAAGCCCGTCTCGCGGTTCGGCGTATATCGCGGCCGCACATCCACCGCCGCAAAGCCGGCGGCGCCGGCGGCGAAGGTCAGGGTGTCGGTCGCCGCCTCGATCCGCTGGTCCTGATAGATCTCGCCGCTGCGGATCGGGATCAGGCTCTGCAGCAGGTTCTTGTCGAGCTTCTGCAGCTCGGTTTCGACGCTGATATTGCCGAAGCGGAATTCCTGGCCTTCGTCGATGGTGAAGGTGACGACGAAGCCGTTCTTGTCAGGCGCCAGCTCGGCGACCGCCGAAACCACGCGGAAGTCGTAGAAGCCGCGGTTGCGATAGTGCTTACGCAGTTGCTCCTTGTCGTACTCTAGGCGGTCAGGGTCGTAGTTGGCGTTGCTCGAGAAGAACTTGTACCAGCTCGACTGCTCGGTCGCGATCACATCGCGCAGGTCATTGTCCGAGAACGCCTTGTTGCCGAGGAAGTTGACGCGCAATACGCCGCTCTTGGGGCCTTCGTTGATCTCGAAGATGAGATCGACGCGCTTCTGCGGCAGTTCGACGATCTTCGGCGTCACCGTCGCCGAAATGCGGCCCGACCGGCGATAGAGCTCGACGATGCGCTGAACGTCCTGCTGCACCTTGGCGCGGGTAAAGATACCGCGCGGACGCACGGTCACCTCGTCGCGCAGCTTGTCTTCCTTGAGCCCCGAATTGCCCTCGAACACCACTTTGTTGATGATCGGGTTCTCGGTGACCGTCACCACCATGTCCGAGCCTTGCAGCTCGATCTTCACGTCGGCGAAGAGGTCGGTGCGGAACAGAGCCTTCAGCGCCAGGTCCGCCTTCTCCGGGTCCAGGGTCTCGCCCGGCTGGATCGGCAGATAGGACAGGATCGTCGACTGCTCGATGCGCTCGTTGCCACGCACGATGATGCGCTGGACGACGCCGGCCTGCTGGAGGCCTGCCGAGGTCGGAGCCGCAGCCGGCGGTTCCACTGGAACAGCGGCGGCCCGGGTCCCGGGTTGGGTCGGCGTGGCCTCCTGAGCCAGGACGACGCCTGGCGCCACAAGCGCGGTCGAGCCCGTCAGGAGGGCGAGGCCGGAGGCGAGCGCGGCGCGGCGGGCGCGGGGTCTTTGCATCGTATCAGCCGTCAACGGAAAGAAGCGGGTCAGGAAAGGACGCCGCCGAGAAATTTGAACACACGCAGTTGCTGCAGATCGTTCCAGGTCGCGAACAACATCAATCCCAGCAGCAGCGCAAGCCCAACGCGATAGCCCGCCGCCTGCACCTTTGCGGCGAGCGGCCTGCGGGCCACCGCCTCATAGGCGTAGAACAGCAGGTGGCCTCCATCCAGCACGGGAATCGGCAGCAAATTCATGAAGCCGATGCTTACCGAGACGAAAGCCGCCAGTTGCAGGAGATTTACGCCGCCGCCCAGGATCATGCCCCCAAGGTTCGGCGCGCCTTCGGCTCCTGCCTGCGCCACCTTGCCTGAGATTCGCGCGATTCCCAGCGGACCGCTCAGTTGATCTGGCGAAACCTGCCCGGTCACCATGCGGCCGAGGTAGTAGACCGTGGTCTCCAGCGTCCGCCACGTGCGTTCGACGCCGCCCTGCAGGGCCTGCAGCGGATTGTAGCGAACATGGACGAAATCGCTCGGCGACTGCGCT
The DNA here is from genome assembly GCF_040545335.1 of Phenylobacterium koreense. Lineage (NCBI taxonomy): Bacteria > Pseudomonadati > Pseudomonadota > Alphaproteobacteria > Caulobacterales > Caulobacteraceae > Phenylobacterium > Phenylobacterium koreense. The sequence continues at coordinate 345,343 of NZ_JBEPLU010000002.1, forward strand.
GGCGCAATTCCTAGCTGACCCTGACGGTGCTTGCCGGCCAGCTCATCGTTGCGCTCGACCCAAGCCGGGGTGGCCGTGATCGCCACCTGGCGCCCTGCCCGCTCGACCACGAAGTCGATCGGCACGTTGGCGCGAACCTGGACGATCTCCGCGACCTCGTCGAAGGCCTTGATGCGGCGTCCGTCGGCCATGACGATCAGGTCACCGGCCCGGAATCCGGCTAGTTCGGCGGGGCTGCCGGCCTGCACCGAAGCGATCTTCGGCGGCAAGGAGTATTGGCCGAAGGCCATGAGCAGCGAGGCGAACAGCGCCACCGCGAGCACGAAATTGGCGATCGGACCGCCGGCGACGACGATGGCTCGCTGCCACAGCGGCTTGAAATGAAAATAGCGCGCGACGGCCTCGGGTCCCTCGCGCTGCTCGATGGCGCGACGCATCTCCTCGAGGTCTTCACCGTCGGGGACGCTCGAAGCGTTCTCGTCGCCCTTGAATTTGACATAGCCGCCCAGGGGGATCCAGCCGACCCGCCACTCGACGCCGGAGCGATCCTTCCAGGAGGTGATCGACCGTCCGAAGCCGATGGAGAAGCGGTCGATGGCCACGCCAAAGGCCTTGGCCGCCAGGAAGTGCCCCAGTTCGTGGATCGTCACCACCAGCCCGAGCACCAGGGCGCACGAGATGACGAAGATCGCGGGGGTGAGGATGAAATCGAGCAAGGGCGTGTTCCTCCCGAAGCCCTAGCGGCTGCGTCCTGCGACGACTTCGCCGGCGACGCTGCGCGCCGTCTTGTCGGTAAGCCGGGCCTTTTCGAGCGTGTCGCCCCCCTCCCCCATGGCGAGGCCGTGCGTTTCGACGCGTTCGAGCGTCTCAGCCACCGTGGCGGCAATATCGAGAAACCCGATCTTCCGGTCAAGGAATGCGGCCACGGCGACCTCGTTGGCGGCGTTCATCACCGCAGGCGCGGCCCCACCGGCCGCCAATGCTTCTTTGGCGATCTTCAAGGCGGGAAAACGGCGCAGGTCGGGTTCTTCGAAGGTCAATTGCCCGGCCGCCGCCAGATCGAGCTTCGGCGCCGGCCATGGCAGGCGGTCGGGCCAGGCGAAGGCGCAGGCGATCGGGGTGCGCATATCGGGCGGTCCAAGTTGCGCCAGGGTTGATCCGTCCGCGTACTCCACCAGGCTGTGGATGATCGATTGCGGATGCACCAGCACGTCGACGCGCTCGGCCGGCATGGCGAACAGGTAGGCCGCCTCGATCATCTCCAGGCCCTTGTTCATCATGGTGGCGGAATCGACCGAGATCTTCACGCCCATGTCCCACTTGGGGTGGGCGACCGCCTGCTCGGGCGTAGCGTGCTCCATCTGCTCCAGCGACCAGCCGCGGAACGGCCCGCCCGAGGCGGTCAGGATCAGCCGCGCCACATGCTGGGCGTTGGCCGGGTCCAGGACCTGGAAGATCGCCGAGTGCTCGGAATCCACCGGAATGACGGCGCCGCCGGCGAACTTCGCCGTTCGCAGCAGCGAGGGGCCGGCGCAGACCAGGCTTTCCTTGTTGGCCAAGGCCACGACCGATCCCGCCTTGGCCGCCGCCATGGTCGGGGGAAGGCCAGCAAAGCCCACGATGGCGGACATCACCCATTGAGCGTCCTCGCCCGCCGCTCCGGCCACCGCCTCCGCGCCGCAGGCGGTCTCGACGCCGGAGCCCTTCAGGCGGTCACGCAGCTCGGCGTGCTTGGCCTCGTCCTCGATGACCGCCAGCCGCGGCCGCCAGCGCAGCGCCTGCTCGGCCAGGCGCTCGACATTACGGCCGGCGGTGAGGGCCGTGACCTCCACCTCGGCCCCGGCCTTGTCCAGCAGGTCGAGGGTCGACACGCCCACCGAACCGGTGGAACCCAATACGCTGACGCGGCGTGGCAAGCTCAATGCGCCCATCCCCAATGATTGATCAGGCGCGCGGCGGCCAGCACGACCACGGCGAACATCAGCCCATCCACGCGGTCGAGCAGACCGCCGTGCCCAGGGATCAGGTCCCCGGAATCCTTCACGCCGAACCGGCGCTTGAGCATCGACTCCCAGAGGTCGCCGCCCATGGTGGCGAGCCCGCCCACGAGGCCGATTAGCGCCCCGGCCGGAATGCTGAGCACGATGGCGCTGAATGCCGCCATGGCCGCCCCCGCGCCCGCAGCGGCGACCAGTCCGCCGATGAAGCCGGACCATGTCTTGTTGGGCGAGAAACGCGGCCAGAGCTTGGGCCCCTTAAGAGCGCTGCCGACCGCATAGGCGGCTATGTCGGCGGACCAGGCCACGGCCAGGGTCAGCACCGTCCACTGCCGGCCTTCCGGCATGCCCCGCAGCCAGACCAGGCAGATCACCGGGATCGAGAGATAGATCACGCCGAATGCGGCGTTGGCCGGCCGCTCCGAAACACCGCGCGCCACGAGAGCCGCGGCGGCCGCGCCCAGCGCCATTGCGGTCCAGGCCAGCGGCATTCGGCCCTGGAACGCCAGGAAGGCCCCGGCCAGCACCGCCACCGTCAGGGCCGCCGAGACCCGGACCGGCGCCTTGGGGGCGGTCATCTCGCCCCACTCGATGGACAGCAGCGCCACGGCGACCGCCACCAGCACCAGGAACGCCCATCGGAAGCCGGGAAGATCGGCGAACCAGACGGCCGCCAGCACCGCCGGCACGAGAACCGCCGCCGACGCCACCCGAACGCCCAGATTGGACCAGTCGAAGCGCCTAGCCCGCGGCAAGGACATCATCGGCCACGGCGCCGCCGTAGCGCCGCTCGCGCTTGTTGTACTCGTCGATCGCCGCCCGCAGGTATTCGGCGTTGTAGTCGGGCCAGAGGACGTCCTGGAAGACGAACTCCGAATAGGCGCTTTCCCAGAGCAGGAAGTTGGACAGGCGCTGCTCGCCGCTGGTCCGGATCACCAGGTCCGGATCCGGAAGGCCGTCGGTGGAGAGCTTGGCCTGCAGCAACTCGTCGCTGATGTCCTCCGGCGCCAGTCGGCCCGAGGCGACGTCCGCCGCCAGGGCGCGGGCGGCGTCCACCAGGTCGGCGCGGCCGCCGTAGTTGAAGGCGACCTGCAGGAAGAACTTGTCGTTGCCGGCGGTGCGGCGCTCTGCGCGCTCGACGATCTCGGCCACGTCCGGCGGCAGGCCTGTCCGGCGGCCCAGGATGCGGATCCGCACCCCGCTGCGCGCCAGCTTCTCGAGATCGGAGTTCACGTAGAGCTTCAGCAGCCGCATGACCTCGGCCACCTCGCCGGCCGGCCGGCGCCAGTTCTCGGTCGAGAACGCATAGAGCGTCAGCCAGCCCACGCCATGGTCGGGCGCGGCTTCCACCACACGGCGGATCGCATCCACACCTTTCGGATGGCCAAGCTGGCGCGGGAGGCCCCGCCGCTTCGCCCAGCGCCCATTGCCGTCCATCACGATCGCCACGTGTAGCGGCGCGTGCGGCGTAGCCTCCTCGTGATCGATTGGGGCCATGGGGTTCCTAAGCGTCCTTTGCCGACATCCCGGCGGACTAGACCTGCATGATCTCTTGTTCTTTGGTTTTCAAGGCTTCGTCCACGCGTTTGATAGCCTCGTCCGTGAACTTCTGGACCTCGCCTTCCATCCGGTGCTGTTCGTCCTGCGTAATGACGCTGTCCTTCTCGGCCTTTTTAAGGTCGTCGTTGGCGTCCCGGCGAACGTTGCGGATCGCGACCTTCTGTTGCTCGGCGTACTTGCCGGCCAGCTTGGCCAGGTCCTTGCGCCGCTCCTCGGTGAGCGGCGGGATCGGGATGCGCAGGCTCTGCCCGTCCACGACCGGATTGAGGCCCAGGCCCGCATTGCGGATCGCCTTCTCGACCGAAACCACGGTCCCGCGGTCCCAGACGCTGACGCTGATCGAGCGCGGCTCAGGCACGCTCACGGCGGCGACCTGATTCAACGGCACGGTCGAGCCGTAGGCTTCGACCATTACCTGGTCCAGCAGGCTGGCCGAGGCGCGGCCGGTGCGAAGGCTGCCGAACTCGTCCTTCAGGGCCGCGATCGCCTTGTCCATGCGGTCCCGGTATTTACTAAGGACCGGCTTTTCCGCAGCAGCCATAGGATCTTCTCCTGGATATGTCGTGTAACGAACGAAAGACCTAGGCGATCGTCGTAAAGACGCCTTGGCCTTTCAGAACCTTGAGGAAGTTGCCCCGCTCGCGGATCGAGAAGACCACGATGGGGATCTGGTTGTCACGCATGAGGGCGATGGCCGACGCGTCCATGACCCGCAAGTCCTTGGCCAGCACCTCCTGATAATTCAGGGTGTCATAACGCTGGGCGCTCGGATCCTTCTTCGGATCCGCGGTGTAGACGCCATCGACGCTAGTGCCCTTGAAAAGCGCATCGCAGCCCATCTCGGCCGTGCGCAGGGCGGCCGGCGTATCGGTCGTGAAGAAAGGCGCGCCCAGGCCGGCGGCGAAGATCACCACCCTGCCCTTCTCCAGATGCCGCAGCGCCCGGCGGCGGATGTAGGGCTCGCACACCGCGTCCATCGGGATGGCCGACTGCACCCGGGTGTAGACGCCGATCTTCTCCAGCGCGCCTTGCAGCGCCAGGGCGTTCATCACCGTGGCGAGCATGCCCATGTAGTCGGCGTTGGCGCGGTCCATGCCCTTGCCGGCCAGGGAGACGCCGCGGAAGATGTTGCCCCCGCCGATCACCAGGCACAGCTCGACGCCGTGGTCGATGACTTCCTTGATGTCCTCGGCGACCGCCTCGATCGTCTTCGTGTCGATCCCGAAAAGCGCATCCCCCATCAGGACCTCGCCCGACATCTTCAAGAGGATCTTCTTGTAGCGGGGCTTGGCGTCGGGCATGGGCGGCTCCGGTCGAGAATCTGGCTGGTACTACATAAACCAAGGGCGCCGTACGCGTCGAACGTACGGCGCCCCTGGGGACGCTAAAATATGGCTGGATCAGCCTTGGCCGGTCATCGACGCCACTTCGGCGGCGAAATCGTCCTGCTTCTTCTCGACGCCTTCGCCCAGGGCGAAGCGCACGAAAGCCTTCACGGTCACCGGCGCGCCGACTTGCTTGGCGGTTTCGGCGATCAGTTGCTCGATGGTCTGATCCGGGTTCATGACGAAGGGCTGCTTCAGGAGCACCACTTCTTCCTGCCACTTGCGGATCCGGCCTTCGATCATCTTCTCGACGACGGCCAGCGGCTTGCCCGATTCCAGAGCCTGGTCGGTCAGGAACTTCTTTTCTTTCTCGACGGCCGCCGGATCGAGGTCGCCCTCGGCCAGGGCCAGCGGCGGGGTCGGGGTGCCGGCGACGTGCAGGGCGATCTTGCGGCCCACGTCCTTCAGGACCGCTTGGTCGCCGGTGCTTTCCAGCGCCACGAGAACACCGAGACGGCCCACGCCTTCGCCCTGCGCATTGTGCAGGTAGAGGGCGACGGCGCCTTCGCCGACCGCCAGGCGAGCCGAACGACGCAGACGCATGTTCTCGCCGATGGTCGCGATCAGGTTCGTGATCACGTCGGAAACGACTTCGCCCTTGGCGGTCTTGGCCGCGGTGATGGCCTCGACGCCTTCGACTTCCAGGCCGACGACGGCGAAATCGCGCGCGGCGGTCTGGAACAGCTCGTTCTTCGAAACGAAGTCCGTTTCGGCGTTCAATTCGACCAGCACGCCGGTCTTGCCGTCATCGCTCAGCTTGCCGGCGACGAGGCCTTCCGCGGCGGCGCGGTCGGACTTCTTGGCGGCCTTGGACAGGCCCTTGGTGCGCAGCCAATCGACGGCCGCTTCCATGTCGCCGTTGTTCTCCTGCAAGGCCTTCTTGCAGTCCATCATGCCGGCGCCGGACTTCTCGCGCAGGTCCTTGACCAGCGCAGCGGTGATCTCCGCCATGGTCAGCTCCTTTTAAAAAAGGTCAGAATGGGTATGACCGGGCCCCTGATAGGACCCGGTCATGATCGTTTGACGTCAAGCTGCCAAGCGCCGGAGCGCTCTTAGGCTTGCGGTTGGTCTTCGGCCGGAGCCTCCACGCCGGGGGCCGCTTCGGGCTCCGGCGAAAGCTCTCGGGCCAACGTCGGCTCGATCGGGGCGACCGAAGCGCCCAGGTCCACGCCAGCGGCCGATTGACCGGCGGCCAGGCCGTCCAGGACGGCGTCGGCCAGCAGGTCGCAATACAGTTGGATCGCGCGGGCGGCGTCGTCGTTGCCAGGGATCGGATAGGTGATGCCGTCCGGATCGCAGTTGGTGTCGAGGATCGCGATGACCGGGATGTTCAGCTTACGGGCTTCCTTGATCGCGATCGCTTCCTTGTTGGTGTCGATCACGAACATCAGGTCCGGAATACCGCCCATGTCCTTGATGCCGCCCAGGCTCAGCTCGAGCTTGTCGCGCTCGCGCGTCATCTGCAGCAGCTCTTTCTTGCCGCGGCCTTGGCCTTCGCCTTCCAGCAGGCCTTCCAGTTCGCGCAGGCGCTGGATCGAAGCCGAGACGGTGCGCCAGTTGGTGAGCGTGCCGCCCAGCCAACGGTGGTTCACATAGTATTGGGCCGAGCGCTTGGCGGCTTCGGCGACCGGTTCGGAAGCCTGGCGCTTGGTGCCGACGAACAGCACGCGGCCGCCCGAGGCGGCGACTTCACGCACCTTCACCAGAGCTTGGTGAAGCAGCGGAATGGTCTGCGACAGGTCGATGATGTGGATGTTCGACCGCGAACCGAAGATGTAGCGGTCCATCTTCGGGTTCCAGCGGTGGGTCTGGTGGCCGAAGTGGGCGCCAGCTTCCAGGAGCTGACGCATGGAGAATTCAGGAAGCGCCATCGGCTTTTCGTCCTTTTTCCGGTTAACCTCCGCAGGCAAACCCTCCTCTCGGAGGACCGGAATGGGTGCGGCGGGATGTCTCCCCGACCGTCGCCAAACACCTGCGTGTGGAATGACGCGCCAAATAGGCGCTGAACGCCGAAAATGCAAGTCTCGCCTGTGACGAGCGTAAGCTTGACTATTACCGAGCGCCGCTCTCAAGCTCACCCATCGCGAGTGGGAGAGCGAAGATGACACCTATCATAGCGCTGGGCCTCGGCCTTTCGATCATGGCGGGCGCAAGCGGTTACGTCGTCTACGACGAAAGAGGGCGACCGTGGCCAGCGTTCGCAGCGAAAGCCTCTCCGTCGTTCAAGCCAATGCCCAATCGGACGATCCCGAACTATACGGCGCCCAAGCCGCCGCAGGGACAGCTCTTCAAGCCCTACAAGCCCATGTCGGTCTATTCGCCCCGTGGCGGAGTCGACTCCTATCCAGCGCCGATGAAGCCGCGGACCTATATCGATCTGCGCTGAGCGCGCTCAGAGGTCTTCGACGAACATCACCCCGGGCGCGGTCTTCAGGGCGCCGCGCACCGACACGTCCAGCGAGAACCGGCCCGGCAGCTTCATCTCCACTTCGCGGCCGCCGTCGATCCCGGCGACCAGGATGATCTCCCCGCCCCGCGGGTTGGACACATTCTCCAGGCGGCGCTTCAGCGCCTCCACCTCGGCGCTGCGCGGCGTGACGTGGACACGTAATCCAGCCACAGCGTTCTCCACAGCCTTGTCCACAGGCTCGGCGTCGTCGCCGAAGAAACGCACCTCCCCATCCTTCGCCTTGGCTCGCACCTTGATCGCCACGGCCTTGCCGGGCTCGAGCAGGTCCCGGCACTTGCGCAGCGACTCCGGCGGAAACAGCACTTCGTATTCGCCGGTCGGGTCCGACAGGGTCACGAAGGCGAACTTCTCACCGCTGGACTGTGAGGCCCGCTCCTGCTTGCGGCGCACGACCCCCGCCATCTTGAAGGCTTCCGCACCAGCCTCGGCCTTAGGCAACACGTCGGCCAGAAGATCGGTGCGGCGACGGCGCAGGGCGGTGACCATGTCGTCCAGCGGGTGGCCCGACAGATAGAAGCCGACCGCCGCCAGTTCCTCGTCCAGTCGCTGAACGGGGGTCCAGGGCTCGACCTTCGAAATTCGCGGCCGCTGCGCCTCGGCCTGGTCGCCGCCGAACAGCGAACCCTGCGACGACGCGCGGTCGGCAGCCATGCTCTGCCCATGCCCCACCAGCACGTCCGCCATGGCCACGAGCTGGGCGCGGTCCGGATGGATGGAGTCGAAGGCCCCTGCCCGCGCCAGGGTTTCGAAGGCGCGCTTGTTCACCTGCTTGGGATCGACCCGCTCGACGAAGTCGAAGATGTCGCGGAACGGCCCGCCCTCCTGGCGCACGGCGACCACATGCTCCATGGCCTGGAGGCCGACGTTGCGGATGCCGCCCAGGGCGTAAAGCACCTCCCCGTTCTCCACTTCGAAGTCGGCGGCGCTGACATTGATGTCCGGGCTGCGCACCTTCACGCCGAACCGCTTGGCGTCCTGGTAGAAGACCGCCAGCTTGTCGGTGTTGGAGATATCGAGGCTCATCGAGGCCGCGTAGAACTCGACCGGCGCGTTCGCCTTCAGCCAGGCTGTCTGGTACGAGACATAGGCGTAGGCCGCCGCGTGGCTCTTGTTGAAACCATAGCCTGCGAACTTGTCCACAAGGTCGAAGATCGACCCGGCTTGCTCGGCCGGCACGCCTTTGGCGGAGGCCCCGGAGACGAAGCGTGCGCGCTGCAGCTCCATCTCCTCTTTCTTCTTCTTGCCCATCGCCCGGCGCAGCAGGTCGGCTTCACCGAGGCTGTAGCCAGCCAGGATCTGGGCGATCTGCATCACCTGTTCCTGGTAGACGATGATGCCGTAGGTCTCCTTCAGCACCGGCTCCAGGCTCGGGTGCAGATAGTCGATCTCGCGACGTCCGAACTTGCAGTCGATGAAGGCCGGGATGTTGTCCATCGGGCCTGGCCGGTAGAGCGAGACCACGGCGGTGACGTCTTCGATCGAGCCGGGGCGCAATTGGCGCAGGGTGTCGCGCATGCCCTGGCCTTCAAGCTGGAACACCCCCACGGTCCCACCGCTCGACATCACCTCGTAGGCTGGCTCGTCATCCAGCGGCAGGGTCGCGAAATCGATCGTCTCGCCCCGCTTGGCCAGGAACTTCAGCGCGCGGTCGATGACCGTCAGCGTCTTCAGGCCTAGGAAGTCGAACTTCACCAGGCCGGCGCTCTCCACCCACTTCATGTTGAACTGGGTCGCCGGCAGCTCGGAGCGCGGATCGCGATAGAGCGGCGTCAGCTCGGTCAGCGGCCGGTCGCCGATCACCACGCCGGCGGCGTGGGTCGAGGCGTTGCGGTAGAGGCCCTCCAGCTGCAGCGCGGTCTCAAGGAGCTGCTTGACCGCCTCGTCTTCCCGCTTGGCCTGCTGCAGGCGTGGCTCAATCTCGATGGCCTTGGCCAGCGTCACCGGATTGGCCGGGTTGGCCGGCACCATCTTGGCCAGGCGGTCGACAAGCCCCAGCGGCAACTGCAGCACGCGCCCCACGTCCCGCAGCACGGCCCGCGCCTGCAGGGTGCCGAAGGTGATGATCTGCGCCACCCGGTCACGCCCGTAATGTCCCTGGACGTAGCTGATGACCTCTTCCCGCCGCTCCTGGCAGAAGTCGATATCGAAGTCGGGCATCGAGACCCGCTCCGGATTCAGGAAGCGCTCGAACAGCAGGCCGTAGCGCAGCGGGTCGAGGTCGGTGATGGTCAGTGAATAGGCCACCAGCGAACCAGCGCCCGAGCCCCGCCCCGGCCCGACCGGAATGTCGTGCGCCTTGGCCCACTTGATGAAGTCCGAAACGATCAGGAAGTAGCCGGGGAACCCCATCTGGGTGATGACCCCGATCTCCCGCTCCAGCCTGGCTTCGTAGTCTGCGGCGGGGAAGGCCGCAGCCTGGCCCCGGGCGATCCGCATCTTCAGGCCCTCGCGCGCCTGGTGCGCCAGTTCGTCGGCTTCGGAACGACCGCCGTCCGTATTGAACCGCGGCAGGATCGGATCGCGCTTCTTCACCATGAAGGCGCAGCGGCGTGCGATGTCGAGGGTGTTGTCGCAGGCTTCCGGCAGGTCGGCGAACAGCGCCCGCATGTCGGCCGCCGGCTTGAACCAGTGCTCGGGCGTCACCCGCCGCCGCTCGTCCTGGCTGATGAAGGCGCCGTCAGCGATACACAGCAGCACTTCGTGCGCCTCGTGCATGCTTTCCTTGGCGAAATAGACGTCGTTGGTCGCCACCAGCGGGATGTCGTGATCGTAGGCGTAGGCGACCAGTTCGCCCTCGGCGGCCGCCTGCGCCGGCATCCCATGACGCTGGAGCTCGATATAGAACCGGTCGCCGAAGACTCGGGCCATCTCGGCCAGCGCCGCCTGCCCTTCCTCCACCTTTCCGGCGGCCATCAGCGGGTCGACTGGACCATCGACGCCGCCCGACAGCAGAATCAGGCCCTCTGCACGCGCCGCGACCTTCTCCCAGGCCACCGACACGTCGCCGCCGTCGTCGGATTCCAGGTAGCAGAACGACGAGAGCTCGCTGAGATTGAGGTACCCCGCCTCGCTCTGCGCGAGCAGGACGATGGTCGGCGCCTTGGCCCAGCGCTCTGCCTGCCGGCCGCCGATGCCGGTCACCGGCAGGGCGCATCCGATGATCGGCTGGACGCCAGCGTCCTTGCTGGTGACCGAAAATTCCAGAGCGCCGTAGAGGTTGGCCCGGTCGGTCAGCGCCACCGCCGGCATCTCTGCCGCCTTGGCCAGGCCGCTGATCTTGTCGGCCTTGATCGCGCCTTCCAGCAGCGAATAGGCGGAACGAACCCGCAGGTGGACGAAACCCTCGCTCACCGCATCGCTCACGCCGCCACCTCCATGATCAGGCGGCCAGTTGAGCGACCGCGCACATCATCCAGACAAAGCCTGCAACCGACATAAAGGCCAGCGATTCCCGAGCCAGGCGAACCATCTGCGACGTCCTCGTTGTGGATGTTCTATAGTTGTTCTTATTTCTCGTTTTGTTCTCACCGTCAAGCCGGACGAGGGCCGAATGATCGTTTCAGGCCAATCGCGGTCCCTCCGCCCGGCCGAGGCAGGGCGGAGGCTCTCCTCGGTTAGAACTTCACGCTGGCCTGGATGCCGTAGGTGCGCGGATCGTTGAAGGCGCCCGAGACGCTGGACGCCGCCCGGGTGTAGCTGCCGCTGCGCGAAGTCATGATCTCCGCGTCGAACAGGTTGCGGACCCAGAACGAGACGGTCATCCGCGCGCCCATATCCGCAAGCGCGATATCGCCAAGCGAGACGCGGCCGTTGAAGATGACGCCGGATTCGGTCTTCAGCTGGGGAAGATAGGTGGTCTTGCCGTTGGCGTCCGTGCCGGTCGCAATGTCGCCGGTCGAGGTGTAATAGCCATCATTCCAGCTCGCGTCCAAATGCGCGGCAAGCGAGTAGTTCATGAAGTCCCGCTTGTAATCGACAGCCCCGGTCGCCGAATTGGTCGGCGTATAGAGCTGGTGATACAGCGTGGGATCGTTGAACTGCGGCACGGTTACCCCACCGACGTTCACGTAGCGCGGAAGCGGATCCTTGAACAGCGGCATCCGGACGTGAGCGTAGGTGTAGGTCGCCGACAGGGTAAGGCCGTCGATCGGCATCACCTGGAGGTCGGCTTCAACGCCTGAAACCTTCCCCTTGCCGTCCATGTTGTAGGTGTCTTCGACCGTGCGGGGGTTCTGCGTATTTACGGTGCCGTCCGCGTTGTAGGTGTAGTAGTTGCCGGAGATATTATAGAAGACGTTCTCGTAGTCGCCGGTGTATCCGGCGATATTGAACCGGGCGCGATGATCGAAGAATTCGCTCTTGAGGCCGACCTCGAACATCGAAATCTCCTCCGGATCGAACGGCGAATAGGTGATCGAGCGGGAGTTGAAGCCGCCCGAGCGGTAGCCTCTGGCCCACTTCCCGTAGACCATCGCATTCTCGGCGACATCGACCGAGATGTTGATCATCGGATCGACGCGCTTCCAGCTGCCGGACCCGTTGATCGGGGCGTAGGTGACGCCATCGGCCTGCAGCGGCGTATAGTTGTTGACCACGTAGAGCTGGCCGCGCTTGCGGTCATAGGTCCAGCGCAGACCGCCGGTCACATGGATGATGTCGTTGAAGATCGGCGGCGTGTAGGTCGCCTGGCCGTAGACGCCGTAGCTGTCGGTGTTGGCCTTGCTGGCGCGGTCGACACCGATGTAGGGGTTTAGCGGAATGACGAGATTGGTGACCGGGTGGCCATAGCGGTTGGAGGTCTCCTGCCCGGCGATGCAGTTGGCGATGCAACCGGCGGCGCCATAGACGATGGGGCTCGCTGAGTAGCCAGATACGCCATTGGCGGCGAAGTCGTCCCAGACCATCGAATAGTAGGCCTGCGCCTGATCATGGACGTTCTCGTGGAACGCCAGCGCGCCGACGATATAGGTCCAGCGGCCGGCCTCGCCCAGCGCCTGGACTTCTTCGCTGTACTGATACTGGTCGAAGGAAGCCAGGCTGTAGCGCGCGAAGAGCCGCTCGTTCTGATTGCGTGGCGCGCCCAGGGAGTCGGTGCCGCCCTGCGACCATTGCTCCTGATAGAGCTCGCGGTAGGAGGAGATCGACTTCAGGGTCAGCCAGGGCCGCACGTCCCAGGTCAGGGTCAGGTTGTGGCCGGACTGCTCGCCGGGGCTGAACCGGTTCGGAACCCCGACCGGCGCGACGTCGTAGCGATGCCCCACAAGCGGAGTGGCCTGCGCCAGCGGCCGGGCGCCGGGTCCGGTGGCCGCCTTCACCGTATAGCCATAGACGCCGGTGTCCTCGGTGATCCCGGTGTCGTAGGCGTAGTCGGCGGTGAAGTTGTCAGTCGGGGTCCAGCGAAGCTGCGCGCGCAGGCCGCGGCGTCGCACTGCGTTCCAGTCTTCCTGGCCGACCATCGGGTTCTTCACCCAGCCGTCGTGGGCCATGACCATGCCATCGAGCTTGACGGCGAGGTTGTGCCACTCGGGCAGGTTCAGATGGAACTGGCTTTCGTAGCTGCCGTAATTGCCTATGCCGGCGACCATGTTCAGGCCGAACTGGCCGGTAGGCTTCTTGGTGACGATGTTCAGCGCGCCAGCTTCGGTGTTGCGGCCGAACAGGGTGCCCTGCGGGCCCTTCAGCACCTCCACCGACTCCAGGTCGTAGAGGCCGGCGTCCAGGCCCTGCGGACGGCCGAGATAGACGCCGTCGACGTACACCCCCACGCCCGAGTCCATGGCAGGCTGGTTGGTGTCGGACATGATGCCCACGCCGCGGATATTGAGGATCATGTTATAGGGGCGGCTGGCGTAGGGCATGACGCGCAGACCCGGCGCCGAACCATCGTTCAGATCGGTCAGCGAATAGATGTGGCGGTCTTCCATCGCCGCCGCGGTCACGACCGAAATGGAGATCGGCGTCTTCTGCAGGTTGGTTTCGCGCTTTTCCGCGGTGACAACCACTTCCGCCAGGCCGATGGCGGAGTCCACGCTCGACAGGGCCGCAATGGCAGATTCCTGAGCCAGGGCCGGCGCCGCCAGTCCCATCATGCCGATCGCGAAAATACTTACGCTACAAACAGAGCGCGCCTTGAGTCCGGCCATCGCACATTCCCCTTTTCAGCAGCCCGTTGATCGGTCGGCTGCGAAGGGGGGCGATAATCCCAGTCGGTATCAGTGGAGATTCATCTCAATGAACCTTCACATTTCGAGACCGAAACTTGTCTGCACGCTTCAATCTCTCAGCATACATGGCGATTGTTAGAGTAACGTGACGCGAAAATATATAATGTTATCTCAACTTACATCATGATGGACGGCTCGGCCGCGGTCGCCAAGTCCGGCGCCGTAGTGCCTAGAGGCTCTGGGCTTCCAGGTGGCCATCCTTGAGCGCCAGCACCCGATCCATATGCTTGGCGAGCTCGAGGTTGTGGGTGGCGACCAGCGCCGCCACCCCCTCGCTGCGCGCCAGGGCGTAGAGGCTGTCGAACACCGCCGTGGAGGTGTGCGGGTCGAGGTTGCCGGTCGGCTCGTCGGCCAGCAGCAGTCGTGGTTTATTGGCCAGGGCCCGTGCGATCGCCACCCGCTGCTGCTCGCCGCCGGACATCTGCGCCGGCTGGTGATCCACCCGCTCGCGTAGTCCAAGATTGGACAGAAGGTCTAGGGCCCGCGCGCGCGCCGCCTTGCGTGACCGGCCGGCGATCATCTGCGGCAGGGCCACGTTGTCCAGCGCCGTGAACTCGGCCAGCAGGTGGTGGGCCTGATAGACGAAGCCGATCGTGGCCAGTCGAACCCGCGTACGCTGCCGGTCGCTCAGGTCCGAACAGTCCCTGCCCTCGACGATGATCTGGCCGGCGTCCGGATGCTCCAGCAGCCCGGCGGCGTGCAGCAGCGAGGACTTCCCCGAGCCCGACGGCCCGATCAAACCGACGATCTCTCCGGGGCGCACGTCGAGGTCCACGCCGTTCAGCACGGTCAGCACCTTGTCGCCGCTCTTGTAGGTGCGGCGCAGGCCCCGGATGGTCAGGACCGGATCACTCATAGCGAAGCGCCTCCACCGGATCGAGGCGCGAGGCGCGCCAGGCCGGCGGCAAGGTCGCCAGGAACGACATCGCCAGCGCCCAGAAGGTGATCACCGCCACCTCCTGCCAGTCGATCTTCGCCGGGATCCGGGTCAGGAAGTAGATGTCGGAATTGAAGACCTGGGTCCCGGTCACCCATTCGACGAACTGCTGGATCTCGCCGATGAACATGCAGAACAGCGAGCCGATCGCCAGTCCCGCCAGGGTGCCAAGCACACCCACGGCCGCGCCGGACATGAAGAAGATACGCATGATCGAGCCCTGCCCGGCCCCCATGGTCCGCAGGATCGCGATGTCCCGGCCCTTGTTCTTCACCAGCATGACCAGGCCGGAAATGATGTTCATGGCCGCGATCGCCACCAGCATCATCAGGATGAGCCGCATGACGTTGCGCTCGACCTTCAGCGCGCCCCAATAGGCCGCGTTCTTCTCCGTCCAGTCGGTGACCAGGGCGGCGGGCCCGGCGGCGCGGGCGACCGCGCCCTTCATCGCCACGGCCATGTCGGGGTCGCGCAGCTTCACCTCGATATAGTCGACGCCCGTGTCGCGCCCGAAGAAGAGCTGCGCCTGCTCCAGGGGCATGTAGATGAAGGCCTGGTCGTACTCGCTCATGCCGACGGTGAAGGTCCCACCCACGGTGTAGGTCTTGCGCAGCGGCGTGGCCCCGAACGCAGTCGCCCCGCCGGTCGGCGAGACCAGGCTCAGTTCATCGCCCGGCTGAACCCCCAGAGACTGCGCCAGCCGGTCGCCCACCAGGATGACGTCGCCGCCATATTCGCCCTGGCCGAAGTCGGCCATGGTTCCGCGGACAATGTTGCCGGAGACCAGCGTGGTCGCCTTGAGATCCTGCGGCGTCACGCCACGGACGATCGCGCCGCCGATCTGGCCATAGCCCATGGCCATCGCCTGGGCCTCGATCACCGGATAGACCTGCACCACGCCCGGCAGGTCGGCAATCCGCTTCACCGCGGCGTCGCGGTCAGGCGAATTCAGCACCCCACCGGTGACATAGAGGTGGGCGCTGAAGCCCAGCATCCGCGAGAGCAACTCGGCCCGAAAGCCGTTCATCACGCTCATGACGATGATCAGCACCGCCACCGCCAGCATGATGCCGATGAACGAAATAACTGAGATCAGCGCGACCCCGCCCTGGCTGCGCTTGGCGCGCAGATAGCGGGCCGCCACCGAACGTTCCCATTGCCCGAAGGGCGGCGCCCGGCCGTTCAGGGCGCCATTCGCCGACTTGCTGCTCACGCCCGGGCGAGTCCGGCGAACTGGAGTGTCGAAAGATGCATGCGGAGGGGGATGTCCCGATGATCTGGCTCAACGGCCCTGATAGCCGTTGGTTCGCGAGCTATGCAATGCAAGCGGAGCGAAAAGAAGGCCGCCCCGAGAGGCGGCCGCAGACCCGGCGCCCGCCTCAGCGCCAGCTCGCCGGCAGCTCCGGCAGGTGGACCAGCTTGAATTGGACCACGACCAGCAGGATCGCCCACACGATGGTGGCGACGATCGTGGTGGTCATGAACTTGCGCTTCAGCTTCGGATCGACTGGCGCGCCGGGATCGCCGCCGTCTCCCTTGTCGATCCCAGCCTCCGCGTGGGTGACCACGCCCAACGGCAGGATCGAGAACAGCACCGTCCACCAGATGGTCAGATAGATGCAGATGGCCGTGAAGATCGTCATCCGTGGGCTTCCTTCGGGCTTTCCATCAGTTCGACCAACACGCCGCCCATGTTCTTGGGATGCACGAAGATCACCGGAGTTCCATGCGCACCGATGCGCGGTTCGCCCGTACCTAGCACGGTCGCGCCCTTGGCTCGCATGTCGTCCCGCGCGGCGATGATGTCGGGCACTTCGAAGCAGACGTGATGTTGGCCGCCGGCCGGGTTCTTCGCAAGGAAGCCCACCAGCGGCGAATCATCGCCCAGCGGCTCGATCAATTCGATCTGGGCGTTGGGCAGGTCCACGAAGCAGACATAGACCCCCTGCTCGGGCATGGCCCTGGTTTCGGTGATCTTGGTCGCGCCGAGAACGTCGCGATAGAGCTTCACCGACTCCGCGATGGAAGGGGTTGCGACCCCGACGTGGTTCAGTCGTCCGATCATGTCAGCGGTATAGACCTCCCCGACGCGCGACGCGAGATCACGTCGCGGCAGCCCCTACAGACGCAGCACGGTGGTCTCGACCACAGGACGCTTGCCCCAGATCCGCTGGCTGGCCTTTTTGACGGCCCGGGAGATCACGGTCTCGATCTCTTCGTCGAGTTCGCGCTGCTCGCCCTGCAAGCGGGCCAAGGCCTGCTTGGCCTCGCCCGCCAGGTCGTCCAGCACCTCGTCCAGCGGATAGTCCTCGTCGGCCGGAAGGCCCAGCGCCCTCACCTGCGGCTCGGTGGCCAGCCGGCCCCGCGCGTCCAGCACCACGCTCACTGCCAGCATGCCGTTATAGGCCGCATGCCGGCGCTCACGCAGGGCGTCGCCGTTTTCCGGGGTCAGCACGCCGGCGTCCACATAGATCCGGCCGGCCGGGACCTCGTCGATGATCTCCGCCCGCCCTGGCGCCAGGCGAACCATATCGCCGTTGCGCGGCGCGACCGTCTCGGGGACCTGCATGTCCCTGGCGAAGGCCGCGTGCTCCAGCAGGTGCCGGCGCTCGCCATGGGTCGGCACGGCGATCTTCGGGCGCGCCCACTGGTACATCCGCGCCAGCTCGTCGCGGCATGGGTGACCGGACACGTGAATGCCCGGATGGTCGCGTTCGGTGTAGAGCCGCACCCCACGGTCGGCGAGTCCGTTCTGCAGGTTGCGGATCGGGATCTCGTTCCCCGGGATCACCCGCGAGGAGAAGACGCAGGAATCCCCCGCGCCGAGCTTCACATGCGGATGAGAGCCGTCGGCGATGCGCGAAAGCGCGGCCCGCGGCTCGCCTTGGCTGCCGGTGCAGAGAAACAGGACCTTGTTCTCCGGCATGGCCGCAGCCTGCTGCTCGGAGATGAATTCCCGAATGTCTTGCAGCAGGCCCACGGATTTGGCGGCCGCGGCCATTCGGTGCATCGACCGGCCAACCAGGCAGACGCTGCGGCCGGCGGCCTCGGCGGCCCGGATGACGCTGTCCATCCGCGCCACGTTCGAGGCGAAGCAGGCCACGGCGACCTTGCCGGAAAGCCCGCCGATCAACCCGGCCAGGGCCTCCTTCACGTCGGCCTCCGATCCCGCCTCGCCGTCGACGAAGACGTTGGTGGAATCGCACACCATCGCCAGAACGCCCTCGTCGCCCAGCTTCTGGATCGCCGCCTCGTCGGTGGTCGAGCCCAGCACGGGATCCGGGTCGATCTTCCAGTCGCCGGTGTGCAGGATGGTTCCCAGCGGGGTGCGGATCGCCAGGCCGTTCGGCTCGGGGATCGAATGGGTAAGGGTGATGAGCTCGACTTCGAACGGGCCGAGTTGGACCTTGCCGCTCAGCGGAATCTCGGTGATCTCCGCTGCCGCGGCCTCATCGTTCTCGCGCAGCTTCTCGCGCAGCAGAAAGGCCGTGAACGGGGTCGCATAGAGCGGCGCCCGCAGCTTCGGCCACAGCCAGGACACCGCCCCGATGTGGTCCTCGTGGGCGTGGGTCAGCACGATGCCGACGATGTTCTTGGCGTACTCGAGGATGAACTCCGGATCGGGCAGGATGATCTCCACCCCCGGGGTCGTCTGGTCGCCGAAGGTGACGCCCAGGTCGACCACGATCCATTTGCGCGCATGCGCAGGACCGTAGCCGTAGAGATTGAAGTTCATGCCGATCTCGTTCGAGCCGCCCAGCGGCAGGAAGACGAGTTCGTCCTGGTCTTTTGCTTTCATTACGTCCTTGCCGCGTTGCGGCGATGAATCTCGAGGAGACCGCGGATCGTCAGGTCCGGATCGAAATGGTCGATGGCGGCCGTGGCGCCGTGGAACAGCGAGGCCACGCCACCGGTGGCGATAACGGTCAGGGGCTTTTCGCGTTCAGCCTTGATGCGCGCGATCAGCCCTTCGATCAGAGCGACGTAGCCCCAGAAGACGCCCGACTGCATGGCGCCCACGGTGTCGGTCCCCACGACACGCTGCGGCTTCTGGATCGCCACGCGCGGCAGCTTAGCGGCGGCGGCGTGCAGGGCTTCCATCGAAAGATTGATGCCGGGTGCGATCACCCCGCCCTCGAACCCGCCGTCCGCCGCGATCACGTCGAAGGTCGTGGCCGTGCCGCTGTCGATGACGATCAGGTCGCCCGGGTAGACAATGTGCGCCCCGATGGCGTTGACGAGGCGGTCGGCGCCAGCCTCGGAGGGCTTGTCGATCCGGATTTCAATCCCGAGCTCGGCGTTCTCGCCGATGACCAGCGGCTCCACGTGCAGATAGCGCCGCGACAGGTTGCGCAGGTTGAAGATCGACTGCGGCACCACGCTCGAGATGATGCACGCGTCCAGCACTCCGAACTGCAGCCCGGCCATGTGCAGCAGTTGCGACAGCCATACGGCGTATTCGTCGGCCGTGCGGCTGGAATTGGTCGCCGCGCGCCACTGCGCGATCCAGCGCTCGCCGTCATTTACGGCGAAGAGCGTATTGGTGTTGCCTTGCTCGATGGCCAGGAGCATCGCGTTCAACCCTCCCCAAAGAAGACGTCGCCGGCGGTGATGCGCAGCACGCTGCCGTCCTCGCGGCGCAGACGCAGCGCGCCGTCCGGATCAAGCCCCTCGGCAATGCCGCGATGGGTCTGGTTCGGCAACCGCGCCTCGCACGGCTGGCCCAGGCCCTGGGCGTGCTTCGTCCATCCCTCGGCGATCGGCGCGAAGCCCTCGCGTTCCCACAGGCCGCGCCAATGCTCGAACCGGGTCGCCAGGATTTCCAGCGCCTCCAGCGGCTGCGGCGGCGCGCTCGCCATGTGCTCGGCGAACGAGGTGGCCGGCCGTTCGACGTCCTGCGGCGCCTCGGCGAGATTGATGCCGACGCCGACCGCCAACCAGATGGCCTTGTCGGCGCGCGCGCCGGACTCGATCAGGATTCCGACCGCCTTACGGCCATGAATGAGGACGTCGTTTGGCCATTTCAGCTTGGCCGCGTCCGGCCCCAGGCACGTCTGCGCCAACTCCACCGCCGCCAGGGCCGCGACGAACGAAAGCTGCGCGGCCTCGGCCGGCCCCTTGTCGGTGGTCATGAGCAGGGTCGCGGCGAGATTGCCGCTGCTTGTGCTCCAGGCCCGCCCGCGCCGCCCGCGACCGGCGGTCTGGCGCGTGGCGGTGATCCAGACCGGACCGCCCTCCCCCGCCTCGGCGCGGCGACGCGCCTCGGCGTTGGTGGAGTCCAGTTCGTCGTGAGCTTCGATCGGCGGGTGGTTTCCCACCTAGGCCGCCAACCCGAGCGCCGCCGCCGCGGCCTTGGCCAGGGGATCGATGAAGACCAGGGCGCCCAGCACCAGCGGGAAGGAGAACACCGCCGCGCCGATGGCGATCACCCGAGCCTCGCCCGGCGAGGCGTCGACCACGCCCGGCGCTTCGTCGAACCACATCACCTTGATCAGGCGCAGGTAGTAGAAGGCCGCGATGACGCTGCCGACCAGGCCCAGCACCGCGGCGACCTGGATCATCGGGTCGGCGATGTTGATGGCGGCCTTGAAGACGTAGAACTTCGCCCAGAAGCCGGAGAACGGCGGCAGGCCGAGAGCCGACAGCGAGAACGCGGTCATGGCCAGGGCGATGCCCGGACGCTCCTTGAAGAGGCCGGCCATGTCGCCGATCGTCTCCATCGGCCGGCCCTCACGCGACAGCGCGGCCAGGCAGGCGAAGAAGCCGGTCACGTCGACCAGGTAGAGCACCATGAAGACCAGCATGGCCTGCACGCCTTCGGCGTTGCCCGCCGCCAGGCCCAGGACCGCGTAGCCCACGTTGGCGATGGAGGAATAGGCCCACAGGCGCTTCAGGTTCTGCTGAGCCAGGCCCGCCAGGGCGCCGACGAAGATCGACAGCAGGGCGATGATGACCAGCACTTGGCGCCATTGGGCGGCCGCGCCTTCGAAACCTTCCGACAGGACGCGGGCGAAGAGGACCATGGCCGCCAGCTTCGGCGCGCCGGCGAAGAAGGCCACGACCGGGGTCGGGGCGCCTTCGTAGACGTCCGGGGTCCACATGTGGAACGGGGCCGCCGAGATCTTGAACGCGATGCCGCAGATCAGGAACACCAGGCCGAACAGCACGCCGGCGCCGGCGCCCGCCTGCACCGCCACCGCGATGTCGTCGAACTTGGTCGAGCCGGCGAACCCGTAGATCAGCGAGGCGCCATAGAGCAGCAGGCCCGAGGAGAGCGAGCCCAGCACGAAGTACTTCAGGCCCGCTTCCGAAGCCTTGGCGTCGTCGCGCTTGATGGCGGCGAGGACATAGAGCGCCAGCGAGTGCAGCTCGATGCCGATATAGAGCGAAATCAGGTCGCCGGCCGAGGCCATCATCCCCATGCCGAGGGCGGCCAGGAGAATCAGGATCGGGAACTCGAAGTTGCGGATGGCCCGGCGCTCGAACCACTTCTGCCCGAGCACGATGGAGACCGCGCTGGCGGCGTAGATCGCCACCTTGGTGAAGGTCGAGGCGCTGTCGGAGATCATGCCGCCTGCGAAGCCGCGGCCGACCGGTCCGACGACCGCCGCCCAGGCCGCCACGGCGAGCGCGGCGACGGAGGCGAACATCAGGGTCGTGGTGGCCTTCGGCGAAAATGCGCCGATCACCAGGAGGCCCAGGGCGGCGATCGCGAGGATCATCTCCGGGGCGGCGAGAGCGAGGTCGTGTGAGAAGGTCATGAGACTTTAGGTCCTCACCCGCCGATGGCCGCGCGGTAAACCGCGGCCAGGTTGTCGACCGACGCCTGGGTCAGGTCGAAGACAGCGGCAGGATAGATGCCGAGATACAGGGTCATGACGATCAGAGGCGCGAAGATCGCAACCTCCCGCCAGTCCAGATCGCTGATGTTGGCGAGCGCCGGGTTGGTCAGCTCGCCGAACACCACCCGGCGGTAGAGCGTCAGGGCATAGACCGCCGAGAAGATCACGCCGGAGGCCGCGACGAGCGCCGTCCAGGTCGACACGTGGTAGGCGCCCGTCATGGTGGTGATTTCACCGACGAAGCCCGAGGTGCCCGGCAGGCCGACATTGCCCATGGTGAACAGCATGAAGGTCGCCGCGTACCAGGGCATCCGGTTCACCAGCCCGCCGTAGAAGGAGATCTCGCGGGTGTGCATGCGGTCGTAGACGACGCCGACGCAGAGGAAGAGCGCGCCGGAGATCACCCCGTGGCTCAGCATCTGGAAGATCGCGCCCTGCACGCCGACCTCGTTGCCGGCGAAGATGCCCATGGTCACGAAGCCCATGTGGGCGACCGACGAATAGGCGATCAGCTTCTTGATGTCGGTCTGACGGAAGGCGACCAGCGAGGTGTAGACGACGGCGATCACGCTGAGGGCGAAGACCAGCGGGGTGAAGAGGTCCGAGGCCTGCGGGAACATCGGCAGGCTGAAGCGCAGGAAGCCATAACCACCCATCTTCAGCAGGATGCCGGCCAGGATGACCGAGCCGGCGGTCGGCGCCTCGACGTGGGCGTCCGGCAGCCAGGTATGGACCGGCCACATCGGCATCTTCACCGCGAACGAGGCGAAGAAGGCCAGCCACAGCCAGGTCTGCAGGTTCTGGTCGAACTTGTAGTTCATCAGCTCGGGGATCGAGGCGGTGCCGGAGACGCCGATCATCACCAGGATGGCGGCCAGCATCAGCACCGAGCCGAGCAGGGTGTAGAGGAAGAACTTGTAGGCCGCGTAGATCCGGTTCTTGCCGCCCCAGATGCCGATGATCAGGAACATCGGGACCAGGCCGAACTCGAAGAACAGATAGAAGAGCACCAGGTCCAGGGCGCAGAACACGCCGATGACCAGGGTCTCCAGGATCAGGAACGCGACCATGTACTCGGGCACGCGCTTCGTGATGGAGGTCCATGAGGCCGCGATGCAGAGCGGCATCAGGAACGCCGTCAGCGGCACGAACAGGACCGAGATCCCGTCGACGCCCATGCGGTAGTGCAGCACCGAGAACCAGGCATAGTCCTCGACGAACTGGAAGCCCGAGGTCTTGGGGTCGAACTCCGCGACCAGGATCAGCGACAACGCCAGGGTCGCCAGGGTGGTGACCAGGGCGATCCACTTGACCGCATTGACGGCCTTGGGATCGTCGGAGGGCCGCAGCGCCCGCAGGAACAGGATGGCCGCCACGCCGATCAGCGGCGCGAAGGTCGTCAGGGAGAGAATACCGGTCATGGGAACGCCCCTCCCCTTAAGCCCACTGGATCAGCGCGAAGGTCAGCAGACCCGCCACGCCGAGCAGCATTACGAATGCGTAGTGATAGACATAGCCGGTCTGCAGCCGCCCCGTTCGGCGCCCTAGCATGTAGGACACGGCCGAGACGCCGTTGGGACCCAGCCCGTCGATGATCTTCTGGTCGCCTACCTTCCAGAAAAGGTCGCCCAGGAGTTTCGCACCGCGCACGAAGGTCGCCTCATACAGCTCGTCGAAGAACCACTTGTTGTAGAGGAACGTCCAGAGCGGTCCCTTCCGGGCGGCGATCCTGGCGCCGAGCCCCTCACGCATGATGTACACGTAGAAGGCGATGACGAAGCCCAGGACGGTGACCACCAGCGGGGCCAGCTTCACCCAGGTCGGCGAGTGGTGCGCGTGCTCCAGCACGTTGTTGGCCGCGCCGTTGAAGATCGCGCCGCGCCAGAACTCCTTCCAGCCCTCGCCCACGAAGTGCTCGACGAAGATGTAGCCCGCCGCGACGGCGCCGAACGCCAGCAGCAGCAGCGGAACCAGCATCACCCAGGGGCTTTCGTGCGGCTTGTGGTCATGAGCATGGCCGTGATCGTCGTGGTGATCGGGCAGCGGCTCGTCGTGCGTCTCGATCTGCGCCGAGGAAGCGTGATCGTCGGCGACGTGCCCATGGCCGTCATGGCCCCACTTGGCGGCGCCGTGGAAGGTCATGAACGCCAGGCGCCAGGAGTAGAACGCCGTCAGGCCGGCGGCGAGGACGCCCACCACGAAGGCGAAGTAGGCCGGGCCGCCGTGCTCCTGGCCGGCCGCGTAGGCGCTCTCGATGATGGTGTCCTTCGAGTAGAAGCCCGCAAAGCCCAGGTCGAGGCCCGGAATGCCGACGCCGGTGATCGCCAGGGTGCCGATGACCATCACCGCATAGGTGATCGGCAGGTACTTCCAGATCGCGCCCATCTTCCGCATGTCCTGCTCGTGGTGCATCCCGTGGATGACCGAGCCGGCGCCCAGGAAGAGCAGCGCCTTGAAGAAGGCGTGCGTGAAGAGGTGGAACATGGCCGCTTGATAGGCGCCCACGCCCGCGGCGAAGAACATGTAGCCGAGCTGCGAACAGGTCGAATAGGCGATGACCCGCTTGATGTCGTTCTGGGCCAGGCCGACGGTCGCGGCGAACAGGGCCGTCACCGCGCCGATCATGGTCACGATCTGCTTGGCCACCGGCGCGTACTCGAACATCGGCGAGAGCAGGCAGACCATGTAGACGCCCGCGGTCACCATGGTCGCGGCGTGGATCAGGGCCGACACCGGCGTCGGGCCTTCCATGGCGTCCGGAAGCCAGGTGTGCAGGAAGAACTGGGCCGACTTGCCCATGGCGCCGACGAACAGCAGGGCGCAGGCCAGGTCCACCGCATGCCAGTAGCTGCCGGCGAACCACCAGCCCTGGCCGGCCATGTCCGCGACCTTCGGGAAGACTTCGGCGAACTGGATCGAGCCGAACATCCAGAAGACGGTCATGATGCCGAGCGCGAAGCCGAAGTCACCGACCCGGTTCACCACGAAGGCCTTGATCGAGGCGGAGTTGGCCGAGGGCTTCTTGAACCAGAAGCCGATCAGCAGGTAGCTCGCCAGGCCCACGCCTTCCCAGCCGAAGAAGAGCTGCATGAAGTCGGCGGCGGTCACCAGCGCCAGCATGGCGAAGGTGAACAGCGACAGATAGGCGAAGAAGCGCGGCTTGGAGTCGTCCTCGGCCATGTAGCCCCACGAATAGACGTGGACGAGCGAGGAGACGCTGGTCACGACCACCAGCATGACGGCCGACAGGCCATCCAGCCGGAGCGACCAGTTCGACTGGAAGTCGCCGATGTTGATGAACGGCAGCAGTTCCAGGGTGAAGGGCTCGAGCCCGCCCCAGGTCCACTGGCTGAAGATCGTCCAGGAGAGGAACGCCGACAGCAGCAGCAGGCCGGTCGTCACGCTCTGCGAGGCGAGGTTGCCGATGCGGCGGCCGAACAGGCCGGCCACGATCGCGCCGAGCAGCGGCGCGAAGACGAGAATGGTGATGAGAGACTGCGGTGTCATGTCTTGGTCCGTCAGCCCTTCATCATCGACACGTCGTCGACGGAGATGTCGCCGCGGTTACGGAAGAAGGTGACAAGGATGGCAAGGCCGACCGCGGCTTCTGCAGCCGCGACGGTCAGTACGAACATGGCGAAGATCTGCCCCACGACGTTGTGCAGATAGACCGAGAACGCCACGAGGTTGATGTTCACCGCGAGCAGGATCAGCTCGATCGACATCAGGATGACGATGATGTTCTTGCGGTTCACGAAGATCCCGAACACCCCGATGGTGAACAGGATCGCAGCCACCGCGAGATAGTGGGTGAGCCCGATGATCATTGCTCGATCCCCTGCCCCGGCTTGATCTGAACGACGCGCATGCCGGTCTTCGGCGTACGGGCGACCTGGTCGACGATGACCTGCCTGCGCACGCCCGGCTTGTGGCGCAGGGTCAGGACGATGGCGCCGATCATGGCCACCAGCAGCACCAGCCCCGCGGCTTGGAAGAAGTAGACGTAGTCGGTGTAGAGCACCTTGCCGATCGTCTCGATGTTGCTGACGTCGGTGTAGACCTGCGGCGTATCGGCCTTCGGCGCGCCGTCGGTGGCGACCGCCGTGGCCACCACGACCATCTCGACGGCCAGGATGCTGGCGACCACCCCGCCGATCGGCATGTAACGCGCAAAGCCTTGCCGCAGGGCGGCGAAGTCGACGTCGAGCATCATGACGACGAAGAGGAAGAGCACCGCGACCGCGCCCACATAGACGACGACCAGGAGCATCGCCAGGAACTCCGCCCCCAGGGTGACGAAGAGGCCAGCGGCCGAGAAGAAGCTGAGGATCAGGAACAGCACCGAGTGCACCGGATTTCGGGAGGAAACCACCCCGAACCCTGCGCCTACGGTCACCGCCGCCAGCAGGTAGAATGCGATCGCCAAGGCCATGACGGCTTATCTCAGCCCCTTAGTTTACTTGGTCCGTCGCCGAGGAACGGAGCCCACGGCGACAAAGGTTGGTCGTCTCGGAATCGCGCCCGGGTTCTTACCGGTAGGGCGCGTCCAGTTCTAGGTTCTTCGCGATCTGACGCTCCCAGCGGTCGCCGTTCGCGAGCAGTCGTTCCTTGTCGTAGTAGAGCTCTTCGCGCGTCTCGACCGCGAACTCGATGTTCGGGCCCTCGACGATGGCGTCCACCGGGCAGGCCTCCTGGCACAGGCCGCAGTAGATGCACTTCACCATGTCGATGTCGTACCGGGTCGTCCGGCGGCTGCCGTCCTCGCGCGGTTCGGCTTCGATGGTGATGGCCTGGGCCGGGCAGATCGCCTCGCAGAGCTTGCAGGCGATGCAACGCTCTTCGCCGTTCGGATAGCGGCGCAGAACGTGCTCGCCGCGGAAGCGGGGCGACTGCGGGCCGCGCTCGTGCGGGTACTGCACGGTCTTCTTCGGCTTGACCATGTACTTCATCGCCAGGCCGAAGGCCCCGGTGAAGTCCATCAGGGCCGCGCCCCTGATCGCTTGTGTAATTCGCTGCATCATCTCGCGGTTACTTTCTCTTGCAGGCGTAGTCGGACATGCGCTGACCGGAGCTCGCCTCGTCGCGGACCAGGTCGCCGCCCTTGGCGACGCAGGCCTCGCGGGCGCTCCTCAGCGCATCATAGCTGGCCACGCCGCCGGCGATCGAAGGGCCGCCGGCCGCGCTGGCGCAGGCCGAAAGGGAGATCAGAAGGATACTGGCCATCAGGATCCTCATGCCGCCCCCGGTCCGAAGACGCGCCAGGCCGCCACGATCGCCACGGCCACCAGCGAGGTCGGCAGGAACACCTTCCAGCCCAGGCGCATCAGTTGGTCGTAGCGGTAGCGAGGCACGATCGCCTTCACCATGGCGAACATGAAGAAGAAGAAGCAGACCTTCAGGACGAACCACATCAGGCCGTAGAAGCTCTGCAGGGTCGGCGCCCAGTCATGGACGAAGGGCAGATCGACCGGAGCCTGCCAGCCGCCGAAGAACATGACGGTGATCAGGGCGCACATCAGCACGATGTTCACCAGCTCGCCGATCATGAACAGCAGGAAGGGGCTCGACGAGTATTCGACCTGATAGCCGGCCACCAGTTCGGATTCCGCTTCCGGCAGGTCGAACGGCGGACGGTTGGTCTCGGCCAGGGACGAGATGAAGAAGATCACCGTCATCGGGATCATCACCAGCGCCATGGGCAGGTTCTGCAGCCCGCCGCCGAAGACGTTCCAGTTCCAGAAGCCGCCGGCCTGCATCTGCACGATGGTCTGCAGGTTCATCGTCCCCGCCAGCAGGATGACGGTGACGATCACGAAGCCGATCGAGACTTCATAGGACACCATCTGCGCCGCCGAGCGGAGGCTGCCGAGGAACGGGTACTTCGAGTTCGAAGCCCAGCCGCCCATGATGATGCCATAGACGCCCAGCGACGAGATCGCGAACAGGTACAGCACGCCGACATTGATGTCGGCCACCACCCAGCCGGGGGCGAAGGGGATCACCGCCCAGCCGACCATGGCCAGGACGAAGGTCAGGACCGGGGCCAGCAGGAAGACGAACTTGTCGGCCCCGTCGGGGATGACGACTTCCTTCAGGACGAACTTGATCAGGTCCGCGAAGGACTGCAGCAGGCCGAACGGCCCGACCACGTTCGGGCCTTTGCGCATCTGCACGCCGGCCCAGATCTTCCGGTCGGCCAGCATGAAGAAGGCCAGCGCGACCAGCAGCGGCAGCACGACCGCCAGGATCTGCCCGACGGTGATCAGGGTCCAACCGCCAGGGGTCGACCAGAAATTGTTGGCGACTGCGTCCATGCCCCTACTCCGCCGCGATCTTGGCGGCGCCGGAAGCCACGGCGGCGCACTCGGCCATCGTCACGCTGGCGCGCGCGACGGCGTTGGTCAGATGGAAGATCTTCACCGCGCTCTCGAAGGGCGCGTCCGAGACCTCGCCCTTCACCCCGAGCGACCCGAAGTCCAGCGCCGCGCCCGAGGCGCCCGGCGCATAGTCGACCTGGCCGAAGGTCGGATGGTCGGCGAAGAGCTTGGCCCGAAGCTGGGCCAGCGTGTCGTAGGGCAGCGCCGAACCCAGCCGCTCCGAGAGCGCCCGGAACACCGACCAGTCCTCGCGGGCCTCGCCCTTCGGGAAGACCGCGCGATAGCCGAACTGCACGCGGCCCTCGGTGTTGACGTAGAGGCCGTCCTTCTCGGTGTAGGCCGCGCCCGGCAGGATGACGTCTGCGGCGTGAGCCCCGGCGTCGCCATGCGTGCCCAGATAGACGGTGAAGGCGCCCGAGTCCTTGGTGTCGATCTCGTCGGCGCCCAGCAGGAACAGGACGTCCAGCGCGCCCGGCTGCGCCATCTCGACGGCGCTCTTGCCGCCTTCGCCCGGGACGAAGGCCATGTCGAGGCCGCCCACCCGCGAAGCAGCGGTGTGCAGCACGTTCCAGGTCATGTTGAAGCTCTTGGCGACGGCGGCGGCGGCGGCCAGCACCGCCTGTCCATCGGCCCGCGACAACGCCCCGGCCCCGACGATGATCGCCGGCTTCTTGGCTTCCTTCAGCGCCTTGACGAAGTCGCTCTTCGACCGCGTCAGGCCCGCGAGGGTCTCTGCGCCCGCACCCAGGTAATCATACTTGTAGGTCAGGTCGGCCTGCTCGCCGATCACGCCGACGCGCAGCGCGCCGGCGCCCCAGCGCTTGCGCAAGCGGGCGTTGAACACCGGCGCCTCGAGGCGCGGGTTCGTGCCAACCAGCAGCACCACGTCGGCTTCCTCGATGCCGGCGATGGTCGAGTTCATCAGCCAGCTCTCGCGCTGACCGGCGCCCAGCACCATGCCGTCCTGGCGGCAGTCGATGTTGGGCGAACCCAGGCCCTGGAACAGGTCCTTGGCGGCCTTCATGGCCTCGGCGTCCTGCAGATCGCCGGCGATCACGCCGATGCGGTCCGGGCTCACCGCCTTCACCTTGGCGGTGATCAGTTCGAAGGCCTCGGCCCAGGTAGCCGGCTGCAGACGCCCGCCCTTGCGGACGAACGGCCGGTCAAGGCGTTGACGCGAGAGACCATCGACCGCGTAACGCGTCTTGTCGCTGATCCACTCTTCGTTGATCTCTTCGTTCAGGCGCGGCAGCACGCGCAGCACGGCCGGGCCGCGGCTGTCGACGCGAATGGCCGAACCCAGGGCGTCCATGACGTCCACGCTCTCGGTCTTCTTCAGCTCCCAGGGGCGGGCGTTGAAGGCGTAGGGCTTCGAGGTCAGCGCCCCGACCGGGCAGAGATCGATCACGTTGGCCGACAGCTCGGACGTTACCGCCTTGTCGAGATAGGTCGTGATTTCAACGTCTTCGCCGCGGGAGATAAGGCCGATCTCCGGCACGCCGGCCACTTCGGTGATGAAGCGGACGCAACGGGTGCACTGGATGCAGCGGGTCATGACCGTCTTGATCAGCGGACCCATGAACTTTTCTTCGACGGCCCGCTTGTTCTCGGCGTAGCGGCTGTCGTCCCGGCCATAGCCCATGGCCTGGTCCTGCAGGTCGCACTCGCCGCCCTGGTCGCAGATCGGGCAGTCGAGGGGGTGGTTGATGAGCAGGAACTCCATCACCCCTTCGCGGGCCTTCTTCACCATTGGCGTATTGGTGAAGATCTCCTGCCCCTCGGAGGCCGGCAGCGCGCACGAAGCCTGCGGCTTCGGCGGACCGGGCTTCACCTCGACCAGGCACATACGGCAGTTGCCGGCGATCGACAGGCGCTCGTGGTAGCAGAAGCGCGGGATCTCCTCCCCGGCCAGTTCCGCGACCTGCAGAACCGTCATGCCAGGTTCGAACTCGACCTCGACGCCGTTGACTTTAGCCTTGGGCATTCACGTTTACTCCGCCGCTTGCAGGGAGGCGCCCTGCACATGCGGCCTTCCGGCCCGGTAGTTGGTGATCCGCTCTTCGACCTCGTGGCGGAAGTGGCGGAAGAGGCCCTGGATCGGCCAGGCCGCGGCGTCGCCGAGGCCGCAGATCGTGTGGCCTTCGACCTGGCTGGCGACGTCCAGCAGCATGTCGATCTCGCGCATTTCGGCTTCGCCGGTGACCATGCGTTCCATGACCCGCCACATCCAGCCGGTGCCTTCGCGGCACGGCGTGCACTGGCCGCAGCTCTCGTGCTTGTAGAAGTACGAGAGCCGGGCGATCGCCCTCACGATGTCGGTGGATTGGTCCATCACGATCACCGCCGCGGTGCCCAGGCCCGACTTCAGGGCCGAGAGGCTGTCGAAGTCCATCAGCGCGGTCTCGGCCTCGTGGGCCGGGATCATCCGCACAGACGAACCGCCCGGGATGACCGCCTTGAGATTGCCCCAGCCGCCGCGGACGCCGCCGCAGTGGTCTTCGAGCAGTTGCTTCAGCGGGATCGACATCGCCTCTTCGACGACGCACGGCTTGTTCACGTGGCCGGAGATGGCCATCAGCTTGGTGCCGGTGTTGTTCGGCCGGCCGAAGCCCGCGAACCACTCGGCGCCACGGCGCAGGATCGTGCCGACGACCGAGATCGACTCGACATTGTTGATGGTGGTCGGGCAGCCGTAGATGCCGGCGCCGGCCGGGAACGGCGGCTTCAGGCGCGGCTGGCCCTTCTTGCCTTCCAGGCTTTCCATCAGGGCGGTTTCGTCGCCGCAGATATAGGCGCCGCCACCGTGGGTGACGTGCAGGTCGAAGTCCCAGCCGTGGACGTTGCCCTTGCCGATCAGCTTCGCCTCGTAGGCCTGCTTGATCGCCGCTTCCAGGCGCTCGCGCTCGAAGACGTACTCGCCGCGCATATAGATGTAGCAGGTGTGCGCACGGATCGCGTAGCTGGCGATCAGGCAGCCTTCGATCAGCAGGTGCGGATCATTGCGCAGGATCTCGCGGTCCTTGCAGGTGCCCGGCTCGGACTCGTCGGCGTTGACCACCAGATAGTGTGGCCGGTCGCTCTCCTGCTTGGGCATGAAGGTCCACTTCAGGCCGGTGGAGAACCCTGCCCCGCCGCGCCCGCGCAGACCCGACGCCTTGATCTGGTCGCAGAGCCACTCCGGCGTCTGCTTCAGCATTTCACGGGTGCCGTTCCAGGCGCCGCGCTGCTTCGCACCGTCCAGGCCCCAGTCGTGCAAGCCGTAGACGTTGGTGAAGATGCGGTCCTTGTCTTGGAGTATGCCGACCACGGCCCCTAAACTCCCTTACCGGCGCGGTCTTCGCGCGCGATGAAAATCATGCGGTTCACGAGGCCGGCTCCTCCTTCGCGCCCTTCGAGGGCTTGGGCGCGTTTGGAAGCGACTTGATCGGCTTGGCGCGCGAGCCGTCGTACAGCGAAGGATCGCTGAGCGTCAGCGGACCGCCGTCGGGCGCAGCGCCCTGGCGGCCGATCGCCGAACCCGGCGCGCGCGGCTTGCCGGCGGCGAACTCATCGAGGATGGCGTCGAAGCTCTCGACGGTCAGGTCCTCGTAGTAATAGTCGTCGATCGCAGCCATCGGGGCGTTGGAGCACGCCCCCATGCACTCGACTTCCTGCCAGTAGAACTTGCCGTCGGCCGACAGGTGATCCTTCGGGCCGATCCGCTTCTTGCAGTGGGCGATCAGGTCGTTCGCGCCGCGCAGGGCGCAGGGCGTCGTGCCGCACACCTGGACCAGGGCGTGGCTGCCGACCGGCTCCAGCATGAACATCGTGTAGAAGGTCGCGACTTCCAGCACCCGGATCTGCGCCATGCCGAGCAGCTCGGCGACGGTGCGGATGGCCGGCTCGGAGACCCAGCCTTCCTGCTTCTGCACCAGCCACAGGATCGGGATGACCGCCGATTGCTGACGGCCGGCCGGGAACTTGGAGATCCACCACTCCGCCTTCTCCTTCGTCTCCGGCGAGAAGGCGAAGCTGGCGGGCTGGTTCGGAGAGAGGCGGCGAACGCTCAAGCGATCCTCACTTCACGAAATCGACGCGGGCGATCTTGCCGTCCGCGATGGTGTAGATGGCGGCGACCTCGAAGGGCTCGGCGTCCGGAGAACGCTTCACCCGCTCATGGTCGATTACGCGATTGCCCACGACGATCCGGTTGACCAGTTCGGCATGATTATGCGGGAATTGGAGGAAAACCTGCCGATATTTGTCCCGATAGGCGGCAATTCCGGACATGGTCACCTCGCCGTTCAGGTCGGCCACGACGATGTCGTCGGCGAACCAGGCGCAGTGGGCGTCGAGGTCCTGGACGTTGTACGCGGCGAGTTGCGCGGCCGCCACGTCTAGGGGGCTGATGGTAGCTGCCGCGCTCACCGGTCGATCTCCCCGAACACGATGTCCAGCGAGCCGAGGATGGCCGAAACGTCAGCCAGCATGTGGCCGCGGTTGATCCAGTCCATCGCCATCAGGTGCGGATAGCCCGGCGCCCGGATCTTGCAGCGGTACGGGCGGTTCGAGCCGTCCGACACCAGGAACACCCCGAACTCGCCCTTGGGCGCTTCGACCGCGGCGTAGACCTCGCCTTCCGGCGTCCGGAAGCCCTCGGTGTAGAGCTTGAAGTGGTGGATGAGCGATTCCATGGAACGCTTCATCTCGCCACGGCGCGGCGGGGCGAACTTGTTGTCTTCGGTCAGCACCGCGCCCGGCGTTTTCTTAAGCCGGTCAGCGCATTGGATGATGATCTTCGCGCTCTGCCGCATCTCTTCCATACGGCAGAGATAGCGGTCGTAGCAGTCGCCGTTCACCCCCAGCGGGATGTCGAACTCGAAGTCGTCGTAGCACTCGTAGGGCTGCGAGCGACGCAGGTCCCAGGCGATGCCGGAACCGCGCACCATGACCCCGGAGAAGCCCCAGTTGATGGCTTCTTCCTTGCTCACCACACCGATGTCGACGTTGCGCTGCTTGAAAATCCGGTTGCCGGTGATCAGCTTGTCGATGTCGTCGATCGGGCGTTCGAAAGCCACCGCCCACTCGCGGATGTCGTCGACCAGGGCTTCCGGCAGGTCCTGGTGGACGCCGCCCGGACGGAAGTAGTTGGCGTGCAGGCGGGCGCCGCAGGCGCGCTCGTAGAACACCATCAGCTTCTCGCGCTCTTCGAAGCCCCACAGCGGCGGGGTCAGAGCGCCGACGTCCATGGCCTGGGTCGTGACGTTCAGCAGGTGGTTCAGAATCCGGCCGATCTCGGAGAACATCACGCGGATGATCTGACCACGGATCGGAACCTCGAGGCCGAGCAGCTTTTCGATGGCCAGGCAGAAGGAGTGCTCCTGGTTCATCGGCGCCACGTAGTCGAGGCGGTCGAAATACGGGACGTTCTGGAGGTAGGTCCGGTACTCCATCAGCTTTTCGGTGCCGCGGTGCAGCAGCCCGACGTGCGGATCCACCCGCTCGACGACTTCGCCGTCGAGCTCGAGCACCAGGCGCAGCACGCCGTGCGCGGCCGGGTGTTGGGGGCCGAAGTTGATGTTGAACTTGCGGACCGGGGTTTCCGGCAGGGTCACCGGCGTCGAAGCGTCGTCAGCCATCACTTCGCCTCCGCTTTCTCGTCGCCCGGCAGGACGTACTCGGCGCCCTCCCACGGGCTCATGAAGTCCCAGTTCCGGAACTCGACGGACTTCACCGGCTCGTAGACCACGCGCTTGAGCTCATCGTCGTAGCGGAGCTCGACGTAGCCGGTCATCGGGAAGTCCTTCCGCAGCGGATGGCCGTGGAAGCCGTAGTCTGTCAGGATCCGGCGCAGATCCGGGTGTCCTTCGAAGAACACGCCGTACATGTCGAAGGCTTCGCGCTCGTACCAGTCGGCGTTGGGGAAGACGCCCGTCACGGTGGGAACCGGCGTGTCCTCGTCCGTCTGCACCTTGAAGCGCAGGCGCTGGTTCTTGGTCATCGACAGCAGGTGATAGACGACGTCGAAGCGCTGCGCGCGCTCCGGATAATCGACGCCGCACAGGTCGATCAACTGATGGAAGCCGAACTGGTCGCGAAGTTGCGTCAGCGCCTCGACCACCCGGTTCGCCGGGCCGGTCAGGTTCAGTTCGCCATAGGCCACCTGATAGCCGGCGATCGCGCCGGTTCCGGAGGTGAGAATCTGGCCGCCCAGGGCGTCCAGGGTTTCTTCGGTGACGGGCCAGCTCATCGCTCGATCGTCCCCGTACGGCGAATCTTCTTCTGGAGCTGCAGCACGCCGTAGACCAGGGCCTCGGCGGTGGGCGGGCAGCCGGGCACATAGATGTCGACCGGGACGATCCGGTCACAGCCACGCACGACCGAATAGGAAAAATAGTAGTAGCCGCCGCCGTTGGCGCATGACCCCATGGAGATGACGTAGCGCGGCTCCGGCATCTGGTCGTAGACCTTGCGGAGGGCCGGAGCCATCTTGTTGCACAGCGTGCCGGCGACGATCATCACGTCCGACTGGCGCGGTGAGGCGCGCGGCGCGAAACCGTAGCGCTCCAGGTCGTAACGCGGCATCGAGGCCTGCATCATCTCGACCGCGCAGCACGCTAGGCCGAACGTCATCCACATCAACGAGCCGGTACGGGCCCAGGTGATCAGGTCGTCGGCGGCCGCGGTGATGAAGCCCTTGTCGGCCAATTCACCCGAGATTCCGTCGAAGAACGGGTCGTGGAGCTTGGGGTCGTAGCCTTCGACCGTCGTACGGCCGGCCGAACCCGCGGGAACGATCACTCCCATTCCAGGGCGCCTTTCTTCCATTCATAGACGAAGCCGACGGTCAGGACGCCCAAGAAGGTCATCATCGACCAGAAGGCGAACTGCGCCACGTCCTGGGGCAACTTCATAAGCGATACGGCCCACGGGAACAGGAACGCCACTTCCAGGTCGAAGATGATGAAGAGGATCGAGACCAGGTAGAACCTGACGTCGAACTTCATCCGCGCATCGTCGAAGGCGTTGAAGCCGCACTCGTAGGTCGACAGCTTTTCCGGATCCGGCGCTGTCGGGGCGAGCGTAGCGGAGGCCACGATGAAGGCGAGGCCTAGGACCGTCGCGATCCCCAGGAAGATCACGATAGGCAGATACTGCAGAAGAAAGGCGTTCATGGATTCCTCGGAGGAGTCGCGCGCCCTTCTAGACCAGCATTGCGCAGGGTTCAAACGGCGTGGTGGGATCATCGGTATCGCAAATGCGCGCGCCTTGTCTCCAGCCCGGATTTCGCGGCTGCCGACCACCTGCCAAGGCGGCCAGAACTCGCTTGGACTGGCCAGAGCGAACATCGCGATTGATAATTATTATTATCACAAGAGCCTTTTTCATCGCCCCGACGAAGGAACGCGCGAGACCCGACAGTTTATCCACAGCGCCGCGCAGTTGGCCGTTGACACGATTCCGGCGCCGACATATCAGACGCCCCTCGCGGCGACGCAGCCGTCACGCGGATGTAGCTCAGTTGGTTAGAGCGCCGGCCTGTCACGCCGGAGGTCGCGGGTTCGAGCCCCGTCATTCGCGCCACTTCTTCTTGCAGTCGTAGCGATTAGCGAGCGGATGTAGCTCAGTTGGTTAGAGCGCCGGCCTGTCACGCCGGAGGTCGCGGGTTCGAGCCCCGTCATTCGCGCCACTTCACCCTTACAATCGAAGCGGCCAACAAAGCCCCCAAGTCGGCGCGCTTCAACTCGTCGCATCGCGAGGCGCTGTTTGCGAATGGGAGCTGGCCGGAATTGAATCCCGACCAGCCCCTCTTTGGACTTAGCCGCCGCGCATCGTCTTCAGCGCGCCCGCCCATCGGACCAGTTCGTCCAGCATTGCGGTGGCCGAGGCGGTGTGCAGGTCATTC
Organism: Phenylobacterium koreense; assembly: GCF_040545335.1. Lineage (NCBI taxonomy): Bacteria > Pseudomonadati > Pseudomonadota > Alphaproteobacteria > Caulobacterales > Caulobacteraceae > Phenylobacterium > Phenylobacterium koreense. Next base: position 381,020 of record NZ_JBEPLU010000002.1, read on the forward strand.
GGCGTGAACTGCTTTTCCGCATCCAAGTGCTGGGCGAAGTTAGGAATCATCACCTGCTCGGGCAGCGGCATGATCTTGAAGCTGGTCATCATCAGCTTCTCGGCCTGCACCGCGCGAATTCCGCCCGAGACACCGCCGTAGCTGACGAACCCGGCCACCTTGTCCCGCCACTCCTGGACCAAATAGTTCATCGCGTTCACGAGCGAGGGCGGCGGCCCGAAATTGTACTCAGGGGTCACGAAGACAAAGGCGTCGGCGCGCTCCACGCTGGCGCTCCAGGCCTTGGTGTGGGCGTGCTCGTACTTGCGCAGGCGCGGATGGTGCGGCTCGTCGAACACCGGGAGCTCGAAGGCGGCGAGATCCTCCAGGGCCACATCGAACCCGCCGTGCGCCTTGGCGAAGCCCTCGAACCATCGCCCGATGGAAATCCCGACCCGCCCAGGACGGGTGGAGCAGACGATGACGTTGAGCTTCAGGGACATGGCGACCTCGTGCGTTGACTGAGCAAGCTATAGCGCGTGGCTCGCCGGCCGCTAGCAGCCCTGTCAGCTCACCAGTTCGGCGCTGCGGCTCAGCACGAAATCGTTGGGATCGGGCGCCAGAGTCGCGCGCCAGTAGTCCACCAGGGCGAACGGCCAGTTCTGACTCACCCGCCCAGTTTCGTTCTTGTACCAACTGGTCACCTGCGGCGCGCCCCAGGCCATCAACCGGTTTCCCTCATCGATCCGGGTATTGAAGGCCTCGAAGACATCCTGGCGCGGCTCCATGGCGATCATGCCGGTCTCGGCCAGCAGCTTCAGGCACCCGATGATGTAGCGGACGCTGCATTCCGAGAAAAAGATGATCGAGCCGTTCACGACGATGTTCGTGTTGGGGCCATAGATCATGAAGAGATTGGGGAAATGCGGGATCGTCATCCCCAGATAGGCCTTGGCGTCGCCGGCCCAGGTCTCGTGCAGGTCGGCCCCGCCCCTTCCCTTGATCTTCATCGGCCACAGGAAGCGGGACGCGTGAAAGCCCGTGGCGTAGATGATGACATCGAACTCGCGCGACTTGCCGTCGGCGGTCTCGATTCCCACCTCGGTTATCTCGGCGATCGGGTCGGTCACCAGCTCGACATTGTCGCGCTGCAGGGCCGCCATCCAGACACCGTTGTCGAGCAGTGCGCGTTTGCCGCCGATCGGATAGGTGGGGATCACCTTCTCGACGAGATCCGGCCTGCCCGGGGCCTGGACCGCGATCGCCGAGGCGATCATCTGGCGAAAGCCCAGGTTCAGCTCGCTTACCGCAATCGGCGGCCCCGCCCAGTTCGGATCGGCCGTCACCATGGGCAGGAGCCCGTCAGTGACCATCCAGAACATCCAGAAGCGGTACCATTTGTCGTAAAACGGCACGTGCTCCATCAGCCAGTTCATCCCCTCCGGGACGTCCTCGTGATAGTGGGCGACCGGGAAACCCCAGGGCGGAGTGCGCTGGAACACCGTCAGGCTGGCGACCTTTCCCGCGATCTCCGGTACGAACTGATAGGCGCTGGCTCCGGTGCCGATCACAGCTACCCGCTTGCCGCTCAGGTCGACGTCGTGACGCCACTCCGCGGAGTGGAAGGTTGGGCCGGCGAAGCGCTCCCTCCCCTTGATCTCAGGATAGCGCGGGCGGTTCAGTTGCCCCACAGCAGTGACGACGGCGTTGGCCTCGACCTGCTCGGAGCCTGTGGGCGTCCTCACCCGGATATTCCAGAGCCCTCGCGTCTCGTCCCAGACCATCTCCTCGGCGACGGTGTCGAACCGGATCTTCTTCTTCAGGTCGTAGCGGTCGGCGACGCCCCGAAAATAGTCCAGCAGCACCGGCTGGGTCGAATAATGCTGGGGCCAGAAATGGTTGGGCTCGAAGCTGTAGGAATAGATGTGGTTGGAGGAGTCCACTCGGCAGCCCGGATAGCTGTTCTCCAGCCAGGTGCCGCCGACGTCGGCGTTCTTCTCGACCACCTCGTAGGAGACGCCAGCCTGTTCCAGCCGCAAAGCCGTAAGCAGACCTGACATCCCGGCCCCGACGACCAGTACGTGCAGGCGGCGGGCGGCCGCCCGCGTGCCCTCCCCCCAGTTCGGCTCTTTGCTGGAATGGCCGTCGAGCGCCAGTTCGTCGGCCAGGAACTCGCCATAGCCATCCGGAATTTCCGCCCCGGCGACGAAGCTCATCATCTGGCGGACGAGTTCCGGACCAGGCGTCTGCGCCATCGGCCGCTTGCCCGCCAGATAGTCGGTGATGGCCACCTTCGCGGCCGCGCGCATCTTGGCCTGTTCTTCGAGGGGAAGCCCGGTCTCGCCCCGCGACAGTGGCGTGTAGGTCGGCCGCCACTCGGGCCTCAGCCAAGTCGGATCGCCGGTCAGATGCACCATCGCCGCCGCCAGGGCCGGCAGATGCGCGGTTTCCAGCGCCCATCCCAGGGGTCCGAGGTCCTCAGCCATCACTCGTCTCCGCCCTAGTTGTCGTTATTTTTCGGCAGATTACGCCTCTGGCGGATCAGGAAAAGGGCGCCCTCGCGTCACCTGCCGATGCCAAACCGCTGAGCCTCCTCGATCCTGGCGCGCGTGGCGGCCGGCAGCTCCAGGCCTGAAGCTTCCAGATTCTCCGTCAGGTGCGCCATGCGGGTTGTGCCGATGACCGCGGACGAGACGTTCGGATCGGACAGCACATAGGCCAGGGCCGCCTGCGAGGCAGTCATGCCATCAAGCTGCGAGAGGAAGCCGAACCGCGCGCCCTTGCCGATATCGGCGCGATGGTTCTTCAGCGCTCGCAAGACGTACCAGACATCCCTCGGCGCCCGCAGCCTGAAGACCTGCCGGTTTGCATGTCCCATCGCGAGGGCCATTCCGGCCAGCACCCCTTTGCCTGCCGCCGCAGCCTCGGCGATCAGCGGCGCGCGTTCCGGACGGAGGACATTGTAGTCGACCATGACTACGTCGAACTCGGGCAGGCCAATGAGGTGCTCAATGACTGTGGGATCGAAACTGTTCGCACCGAGCGCCCGAATGAGGCCTCGCTGCTTCAATCGCGCCAGACGACCACGCAGTTCCTCGTCGAGTTCGGCGACCGCCGGACCGTGAAGTTGCAGCAGGGGCAAGGTATCCAGCCCCAACCGGCCCAGGCTGCGTTCGACGCTGGCTTCGATCGCCTCGGGACGGAAGTCGCGTACGATGCGGCGCCCATCGTGATAGGTGCCGGCCTTGGTCGCCACGACCACCCGGCCAAGGTCTCTCCCCCGCAAGGCCCGCCCGAGCCGCGGCTCGGCCTCCCCGCCAGAATAGGCCGCGCCGGTGTCGAAGAAGGTCACGCCGCCGTCCAACGCCGCATGCACCAGGCGGACCGCCTCGCGCTCGTCGAACCGCGCCTGTCCCCACCAGGACGCACAGCCGAAACCGATTTCGGAAACCGTCATGCCGGTCCGGCCGAGGGGACGGTAGAGCATGGTCACAGTCGCTTCCTGGTGAAGGCGCGCCCTGACGCGGCCTTCAAACACCGCTCAAATATGGCGCGGCCCCGATCATTGGACCCGAAGTAGGTTCTCACTCGCCAGGAACCGTACTTCGATGCGTGTGCGACGTGACCCGCATCGTGCTTACGAACGCGCGCGCGCAGATCGCCCGTCAGGCCGACATAGCCCCGCGCCGGGTCCTCGATGCTCTGCAAGATATTGACGTGCTTCATACGTTGCCCCGGCCAGCCTCGTCGCGGGCGCCCAATCCGCTTGCCAAGCTGTAGCGCGCGTAATGGGTGATGGCTGGTGGGCGGCGAGGGGTTCGAACCCCCGACCCCCTGGGTGTAAACCAGGTGCTCTGACCAACTGAGCTAGCCGCCCCATAAATAGGCAAAAGGGCGACCTCCGCTTCCGGAGGCCGCCCCCAACAAACTGATACGGAGCTGCTTAGTTCAGCGAACTCTTGAGCCCCTCGCCCACCCGAAAGCGTGCGGTCTTCGAGGCGGGGCGGTTGACCGTCTCGCCGGTCCGCGGATTGCGGGCCGTGCCCGCCGCGCGCGTAACAGGAACAAAGCTACCGAAACCGACGAGCCGCACTTCCTGTCCCGCCTTGAGCGACGCCGTCACACTGTCGATGAACGCTTCCAGAGCGTCCTTCGCCTGCGCCTTGTTCAGGCCCGCCTGGTCGGCGATCGCCGTGACGAGTTCGGCCTTGGTCATTCTGTCTCTCCCAGCCCGTTGTCCCAAACCGCGGCCCTCTCGCGGATGCGCGAGGCTGCTTCGCGTTGCGCGATTATGGGCGCCGTTTTTCGCCCGTCAAACAAAGGCGGCGCGGGAAAGCCCCGCGCCGCCAGAATTTGCGTCACTTTTCCACTGATTAGTGGGTGATGACGGCCTCGTCGGCGCCATCTTCGGCCGGAACCGAGACGGGCGGCTGCTCCGCCGGGTTCCATTCGATCGGCGTCAGCGGCTCGGTCAGGGCCCGCGCAAGCACCTCGTCAACGTTGGAGACCGGCACGATCTCAAGCGCCGACTTCACGTTGTCCGGGATGTCCGCCAGGTCCTTCACGTTCTCCTGCGGGATCAGCACCGTCTTCACGCCCGAGCGGAGCGCTGCAAGCAGCTTCTCCTTCAGGCCGCCGATGGCTGTGACCCGACCCCGCAGCGTGACTTCGCCGGTCATGGCGAGGTCCTTGCGGATCGGGATCCCGGTCAGGACCGAGACAATCGCCGTGGCCATGGCCGCACCTGCGGACGGCCCGTCCTTGGGCGTGGCGCCGTCCGGCACGTGGATGTGCACGTCGGTCTTCTCGAAGATCGGCGGCTCGATCCCGAACCGGGTGGCCCGGCTACGGACGTACGAGTTCGCCGCGGCGATGGACTCCTTCATCACGTCCTTCAGGTTGCCCGTGATGGACATGCGGCCCTTACCCGGCATCTTGACCGCCTCGATGGTCAGGATGTCGCCACCGAACTCGGTGTAGGCGAGGCCCGTGATGATGCCGACCTGGTCCTCGGTGTCCGTCTCGCCGTAGCGATACTTCTGGACGCCCGCATACTTGGCCAGCCGCTCGTCATCGACCGTGATCGAGGCCACTTGCTCGCGGCCCAGGTCACGCACCGTCTTCCGCGCCAGGGCGCCCAGTTCCCGCTCCAGAGAGCGGACGCCGGCTTCCCGGGTGTAGTAGCGGATCAGGTCACGGATGGTCGCGTCCGGAACGATGAACTCTTCCGGCTTCAGGCCATGGTCCTTGGTCAGCTTCGGCAGGATATGCCGCTTGGCGATCTCGACCTTCTCATCCTCGGTGTAGCCAGGGATCCGAATGATCTCCATCCGGTCCAGCAGCGGCTGAGGCATGTTCAGGCTGTTGGCGGTGGTGACGAACATCACCGGCGACAGGTCGTAATCGACTTCCAGATAGTGGTCGCCGAAGGTCGAGTTCTGCGCCGGGTCCAGCACTTCGAGCAGGGCCGAGGCCGGGTCGCCCCGGTAGTCCGAGCCCATCTTGTCGATCTCATCCAGCAGGAAGAAGGCGTTGTTCGACTTGGCCTTCTTCATCGACTGAATGATCTTGCCCGGCATGGAGCCGATGTAGGTCCGGCGGTGACCGCGGATTTCGGCCTCGTCGCGCACGCCGCCCAGGGAGACGCGCACGAACTCGCGTCCGGTCGCCTCGGCGATCGACTTGCCCAACGAAGTCTTACCCACGCCGGGAGGACCGACAAGGCAGAGGATCGGGCCCTTCAGCGAACCGACCCGGGCCTGCACGGCCAGGTACTCCAAGATGCGCTCCTTGACCTTCTCCAGGCCGAAGTGGTCACGGTTCAGGATTTCCTCGGCCTTGACCAAGTCGATGGGCTTGGTCTTGGCCTTGCCCCACGGGATCGACAGCAGCCAGTCGAGATAGTTCCGAACGACGGTGGATTCCGCCGACATCGGGCTCATGTTGCGCAGCTTCTTCAGCTCACCCTCGGCCTTGGCCCGGGCTTCCTTCGAAAGCTTGGTCTTCTTGATGCGCTTCTCGAGCTCGATCAGTTCGTCGCGCTGATCGTCCTGCTCGCCCAGCTCGCGCTGGATCGCCTTCATCTGTTCGTTCAGATAGTACTCGCGCTGCGTCTTCTCCATCTGGCGCTTCACGCGGTTACGGATCTTCTTCTCCGTCTGCATGACGCTGATCTCGCCCTCCATGAGGGCGTAGACCTTCTCCAGGCGCTTCACGACGTTGAAGATCTCCAGCAGGCTCTGCTTCTCGGCGATCTTCACCGACAGGTGGCTGGCGATACGGTCAGCCAGTTCGCCTGGCGCATCGACCTGCGGCATCGAAGCCAGCGCCTCGGGCGGCACCTTCTTGTTCAGTTTTACGTAGTTCTCGAACTGCTCGACGACCGCGCGCGAAAGCGCCTCGGCCTCGGGTGAAGCTCCGCCGTCTTCCGAGATCGGGGCGATCTCGGCCTCATAGAACTCCTCTTGCGCCGTGAAGCGCGAGATGCCGGCCCGCGTCTTGCCCTCGACCAGCACCTTCACGGTGCCGTCGGGAAGCTTCAGCAGTTGCAGAACCGTCGCCACGACCCCGACGTCATAGATGGCCTCGGGCGACGGATCGTCGTCGTCCTTGTCCTTTTGGGTCGCGAGCAGGATCTGCTTGCCTTCACCCCGCATCGCCTCTTCGAGCGCGCGTACGGATTTCTCCCGGCCCACGAAGAGCGGCACCGGTTGATGCGGGAACACCACGATGTCCCGCAGCGGTAGAATGGGAAGGGTTTTAATCTCGGACATGATGCGTTCTTACTCCTGCCGGCCCGTTGCGAGTTCAGGCTCGGCCCCCGGACCGCGGTCACATCAGACGATGCGTCTGAGTCGGACGGCCCGTCCCGCCTTTGCAGGCGGCGCTTCGGTTCATTTATGTGGACGCTTCGCACCGGCATTCAAGCGCAGCAGCAAACTGCGCGACGTTCTGTCTAGGAAAAGGCGCGTTCGATATTCAAGCGGCGCCTTCCGATGAGCAGCCAGCTCTAGGGTTTTTCAACATTTCGTCCAGGGCGCCCAGGCCGAAATGTTACGTTTTGTGTTCCCTGCCCCAGATCGGTCTTGACCATGAACAGCCACGCAAAAGGCCCCGCGGGTTCATCCGCGGGGCCTTTGTCGTTATCTGCCGGACCGCGTGCCTAGGCGGCGCCGCCCTTATCGCGACGCTCGGCGTAGATGACCAGCGGCTGGGCGCGGCCTTCAACCACCTCGGCGTTCACCACCACCTCTTCGACACCGTCGTAGGTCGGCAACTCGTACATGGTGTCGAGCAGGATACCTTCCAGGATCGAGCGGAGACCGCGTGCGCCGGTCTTGCGCTGGATCGCCTTGCGGGCGACTGCCAGCAGGGCGTCGTCGGTGAAGGTCAGGCCGACGTTCTCCATGTCGAACAGGCGCTGGTACTGCTTGACGAAGGCGTTCTTCGGCTCGGTCAGGATCTTGACCAGCGCGACCTCGTCCAGATCGTCCAGGGTCGCAATCACCGGCAGACGGCCGATGAATTCCGGGATCAGGCCGAAGCGCAGCAGATCGTCCGGCTCCACCTGCCGGAAGATCTCGCCGGTGCGGCGCTCGTCGGGGTCGGACACCTTGGCGCCGAAGCCGATCGATGTGCCCTGCCCGCGCGCCGAGATGATCTTTTCAAGCCCTGCAAAGGCGCCGCCGCAGATGAACAGGATGTTCGTCGTGTCGACCTGCAGGAACTCCTGCTGCGGGTGCTTGCGGCCGCCCTGGGGCGGGACCGAAGCCACCGTGCCTTCCATTATCTTCAGCAGCGCCTGCTGGACGCCCTCCCCCGACACGTCGCGGGTGATGGAGGGATTGTCGGACTTGCGGCTGATCTTGTCGACTTCGTCGATATAGACGATGCCGCGCTGCGCACGCTCGACATTGTAGTCGGCCGCCTGCAGCAGCTTGAGGATGATGTTCTCGACGTCCTCGCCGACATAGCCGGCCTCGGTCAGGGTCGTGGCGTCGGCCACGGTGAACGGCACGTCGATGATTCGGGCCAGGGTCTGCGCCAGCAGGGTCTTGCCGGTGCCGGTCGGACCGATCAGCAGGATGTTGGCCTTGCCGAGCTCGACGTCGTTGTTCTTCGTCGCGTGGTTCAGGCGCTTGTAGTGATTGTGGACGGCGACCGAGAGCACCTTCTTGGCGTGGTCCTGCCCGATCACGTAATCGTCGAGAACCTCACGAATCTCCTTCGGAGTCGGGACCCCGTCCTTCGACTTCACGAAGGAAATCTTGTGCTCTTCCCGGATGATATCCATGCACAGCTCGACGCATTCATCACAGATGAACACGGTCGGACCCGCGATGAGCTTGCGGACCTCATGCTGGCTCTTGCCGCAGAAAGAGCAATACAGCGTGCTCTTGGAGTCCCCGCTTGCGGCCTTGGTCATGGTCGTTTTCTCACTCTCTCGACGACGCCGACGGAAAGTCTTCGCCTTCGCTGTCCCCTGGGGCCTGGCCCCTGACATCATGTGTGCAGGATACGTGCCTGGGGTTCTCTAATCCTTGACATTCCCCGATCCGAGCCGCGATCACAAGCCTTCGACATGCGTCCGTGACATTTGGCTGTGGGGCGTCCGATAGCGGGCATGTCCGAATCTCTAGATGGGATTGTGTCGAACTGGCGCAAGAGAGCCGGCGCGCAAGGCCGAACAAGGTCTCGCGAAGCCCAAATTTCACGAGCCTTGGTATCGGCGCCTGAGTTGACATGTCGCAGTACGCGACGTGTTGGGGGATAGATGGCTAAACGACAACTACGGCGCATAGGAGGCGCCTCGTTGGAATCTCAGGACGAGCGCATCGAAGACTCGGGCGTCGTCGCGTTCGACTTCGACGGAACCTTGACCATACGCGACAGCTACACGGCGTTCCTGCGCTGGCGGGCGGGCGCGGTGCGCTATCACCTCGGCCTTATCAGGCTGGCGCCGGCCGCGATCGCCTATCTGGGCCATCGCAACCGGGGCCGGATCAAGGCGGCCGCCACGCGCGAGTTTCTGCGCGGCGTCCCGCGCGAGCGGCTGGAGGCCGACGCTCAAACCTTCGCGACGCTCATGGCCCCTCGCCTCCTTCGCCCCGACGCCCTGCGCATCTGGCGCCGATGGGGCCAGCGGCGCGCCAAGCTGGTGATCGTGACCGCCTCGCCACAGCTCATCGTCGCGCCGTTCGCCCGCGGGTTGGGCGCCGACATGATCCTCGGCACCGAACTGGTCTTCGACGAGCAGGGCCGAGCGACCGGAGCCTTCGCCAGCGCCAACTGCCGCGGCGCCGAGAAAGTCCTTCGCCTGCAGGAGGTCTTCGGCGCCGACATCCGCCTGCGCGCGGCCTATGGCGACACCAGCGGCGATCGTGAGATGCTCGCCATCGCCGAAGAGCCCGGCTATCGAGTCTTCGTGGAGAAGCCCTGACCGATGCGCTTCCGGGTTCAGAAACTGATCCGCGACGGGCTGCCGCAGATGATGCGCGACCAGGGCTTGGCGGTCTTCGAGCGCCAGCTCGACCACGACGAGTTTGTTTCAGCCCTCAAGAACAAGCTGGCCGAAGAAGCCGGCGAAGTTCGCGACGCCGCCTCTCCCGCCGAGCTGGCGGCCGAACTCGCCGACGTCATGGAGGTTATCGCCGCCCTGGCGCAGGCCAGCGGCTTGACGATGGAGGAGATCGAAACCCAGCGCCTCGCCAAGCGCGCCGCCCGGGGCGGCTTCGACCAGCGCATCTTCAACGCCGCCGTCGAGGCCGTCGATGGCCTGCCGGCGGCCGATTATTACCTGGCCCGTCCGGCGCAGTATCCGCGAGAGGACTGATGCGCCACGCCGGCCAGGAGAGCCTCGACCTGCTCGAGCCGCTGCTGGCCCAGATCCGCACCCTTCCTGGTCTCGCCGAAAAGAAGCGCGGCGTCTTCTACCTGCGCGCCAAGGCCTTCCTGCACTTCCACGAGGACCCGAAAGGCCTCTTCGCCGACCTGCGCGATGAGGCCGGCCTCGATTTCGATCGCTTCGAGGTGAACGACGAGGCAGGCCGCGCCCACCTGCTGGCGCAAGCGATCAGGCGCTTCGAGGCCGTGCCCGCCAACGGTCGACCTCCCCGATCACGCTGAACGTCCGATCGGCCGAGATCGCGCCGAGCACGCCCAAGGCGATCTCTTCATGGCGCAGCCACCGCGCGCCGCCATCTTCGACCCGAAAGCCCAGCACCACCTGCCGCAGTCGGCAGCCTTCCAGGCCCTCAGCCACCGCCGCGGCCGTCTTCAGCCGGTCGGGCTGCTGCGGATCGGCCACGCCGCTGCCCAGCACCTGGAACATCCGCCCGTCAACGGCCTGAGCCAGCAGCCGGGGCGCGGCGATCTTCAGCGTTCGGAACCAGGCGATAGCCAAGTCGGGCCTGCCCCATCGCCCTATGGCGAGGTCGAGGGCTGCGGCGAACCGCACCTCGTCGTGATAGTCACAGTCGTAGCCGTCCTCGCCCCACGCCGCCGAAGCTCGCCGGGACAAATGCGAAAGGCGCCCGCCATCCCTGGCGAGCGCCCTTGCAACTTCGGAAAGCATGCCCGAGCCGCCCACGATCAGGACGTGGCGCGGCATCGTCAGATCAGTCTTCGGCGCGGCGTTCGATCACGTGGTCGACCAGACCCCACTCCTTGGCCTCTTCCGGGGTCATGAAGGTGTCGCGGTCGAGCTTCTCCTCGACCTCGTCGTACGAACGGCCGGTGTGCTTGGCGTAGATCTCGTTCAGCCGGCGCTTGGTCTTGATGATATCCTCGGCGTGGCGCTCGATGTCCGAGGCCTTGCCCGAGTAACCGCCCGAGGGCTGGTGCACCATGATGCGGCTGTTCGGCAGTGCGATACGCTGGCCTTTCTCGCCAGCCATCAGCAGGAACGAGCCCATCGAGGCCGCCATGCCCATGCAGAGCGTCACGACCGGCGAGCGGATGTACTGCATGGTGTCGTAGATCGCGAGACCGGACGTCACCACCCCGCCGGGGGAGTTGATGTACATCTGGATCTCTTTCTTCGGGTTTTCGGCCTCGAGATAGAGGAGCTGGGCGCAGATCAGCGCCGACATGCCGTCCTCGACCGGACCGTTCAGGAAGATCACCCGCTCCTTGAGCAGGCGCGAGAAGATATCGAAGGCGCGTTCGCCGCGGCTGGTCTGCTCCACCACCATGGGCACCAGGTTCAGCGCGGTGATCTGCGGGTCACGCATAAAGGGAAGCCTCTCTTATGGATCGACTCTGCGCGCAGAGCCGCGTTCCCCTCCGATATCGCGTGACGGAGGGGCAAGCGCAAGGTGACCGATCGGCCCTAAAGAAAATCCCTCCCCCGATGGGGAGGGATTTCCGTAGATCCGAAACCCGATCGGCCGGCGCTTAGTCGGCGTAGCCTTCCGGCATGTCGTCTTCCTTGAGGAGCTCGTCCTTGGAGACCTTCTCGTCCTTCACCTCGGCCTTGCCGATGATCAGGTCGACGACCTTGTCCTCGAAGATCGGCGCGCGGAGCTGGGCCTGCATGTTCGCGTTCTGGCGGAACATGTCGAAGATCTGCTGGGCTTGCGGGCCATAGCGCATGGCTTCGTTGCGCATGGCGTCGACCAGTTCCTGCTCGGTCACCTGCACGTTGTTCACGCGGCCGATCTCGGCCAGCACCAGACCCAGGCGCACGCGGCGCTCGGCGATCTTGCGGTACTCGGTCTGCAGTTGGTCGTCCGACTTCTCGGTGTCTTCGGGCGGCAGCGAGCCGCGTTCCTTGTCGGCCTGGACCTGTTGCCAGATCGCGGCGAACTCGGCTTCCACCATCTTCGGCGGCAGCGGGAAGTCGTGCTTCTCGTCCAGCACGTCCAGCAGGGCGCGCTTCAGCTTGAAGCGCGAGGCGCCGGCGTATTGCGCTTCGAGGTTGGACTTCAACAGTTCCTTGAGCTTCTCCAGGCTCTCGATGCCCAGGCGCTCGGCCATGGCGTCATCAGCCTTGGATTCCACCGGGGCGCGGACTTCCTTCACTGTGGTGGTGAACTCGGCGTCCTTGCCGGCCAGCTGAGTGGCTTGGTAATCGGCCGGGAAGGCGACCTTCACGATGACTTCGTCGCCCGGCTTGGCGCCGACCAGCTGCTCTTCGAAGCCCGGGATGAACTGACCCGAGCCGAGCGTCAGCTCGGTGTCGGTGGCCGAACCGCCGTCGAAGGCTTCGCCGTCGATACGGCCGACGAAATCGATCAGAACCTGATCGCCGTCCTTGGCCTTCAGCGACTTGCCGGTGCGCGGCTCGTAGGTCCGGTTCTGCTTGGCCAGTTCCTCGACCGCTTCGTTCACCTCGTCTTCGGTCGGCTCGTAGACCGGACGGGTCAGCGAAATCTTCGACAGGTCGGCCGGTTCGAAGTCCGGCATCAGCTCGACGGCCATTTCATAGGCCAGGTCGGCCTTGCCCTCGATCACCTGGGCGATGTCGCCTTCCGGCTTCAGGTCCGGTTCGCCAGCGGGACGCAGGTTGTTGTCTTCCAGGACCTTTTGGGCGGTTTCGGAGATGGCTTGCTCGACGACTTCGGCCATCAGGGCCTTGCCGTGCAGACGACGAACGTGGGCGGCCGGCACCTTGCCGGGACGGAATCCCTTGATGTTGAGCTGCGGCGTGATCTCGGTGATCCGCGCCTCGAGCCGCTCGTTCAGGTCCGCGACCGGGACGGTCACGCCATAGACGCGGCTCAGGCCTTCGCCAGACTTTTCAACGATCTGCATCGACATTCTTGAATTCCGGAGTGCGGCGCAGGCTCGCGCCGGCAGATCCGCCCTAGGGGTGAAAAGGTATGCGCCGCCGGACGAGCGGCGGCGAGCGGGCGCTCTTATGTCATTTCGTACGCGTCTGTCCAAGCGCAAAGACGGTGCTCTGGCCGCGCCACAAGGTACGGCTGGCGGCGCCGACACCGAAACGTCCGCCCTCCCCCCTAATGGAGCGGGCTGACCTGCACGGTCCGCGTGCGCCTCACCTACGGCCGTCTTCGCCGGTAGGCGGCGCTCGCCGGATGTCCTTGCGATTCAAGGCCGCGATCACTTATGTGGGCGCGGATGCGGGTGTGGCGGAACTGGTAGACGCACTGGATTTAGGTTCCAGCGCCGCAAGGCGTGGAGGTTCGAGTCCTCTCGCCCGCACCAACCCCTTCTTCGCGGTCAGCCGACACGTCCCTCATAGAGACGGCGCAACACCGCCGGCGCCAGGCCCGGCAGGTCCTCGGAGATCAGCCCCGGCCCGTGCAGTTCAGCCGCCTCGGCGTGGATCCAGGCCGCGGCGCACGCCGCCTCGAAGCTTTCCATGCCCTGGGCGATCAGCGACCCGATGAACCCGGCCAGTACGTCGCCCGATCCGGCCGTCGCCAACCAGGGCGAGCCGTTGGTGTTCACACAGGCGCGGCCGTCTGGCGCCGCGATCACCGTGTCGGCGCCCTTCAGCAGCACGATCGCATCGGCGCGCTGGGCGGCCTTACGCGCAGCGGTGATGCGCTCGGGCGCGTCCTTGAGCACGCCGGGGAACAGCCGCTCGAACTCGCCGGGATGCGGCGTGAGCACGTCGTCCACGTCGAGCACCGAGAACAACTCTTCCGGATCGTCCCGGAAGACGGTGATGGCGTCGGCGTCGATGATCAGCGCCGCGCCGGTCCGGGCCAGGGCCAGCACGTTGACCAGAGTGTTCTCGGTGATCCCGGCCGCCGGACCGATGATCGCCGCATCAACGTCGGCCGCCGCCTGTTCCAGCTCGGCCTCTGTGTCGAAACCCTTCAGCATGACCGCTTCCAGGTGCGCCGCATTGACCGGCAGCGCCTCGGACGGCGAGAGCACCGTCACCAGCCCGGCTCCCATCCGCAGGCCTGCGCGGGCCGACAGCCGGGCGGCGCCAGTGTTCCACGCCTCACCCGACACCACCACCAGGCGGCCACGCGCGTGCTTGTGGGTGTTCACCGCCGGCCAGGGGAAATGCGCCAGCCAGACGTCCGGCCCGTTCTCGATGAGATTGCTGGGCGTATCGGCCAGCCCGATGTCGGCCACCAGCACCTCGCCGCACAGCTCGTGTCCCGGCTGAAGCACGTGCGCCGGCTTCTTGGCATGGAACGTGACCGTGAGCCCGGCGATCACCACCGGCCCGACCGGCGCGCCGGTGTCACCCAGCAGCCCGGACGGCACATCGACCGCCACGACCGCCTCGGGCTGCGCCGCCAGCCGGTTGGCCATCGCCGCCGCTTCACCGCTCAGGGGGCGGGCAAGGCCCGCGCCGAACATGGCGTCCACATAGAGCCGGGCGTTCAGCGGCGCATCGAAGGCGGCCAGTTCCCCGCCCCACGCCGCTGCTGCAGCCTGGGCGTCCGGCGTCGTTGGCGGGGCAAGCGCCCTCACCTCTACCGGCCAGCCGCGCTCAGCCAGCAGCCGCGCGACCACATATCCGTCGCCGCCGTTGTTGCCAGGCCCACAGACCACGCAGACCGGCCGCAGCGAGAACCGCTCGGCGATAGCCTCAGCCACCGCGGCCCCGGCGCGCTCCATCAGCACCGCACCCGGCGTGCCGGCCGCGATCGCCTCTCGATCGGCGCCGGCGATCTCGGCGACAGTCAGCACCTTGCGCCCAATCACGCGCTGCTCCTGCGGAAACTAGAGGACCTGGGTCGAGGCTTCGCGCCCCTGCTCCACCAAGGTCAAGCGCTCACCGTCAGTTTCCAAGGTGGTGATCGAAGTGTGGTCCGGTCGGAAGACCAGCACCCGCTCGTCGCCGGCCAGTTGCGACACCACCGCATTGATCGCCACGTAGTGCGAGAAGACGGCCGTGCCGGCGCGCGCATACAACGCCCGCACCACGTCGCCGCGCCAGGCGTCATAGTCGAGATCGCCCTCGACGTCCTTCCAGCGGCCCTGGAAGACCGACTTCAGCCAGGCCGGGCGCTGCTCGGCGTTCAACGCCTGCGGGGTCGGGATCTCCCCGACCAAGGGATCGATCTCGACCTCGACGCCCAGCGCCTCCGCCGTCGGCATCGCGGTTTCGCGACACCGGCGCAGGGGTGAGCTGACGACCCGCGTCGGACGATCGGCCTTCGGCAGCGACATCAGATAGTCGCGCGCCGCATTGGCCTGGGCCTTTCCGGCCTCGTCGAGGCCGGGGTCTTCGTCGGCTTCGCCCCAGACGGCTGCGGGCTTGCCATGGCGGATCAGGTAAAGTCGCGACATCAGATCAATCCGGTACGAATATGTTGCGGGCGCCGTCGTCGGAGCGGCTCACGGTCCCCGTGCGTCCGATCGCTTCCCGGGCCTCCAGATCGGCCAGGGTCGCCTCGTCCGAGGGCGTATTGGCGACGAAGCGCCGACCCTCGGAATCACGTCCGACCACGATGCCCATCATGTACCCTTCGCGGCCGTGCACCACCGTATAGGTTTCGATTGTGGCTGATCCGCTTGGCTCTTCGATGACAGGCGGATGCGGCAGGGCGTCGATCTGAGCCTGCAGCACCTTCGGGTCCTGGCGGTCGAACGGCTTGGCCGGGGGTCTGGTCGAATAGATCCCCGTCGACTGCTTGGTGAGGAACCAGCCATTGGCGGTGATCAGCCCGTAGGCTCCGTGATCCGCCCTCAGTCGCTGCGTCATCTCGGCGATTGAGTGCATGGCGTAGTTGTTGCCCGGACCGCCCATGTACGGCAGACCGCCGGTCACCGTCAGTCCGCGCGGGTCGTCCAGCGACAGACCCAGTTCCTCGGCCCCGATCTCCACAGCGACTGGGAAGCAGGAATAGAGGTCGATATGGGCGATGTCGCCCAGGCCGACGCCGGCCATCTCCAGCGCCCGCTGGCCGGTGAGCCGCATGGCAGGGCTGGAATGGAAGTCCTGGCGATCCAGCGGATACCAGAGGTCCGAGGCGTCGGCGCAGCCGTGCAGATAGACAAGCTTGTCGTCGGCCACGCCCAACTCGCGCGCCTTCTTCAGGCTGGTCACCAGCACGCCGGCGGACTGATCCACCTCCATGATCGCGTTGAGGTACTTTGGATAGGGGAAGCCGATCATCCGGTTCCGGTCATCGACCGTCACCAGCTCCTCGGCCGACCGCTCGATTGGGAACCAGGCGATCGGGTTCTTCGCAGCCACCCTGGTGAAGGGCGCGAACAGCTTTCCCAGCCGCTTCTGGTGATCGGGAATCGAGCGGCCATCGCGCGCGCGAAGGGCGTTCTCGAACAAGGGATAGCAATTGATCGGCCGGCCAAGGCCGTGCTTGGCTTCGTAGGGCGTGACGCCCGGACGTGGATCCCCGACCCGCTCGGGTTCCGGAAGGTCCTCGGCGTCGTCCCAATTATCGAAGCCCAGCCCAGCCTTCAGACGTTTGGTGGCCGAGCCGAGGAACTCGCAGCCGACCACCAGCGCGAACTCCGTCTCCCCTTTGGCGATCCGTTCGGCGACGATGTTCACCAGTTGCTGCGGGCTGTTTCCGCCCATGTGTGAATAAACGGCATAGGCCGGCTCAGCGCCGATTCGTTTCGCCAGTGTGACGGGCGGATTGGTCGAGTGCGGCACGACGCGGGCGCCGCCTGGCGCGTCCACGGTGAAGCCGACCACCGCCAGCCCGTCGATCTCGCTGAGCTTTTCGACGGCAAGACCGGCGTTCTTTGCGGCATTTTCCGCTGCAATCTTCAGCAGTTCCGTGGGGGAAGGAGAAACGCCGGGCTCGCCCCTGTACGTGAATTGCCCCGCGCCGATTAGAACTGGCGTCCTGTCGTCCATGCTGTCCTTCCCTCCACGGCCAAGTCAGGTGCGCGACGCATTGTTGAGCAGCGCAAAAAAGCGGATTTCCTGCGCTGATCGGATTGGAGGCGCCACCTGATCAAATTCTAGGCATTCCCATTATCGCACGATCCCGCGACGGAACCGCAAGCCCATGCCTCTTGTAGAGCTTGCCCGGAGCGTGCTCGTAGCCCTCGACCGCTTCGGCGGCGCACACGCGTGAGCTTGGTATGAAAAAAATCGAAGCCATCATCAAACCGTTCAAACTAGACGAAGTGAAAGAAGCTCTTCAGGAGCTCGGCGTCCAAGGCATGACGGTGATCGAGGCCAAGGGCTATGGTCGTCAGAAAGGCCACACCGAGCTTTATCGCGGCGCCGAGTACGTCGTGGACTTTCTACCTAAGATCAAGATCGAGGTGGTCGTGGCTGACGATCAACTCGAGGCTGCGCTGGAAGCCATCGTCAGCGCCGCGCGCACGGGCCGCATCGGGGACGGCAAGATCTTCGTTTCGGAAGTCTCGGACGTACTGCGCATCCGCACCGGAGAGACCGGCGCAGCGGCCGTCTGACACACGAGAATTTCGGACTTCTTCAAGGGGATACGACCATGGCCACCACCGCCAAGGACATTTTGGATCTGATCAAGGAAAAGGACGTCAAGTACGTCGACGTCCGCTTCACCGACATTCGCGGCAAGATGCAGCATGTCACCTTCGACATTGACCTTGTCGATGATGAGTTCCTCACCGACGGCACGATGTTCGACGGTTCGTCGATCGCGGGCTGGAAGGCCATCAACGAAAGCGACATGAAGCTGCGTCCGGACCTGGACACCGCGATCATCGACCCGTTCTACCAGCAGACCACGCTGGCCCTGATGTGCGACATCGTGAACCCGGACACGGGCACCCCGTACAACCGCGACCCGCGCTCGATCGCCAAGGCCGCGCTGAACTACGTGAAGTCCTCGGGCATCGGCGACACCGTCTTCTTCGGCCCGGAAGCCGAGTTCTTCATCTTCGACGACGTGCGCTGGTCCACCGCGCCGCACGACACCGGCTATTCCTATGACTCCACCGAACTACCGGTGAACTCGAACAAGGCCTATCCGGAAGGCAACATGGGCCATCGCCCGGGCCCGAAGGGCGGCTACTTCCCGGTCAACCCGGTCGACTCCTCCCAGGACCTGCGCGGCGAAATGC
Organism: Phenylobacterium koreense; assembly: GCF_040545335.1. NCBI lineage: Bacteria > Pseudomonadati > Pseudomonadota > Alphaproteobacteria > Caulobacterales > Caulobacteraceae > Phenylobacterium > Phenylobacterium koreense. The sequence continues at coordinate 398,963 of NZ_JBEPLU010000002.1, forward strand.
TGGCGGTCATGGGCGAGCTCGGCATGAAGCCGGAAAAGCACCACCACGAAGTGGCGCCGGCCCAGCACGAACTCGGCCTGAAGTTCGACACCATGATCACCATGGCCGACCGGATGCAGCTCTATAAGTACGTCATCCACAACGTGGCGGCGGCTTACGGCAAGACCGCAACCTTCATGGCCAAGCCGATGTTCGCCGACAACGGCTCGGGCATGCACGTCCACCAGTCGATCTGGGCCGACGGCAAGCCGCTGTTCGCCGGCGACAAGTACGCTGGCCTGTCGCAGATGTGCCTTTGGTACATCGGCGGCATCATCAAGCACGCCAAGGCGATCAACGCCTTCTCGAACTCGACCACCAACTCCTACAAGCGTCTGGTGCCGGGATACGAAGCCCCGGTGAAGCTGGCCTACTCGGCCCGCAACCGCTCGGCCTCGATCCGCATCCCGCACGTCGACTCGCCGAAGGCCAAGCGCATCGAAGCCCGCTTCCCGGACCCGATGGGCAACCCCTACCTGACCTTCGTCGCCCTGCTGATGGCCGGCCTGGACGGCATCATCAACCAGATCGACCCGGGCGCGGCGCAAGACAAGAACCTCTACGATCTGCCGCCGCGCGAGCAGAAGAAGGTTCCGGAAGTCTGCGGCTCGCTGCGTGAAGCCCTCGAAAACCTCGACAAGGATCGCGCCTTCCTGAAGGCCGGCGGCGTCATGGACGACGACTTCATCGACGCCTACATCGAGCTGAAGATGCAGGAAGTGATGCGCCTCCAGCTCCACCCGCACCCGGTGGAATTCGACATGTACTTCGCGTGCTAGTCGACGCTTGAAGCGAAAACACGAAGGCCGCGGAGCGATCCGCGGCCTTTTTCGCATCCAGGTCTCAGATCCAGCGGCGCACCCTCCGGGCATAGGCCTCGTAGGCCTCGCCGAATTTGGCGCGCATCGCACGTTCCTCATATGGGATGTACCAGAGCCCTGCGGCGAGCGCGAAGACCAGCGGGCCGACGAAGGGGCTGCCCGCCCCCATGATCGCAGCCACGCCCGTCAGGAGCAGGAGGAAGCCCAGGTACATCGGGTTGCGGCTGAAACGGAACGGCCCGTCGGTGACGAGGACATCCGGCTCGTCGAAGGTCTTGATATTGGTCCCGACCTCTCTGAACCGCCCTGACCCCGCGATCAGCAGCGCCAGGCCCGCCAGCAACGGGACCATGCCCAGCCACGGCCAAGGCGGCGGAATGATCGGGCCCGGCGCGCCAGCCCTCAGCAGGGCCATCAGGATCAACAGGCCCAGGACCAATATGGGCGGCAATATCCTCATCATGCGGCTCCCTGGAGTTGCGTAACGGACAGGCGTGAGAGGCGGCAGCGCCCGGTCGCATTGATTTGAACGCCTGGGCGATTCATATGGCGACCTCGAATCGTTCCATTTTCAGGGTCGCATGTCCCAGGCCGCTCCCCCCCAAGCCTCCCTTTTCGATGACGCCCTCAATCCTGCGCCGGCTGCGCCGCTGGCCCAGCCGCATGAGCCGCGCCCCGATCCAGAGGTGCTGAGCGAGAAGCCGACGAGCGGCTATTCGGCCAAGGACATCGAGGTCCTCGAGGGGCTGGAGCCGGTGCGCAAGCGGCCCGGCATGTACATCGGCGGCACCGACGAGCGGGCGCTGCACCACCTGTTCGCCGAAGTCCTCGACAACGCCATGGACGAGGCGGTGGCCGGCCACGCCAAGGTCATCGAGGTCCGCATGGACGCCGACGGCCGACTGACGGTGAAGGACGACGGCCGCGGCATTCCCGTCGATCCGCACCCCAAGCATCCGGGCAAATCGGCCCTTGAAGTCATCATGACCGTCCTGCACTCGGGCGGTAAGTTCTCCGGCAAGGCCTACGAGACCTCCGGCGGACTGCACGGCGTCGGCGTCTCGGTGGTCAACGCCCTATCCGAGCGCGTGGACGTCACCGCGTGGAAGGACGGCTTCGAGTGGCGTCAGTCCTTCAGCCGCGGCAAGCCCCTCGGCTCCATCGAAAAGCTGAACCCGACCCGCAAGAAGGGCACGGCCATCAGCTTCCTGCCCGACGAGCAGATCTTCGGCGAGGGCTGCGCCTTCAAGCCTGCGCGCCTCTATCGGATGGCCCGCTCCAAGGCCTATCTCTTCGGCGGCGTCGAGATCCGCTGGAGCTGCGATCCCTCCCGCATCCACGACCAGACCCCGCCCGAGGCGACCTTCCGGTTCCCCAACGGCCTGGCCGACTTCCTGGCAGAGCGGGTCAAGACGATCGAGACCGTAACGCCCGCCCCCTTCGCCGGTCGTTACGAGCGGCCGGGCGAGACCGGCAAGGTCGAGTGGGCCATCACCTGGACTCCCGCGGGCTTCGGCGAGGCCGACGGCTTCATGCAGTCCTACTGCAACACCGTGCCCACCCCCGAAGGCGGCACCCACGAGGCGGGCCTACGCGCCGTCCTCACCCGCGGTCTCAAGCAATATGCCGAGCTCACCGGTGAGAAGCGTGGCGGCCTCATCACCGCGGAGGACGTGATCGCGCAGGCCGGCGCCCTGGTCAGCGTTTTCATCGCCAATCCGGAGTTCCAAGGGCAGACCAAGGAAAAACTGTCCTCGTCCGAAGCCCAGCGCCTGGTCGAGAACGCCCTGCGCGACCCGTTCGACCACTGGCTGACCGCCCAGCCGAAGGCCGCGACGGCGCTGCTCGAGTTCGTGATCAACCGCGCGGAGGAGCGACTGAAGCGCCGCCGCGACAAGGAAGTCGCCCGCGCCTCGGCCACCCGCAAGCTGCGGCTGCCGGGCAAGCTCGCCGACTGCTCGGGCCAGGCGACGGACGGCACCGAAATCTTCCTAGTCGAAGGCGATTCCGCCGGCGGCTCGGCCAAGCAGGCCCGCGACCGCAGGACCCAGGCGATCCTGCCCCTGCGCGGCAAGATCCTGAACGTAGCCTCGGCTTCTCTCGACAAGCTCATCGCCAACAAGGAGCTTTCAGACCTGCTGTTGGCGCTCGGCGTCCAACCCGGAAAGAAGTTCAAGGAAGAAGAGCTGCGCTACGAGCGCGTGGTGATCATGACGGACGCCGACGTCGATGGCGCTCACATTGCATCCCTGCTGATCACCTTCTTCTATCGCACCATGCCCGAGCTCATCCGCTCAGGCCGGCTCTACCTCGCCCTTCCGCCGCTTTATCGGATGAGCCACGGGGGCAAGACCATCTATGCTCGCGACGACGCCCACCGCGAGGAACTGCTGGCCACAGAGTTCAAGGGCAAGAAGCCGGAGATCGGCCGCTTCAAGGGCCTCGGCGAGATGATGCCCGGCCAACTCAAGGAAACCACCATGGATCCGGCCCGCCGGACCCTGGCTCGCGTAACGCTGCCGCGCGCCGAGGAAACGGTCGAGGATCTGGTCGAGGCGCTCATGGGCCGCAAGCCCGAGCTGCGCTTCCGGTTCATCCAGGAAAACGCCGAGTTCGCGACCGCCGATCTCGACGTCTGACCCACAGGGTTTGGTCGAGGCTCGAATCCACCTCTAGTTTCGCACCCCACGGTGGAGGTGAGTTATGGTTGCTGGTTCTGCGAGCAATGCGGGCGGTCGTCCGCGGCTGGGCGGCGTTGAATCCCTGCGCGCCTACGCTGCGTTCGCCATCGTCATCTTCCACGTTATCCACCTGGCCCAGGCGCCGGTTCCGCAAAGCCTGGAGTTCATGAAGGACTTCTTCGGCTACGGCGTGCCGCTGTTCTTCGTGGTCAGCGCCTTCAGTCTCGCCTACGGCTATGACGGGCGCGTATTCGGCGACGGCCGGCTGCAGGAGTTCTACCTGCGGCGGCTGCTGCGGATCGCCCCCCTCTATTACCTGGCCCTGGCGACCTGGATGGCGGCCATGGCGCTGATCGGCGGACCGCCGCCGTCCCTCTCGCTCCTGGTCCTCTGCCTGACCTTCCTGTTCAACCTCGCTCCCGACGCGGTGGACGGCATCGCGCCGGCGTCGTGGTCGATCGGCGTGGAGATGCTCTTCTACGTGATCTTCCCGTTCGTGATGGCCCTGGCCCGGACGCTTCCGCGGGCGATCCTCGTGACCGTGGCCTTCGGCGGCCTCGCCCTAGTCTTCGCGGCGACCGGCACGCGCTTGAAGCTGAACCCGTCCTTCGTGGTCCATGGACTGCTCTTCAACCTGCCCTATTTCGGCTTTGGCCTGATCGCCTTCAGACTCTCCCAGTTCGCCAGCCCGCGGCTGGGCGGCGTCCTCACAATCGCCGGCCTTGTGATGACGGTAGCCATGTGGGCGAGCGCGAGCATGCTGGCCGGCCGCATCGGCTGGACCGTCAATATCCTCTACATGATGGCCTGGGGCGCGCCCTTCGCGCTGATCTGCCTGGGCATGGCGCTACGGCCTCTCGCCATCCTCTCCAATCCCGCTACCGAGTTCCTCGGCAAGATCAGCTTCGGCCTCTATCTCGGGCATCCCCAGGTGATCTTCGTGCTCAGCCAACTCGGCGTCTACGAACGCATCCAGGAGATCCCCGGCGGGTCCGGCGTCACCTTCCCGCTGGCGGTGCTCGTCACCTCCGCCGCGCTGATCCCGATCGCCTGGGTGCTCTATGCCTTCATCGAGCGCCCAGGCATGGAGCTTGGTCGCCGGTGGGGACGCCGCCTGCGGGCGGCGTCCTCCGCACCCGCGCGGACGGCCGACGGCTTGATCGCGGCGCAAGCCGCCCCGCCTTCTGCAGAACAGATTTGACTTGAGCCCGTCACGCCGTATCTTCCGGCGCGCACGGCGATCGCCGTTCGCGCCGCCGCGGCTCGTCGCCGGCTTTTGACCCTGAGCGGACTTTCCGCTCCCATTGCTGCTGAATGACCGAATTTTCCGAACTGGGCCTGTCCCCCGCGACGCTTCAGGCCGTCGCCGATACGGGCTACACGACCGCTACTCCCATCCAGGCGCAGGCCATCCCGGTCGCCCTACAGGGACGCGACGTCCTAGGCATCGCCCAGACCGGCACCGGCAAGACCGCTGCCTTCACCCTGCCGATGATCGAGCGTCTGGCGGCCGGGCGCTCCAAGGCGCGTATGCCTCGTTCGCTGGTCCTGGCGCCCACGCGTGAGTTGGCCGATCAGGTCGCCGCCTCGTTCGAGCGCTACTCCAGGGGCCAGAAGCGCACCCTCTCTTGGGCCCTGCTCATCGGCGGCGTCTCCTTCGGCGACCAGGAACTGAAACTCGACCGCGGCGTCGACGTGCTCATCGCCACCCCCGGCCGCCTGCTCGACCATTTCGAGCGCGGCAAGCTGCTGCTGACCGGCGTACAGATCCTGGTGGTCGACGAAGCCGACCGCATGCTCGACATGGGTTTCATCCCGGACATCGAACGCATCTTCAAGCTGACGCCGCCCAAGAAACAGACCCTGTTCTTCTCGGCGACCATGCCGCCCGAGATCACCCGGCTCACCAAACAGTTCCTGAACGATCCGCAGCGGATCGAGGTCGCGCGCCCGGCCACCACGGCCGAGACCATCAAGCAACACATCCTGCGCCTGCCGACCTCCGACCCGAAAGCCAAGCGGACCGCGCTGCGCATGCTGATCGAGCGTAGCGACATCAAGAACGGCATCGTCTTCTGCAACCGGAAGTCGGAAGTCGATATCGTCGCCAAGTCCCTGAAGAAACATGGCTTCGACGCCGGCGCCATTCATGGCGACCTGGACCAGACGACCCGGATGCGGACCCTGGAAAGCTTCCGCAATGGCGGCCTGAAGCTGCTCTGCGCCTCGGACGTCGCCGCGCGGGGGCTCGACATTCCGGACGTCAGCCACGTCTTCAACTACGACGTGCCGCACCATGCCGACGATTACGTGCACCGCATTGGGCGGACAGGTCGGGCCGGACGCACCGGCGAGGCCTTCATGATCGTCACGCCGGCCGACGCCAAGAACATCGACAAGGTGCTCAAGCTGATCGGCAAGGTCCCCGAAGAGGTGACCATCGAAGGCGTCGACTTCGCCGCCATCAAGGACGAGCGCCGTGCGAACGGCCGTGAACGGGGCGGTCGAAGCAGTGAGCGCGGCCGTGGTCGCGAGCGCCCCCGCCCCGTGGCGCCGCATGGCGAAGTCGCCGCGATGGAGCCCCTCGTCCCCGCTCCCGCTGAGGAACCGACGCCGAAGCGCAAGGCCTCGCGACGCGCTGAGGCCGCCGAACCGGCGCCGTTCGCGCCTGAACCTCCGCGCCGAAGCGCACGTCGCAGCGAGAGCGACAAAGGCGATAAGGGCGACAAGGAAGTGGTGGGTTTCGGCGCCGACGTGCCGGCCTTCCTGCTCCGCCGGACGCCGCTGACGCCTTCGGCAGAATAAGCTTAACTAACGGCCTTAACGGGTCGTTCGACTCTCTACACTAAGTCTGACCTCACTTCCGGGGCGCAGCCCGCAGGGCCGTGACCTGAAGGAACTCAGGAAAGACAGAATGTCCGAAGAGATCGAAGCCAAGCTGCGCGGCCCTGGCGCCTATGCGCTGGCTCGTCACGCGCTGGCGGCCATGGAGGCGCACGCGGCCTGGCCGACACCCGTCAATTTCGAACTCTGGACCTATTTCGTCGGGGCCCCCGACAGCCCTCTCGGGCGGGAGATCGCCCGCCTCCTCTCCACGGGCGAAGCCTTCACCGATCTTGTCGCCGACGAACTGGCCGCCGCCTATCTTCCGAAAGCTAAACTCTCCGAGCAAATCCGCGACGCGGGCGACGCCCTCACCAAGGAACTGGATGCGGTCAGCCTGGCGATCAAGACCGCCCAGAAATCCAGCGAAGCCTATGGCGACACCCTAGCGGGCGCCTCGCGCACCCTCACAGGCCCCGCCGGCTTCGATCTCAAGGCGATGGTCGACACGCTGATCAGCGCCACTCGTCAGGTGCAGCAGGAGAACAAACTCCTCGAGTCCCGCCTCTCGGAATCGACCAGCCAGGTGGTCAAGCTGCGCGAGCACCTGGAGCAGGTGCGCCGCGAAGCCACTACCGACGGCCTCACCAACCTCGCCAATCGCAAGGCCTTCGATGAAGAACTCGCCCGCGCTTGCGCCGACGCGGTCTCCGACGGCCAGAACCTGACCCTCGCCCTTATCGACATCGACCACTTCAAGACCTTCAACGACACCTGGGGGCACCAGACCGGCGACCAGGTGATCCGTTATGTCGCCAGCGTGATCGGGCGTGTCGGCGCCCCGCCCCGCTTCGCCGCCCGCTATGGCGGCGAAGAGTTCGCCCTCATCTTTCCGAGAGAGCGCGTCGAGCAGGCGGCCGCAGTGCTGGAGGACATCCGCGAAGAGGTCGGCTCACGCATGCTCAAGCGCCGCTCCACCAATGACGACCTCGGAGCCATCACCATTTCCGCTGGTCTCGCAGAGCTACGGGGCGGCGAAGGCGCCCACGGCCTGATGGAGCGCGCCGACAAAGCGCTCTATGTCTCCAAGCGCAGCGGCCGCAACCGCGTGAGCACTGCCGAGCACTCCGTCGCCGCCTGAGGCGCTTTCCCTCTAGCCTGACGTCAGGACATATCCTCTTTAGTCTCGCGAAAAGGCGCACGAGGGAGGATGTCATGGCCTATGAGAAGATCAGAACGGCGACGACCGACGGCATCGGCGTCATCACCTTGGCCGACCCCTCGACCTTGAACGCTGCCGGCCTCGACCTGATGGACGAGCTACAGCATGCCACCGACACGATGAAGGCCGACGAGGTCATCCGTTGTCTGATCATCACCGGCGAGGGCCGCGGCTTCTGCTCCGGCGCGAACCTCTCGGGACGCGGGACCGCTCCGGCCAACCCGGATCCGGACGGACCGGACGCAGGCTCGGTCCTGGAGAGCGTCTACAACCCCTTCATGACGGCGATCCGCGACTATCCGATCCCGATCGTCACGGCTGTGAACGGTCCTGCTGCGGGCGTCGGCTGCTCCCTGGCCCTGATGGGCGACATCATCGTCGCCGCCGAGAGCGCCTATTTCCTCCAGGCGTTCCGGCGCATCGGCCTGGTTCCGGACGGAGGGTCGACCTACCTGCTGCCACGCTTCATCGGCAAGGCTCGGGCCATGGAAATGGCTCTGCTCGGCGAGAAGATCACCGCCTCGACCGCCGAGAGCTGGGGCCTCATCAATCGCTGCGTGCCCGACGACAGGCTGATGCCTACCGCCATGGAGTTCGCCAAGGCGCTCGCCACCGGACCCAAGGCGCTCGGCTCGATCCGCAAGCTCATCTGGGACAGCCTGGACGACGAGTGGTCAGGCCAGCTCCACGCCGAGCGTCTGGCGCAAAAGGCTGCAGGACGGACCGAGGACAATCGCGAAGGGGTTCTCGCCTTCCTGCAGAAGCGGCCCGCCGTCTTCAAGGGGCGCTAGTGGTCGCGCGCCGTTCGCGGCGGCGCAGCAGGAGGGTCTCCGAACCCGCCACCGCCACGAGGACACCGGAAGTCGCCAGGCTCAGAGTCATCGGCGTCATAGCGCCTGCGACCGGCGCGAGCAGCGCAAGAGCCAGCAGACCGCCCAGGTGCGAGCGGGGCGCCTTGCCTATGGTCGCCCGCCGGAATAGGGCGTCGCCCGCGAGATAGATGCCAGGGCCGCCCAGCAACACCAGGGCGGTCCCAAGGTCCACCGGGCCTAGCGGGTGGGTCAGGGCCAGCTCGTCGCCGACGGCTGTGACCACGATGCCGGCGACCAACGGCAGATGGATATAGGTGTAGGCGAGCCGCGCAAGACGCCCCGGATCGTCGGACTTTGCGATCCTCTGGCTAGCGCGCTCGGCGGCGGCGTCGAAATAGATCCACCACATCGACACGCTGGCGGCGAACGCCGCGCCGAATGCTGTCGCTGCGGAAGCGGTCATCGGCAGTTCGGCGAAAGTGGCGCCGGTCACAAGGATCGACTCCCCCAGAGCAATGATCACGAACAGCGCGCAGCGTTCGGCCATGTGGCCGCCCTCCACCACCCAATCGGTCGAAGCCGAGCGTCCCAGGCCCGGCGTCCAGAACCCCATCGAAGGGCCTGCGAACTCGATCGCCACGGCGAGCGCCCATAGGGCCAGGCGTGCTCCCCCCTCCGAGAGCCCCCCCACGATCCAGAAGATTCCTGAGAAGGCCAGCCAGGCGGTGATGCGAACGAAGTTCAAGTAGTTCTGAGGGTTATGCCGGCGCAAGGCCCACAGCGCAAAGCTCGACCGCCCCACCTGCATGAAGACGAACGCGCAGGCGAACTGCAGCCCCTTTTCCCCAAAGGCATCGGGCAGCGACATGGTCAGGAACAGGCCCGCCAGCATCAGGACGATCAGCATCAGCCGCACTGCCTGGCGCTCCGGGTCGAGCCAGTTCGTGATCCAGCAGGTGAAGATCCAGACCCACCAGACCGCCAGGAACAGCAATCCGGTCTCTACCGCCCCCATCGGCGTGAGGTTCTTCAGCAGGCCGTGCGAGAGCTGCGTCACCGCAAAGACGAAGACCAGGTCGAAGAACAGCTCGACGAACGTAACGCGGTGATGATCGTGTCCCGTCCGCGTACGCTGCAGGTCGATCCGCGAGCTGAACATGCCTTCTCCATCGTCCGAACCGGATCGGCGGAGCCTGAGGCGCGCCGCGTTCGGCGTCACCTCCCGATGTGCAATTTTACGAAATTAGGAGTCGAGGGTCTTGGCGGGTTCGATGGTGACGCTCTCGCCGCACCCGCAGGCGTCCGTCTCGTTCGGGTTCCGGAACACGAACTTCGCCGCCAGCCGGGTGGCGACGTAGTCGATCTCGGTCCCGATCAGGAACAGAACCGCCTTCGGCTCGACCAGGATGGTCACGCCCTTGTCCTCGACCACCTCGTCCAGCGGCCCGGCCTGCTCGGCATATTCCAGGATATATTCCTGGCCCGCGCAGCCGCCGTTCTTCACCCCTACGCGCAAGCCCGCATAAGGCTTTTCGGCCTTGTCCATGATCTCGCGGACGCGTGCGGCGGCCGCTTCGGTCAAGGTGACGACCTTGGGCCGGGGACGACGGGCGCGGGGCGCAGGGCTGGCGGACAGTTGGGTCATGCTCGAATCCTATATGGGGTCAGAACATGTTGAGTTGAAGCTTGGCCTCGTCCGACATGCGCGAAGGATCCCACGGCGGGTCGAAGACCAGCTCGACAGTCACGTTACGTACGCCCGGAATTTCCCTGACCGCATCCTGCACCCAGCCCGGCATATCGCCGGCGACCGGGCAGCCTGGCGCCGTCAGGGTCATGTCGATGGCCACGTCCTTGTCGTCGGAGACATCGACCTTGTAGATCAGGCCCAGCTCGTAGATGTCGACCGGGATCTCCGGGTCGAACACCGTCTTCAGCTTCTCGATCAGTTGATCGGTCAGCGCATCCAGCTCTGCCTGTGACAGCGCGGGGGTCGTGATCGGCTCGATGGAGGCGGCGTCGTCCATGATCATACTCAAGCGAAAAAGGCCTGGGTGCGGGTCAGCGCGTCGACGAAAGCGTCGGCCTCCCCTTCGGTGTTATATAGGGCGAAGGACGCCCGGGCGCTTGCGGTCAGGCCGAAACGCCGCATCAGCGGCTCGGCGCAATGGGTGCCGGCGCGGACCGCCACGCCATAGCGGTCGAGGATCTGGGCCACGTCATGGGCGTGAGCGCCGTCGACGGTGAAGGCCATGATCGCGCCCTTGCCTGGCGCCTCGCCGATGACTCGCAGCCAGTTGGCGCCCCTCAGGCCCTCGCGCACACGCGCATAGAGCCGCGCTTCGTGCTCTGCCGCCGCCTTTCGATCGATGCCGTTCAGCCACTCGACGGCTGCGCCGAGGCCGATGGCCTCGATGATCGGCGGCGTGCCGGCCTCGAACCGATGCGGCGGATCGGCGTAGGTGATCGCCTCCAGCCGCACTTCGCCGATCATCTCGCCGCCGCCCTGATAGGGCGGAAGGGCGGCCAGCGCCTGGCTCTTGCCGTACAGCACGCCGATCCCGGTCGGCCCGTAGAGCTTGTGGCCGGAGAAAACGTAGAAATCGACGTCGAGGGCCTTCACGTCCACTGGCTGATGGACGACGCCCTGGCAACCGTCGACCAGCACCTGGGCGCCGGCCGCGTGGGCGATGCGCGCGATCTCGGCGATCGGATTGATCGTCCCCAGCACATTGGACATCTGAGTGACCGCGACCATCCGGGTCCGCTCGGTCAGCAGGCCCGGCAACGCCGCCAGATCGAGCTGGCCATCTTCCAGCACCGGTACGAACTTCAGCACCGCGCCCAGCCGCTCGCGCAGAAAATGCCAAGGAACGATGTTGGCGTGGTGCTCCATCACGGTGAGCACGATCTCGTCGCCCGGCTTGATCGTCGCCCCTAGGCCCGAAGCCACCAGGTTCACCGCCTCTGTGCCGCCCTTGGTGAAGACGATCTCGTTCTCGCCGGCGTTGACGAACCGGGCGATCGACTTGCGAGCGGCCTCGTAGGCGTCGGTCGTCTCGTTGGCCAGGGTGTGCAAGCCCCGGTGGACGTTGGAATAGGAGCTTTCCATCACCGCGGTCATAGCGTCGATCACGGCCCGCGGCTTCTGGGCCGAGGCGGCGCTATCCAGATAGACCAGCGGCTTGCCGTTCACCTGCCGACTGAGGATCGGGAATTGGGCGCGAACGGCCTCGACGTCGAAGGCCATCATGAGAGCTCCAGCCGCTCGGCGGCCCAGGCTTCCGCAGCCTCGCGTACCGCCTCGTTCTCGATCCGCTCGATCACCTCGCCGACGAAAGCCTGGGTCAGCAGCGCCTTCGCGACTTCCGCCGGCATGCCCCGCTGCTCGGCATAGAACAGCGCATCCTCGTCCAGGGCGCCGATCGTGTTGCCGTGAGCGCACTGTACGTCATCGGCGAAGATCAGCAGTTCGGGCCTTGCGTCGACCTCGGCCTTGTCGGACAGGATCAGCGCATGGTGCCCCATCCGCGCGTCCGTGCGGTCCGCGCCCTCGGCGACCACGATCCGGCCTTGAAAGACGCCGCGCGACTGATCCCGCACCACGCCCTTGGTGAGCTGGATGGTCGCGCCGTCCACGGCCTGATGGTCCACGATGGTGGTCAGGTCGGAATTGCGCTGGCCGGCCAGCAGATAGGCGCCATCCAGCCGAAGCTTCGCGCCGGCGCCGGGGTGGGCCACGCGGGTCTCGATCCGCTGGCGCCGCGCGCCGTTCGTCAGGACCGTCTGGGCGAAGGAAGCCTCCGCCGCCAGCTCGACGCTCGCATCGACCACCGAGACGCCCTCGGCGCCGTCATCGGCCAGCACCACCCGCTCGACCCGCGCGCCCTTGGCCAGGCGGATATTGATCCGGGTGTTGGACAGATAGCCAGCGCCGGCGCCCTCGTAGCTTTCCACGAGAGTCAGTGTTCCGCCCTCGCCCACCGACACCCATAGCTCGGCGTTGTGCGCGCCGGCTTCGGCCGTCGACAGGAAACGCCACGCGACGAACCGCTCTTCGCCTGCCACGACCTCAAGATCGGTCGGGCCGCGCCCATTGACGACGCGGACCTCAGTGTCGACCCGCCCCGCGAGCGGGCTCGTCCAGGCCCACGCGCGCCCTTCCGGGGAGGCCGCCGGCACCTGACGGACCAGACCGCGCAGGTCCGTCCAACGCCAGTCCTCGTCCCGCTTGCCGGGCAGCAGGCTCGCGTCGCCGGAGGTGATCGCCTCAGCTACGTTCACGCCGCCCTCGCATACTTGTCGTAGCCTTCGCGCTCGAGCTCCAGCGCTAGTTCGGGTCCGCCGGAGGCGACGATGCGCCCCGCCGACAGCACGTGCACACGGTCGGGTTTGATGTAGTCCAGCAGCCGCTGATAGTGCGTGATAACCAGCATGGCGCGGTCCGGAGCCCGCATGGCGTTGACGCCTTCCGAAACAATCCGCAGGGCGTCGATGTCGAGACCGGAATCGGTTTCGTCGAGGATCAGAAACCGCGGCGAAAGCATCGCCATTTGAAAGATTTCCATCCGCTTCTTCTCACCACCGGAGAAGCCGACGTTCAGCGCGCGCTTAAGCATGTCGAAGTCGATCTTCAACGACGCGGCAGCCGCCTTGGCGAGCTTCAGGAATTCCGGCGCCGTCATCTCCGGCTCGCCGCGCGCCTTGCGCTGAGCGTTCATCGCGGTGCGGATGAAGGTCAAGGCCGGAACCCCCGGAATCTCCAGCGGATATTGGAAGGACAGGAACAGCCCCTTGGCCGCGCGTTCGGCAGGCTCCAGCGACAGCAGGTCCTGGCCGTCGAGGCTCGCGGTCCCGCCCGTCACTTCATAGCCTTCACGGCCGGTCAGCACGTAGGACAGCGTCGATTTGCCCGCGCCGTTCGGGCCCATGATGGCATGCACCTCGCCGGCCGGAACCTCCAGGCTCACACCCTTGAGGATCTCGTTGCCGTCGACTTCGGCGCGCAGGTTGGAAATCGAAAGCATCAGTTGGTCTCGTCGGCCAGGTATTCGGCCATCACTTGAAGGGCTTCTTCGACCGTGTTTACGGTCTGCTGCTTGCGCGGCGCGGCGGTGGCTGTCGTGGCGGTGCGCTTGTCGGCGGCCCGCACGCTGGTTCTCCCGGCCTCGAAATAGGCGTCGATCAGATAGTCCTCGTGGTTGAGGCTGACCGTGTATCGGCGGCGATCGAGGACCAGGCCCTTTTCCCGAAGGAATTGAGCATCCTCGGCCAGCAGGTCGTGGAGTTGTTCGGCCCGCGCCAGATCCTCCTCCTGCTGCTTTCGCTCGGCCTCTTCACGCGCGTGGCGGATCGCATCGCGGCGAGCGTGCTCGGCTTCGAAAGCGCGGCGGATGGACATTGAAGCGGTCCCTGCGGTTGCTTGGCTCATCCCACTGAGCCTTCGAGTGAAATGGCGACGAGCTTCTGGGCTTCCACGGCGAATTCCATGGGTAGCTCCTGCAGCACGTCCTTGACGAAGCCGTTGACCAGCAGTTGCACGGCCTCTTCCTCCGAAAGCCCACGCTGCATGGCGTAGAAGAGCTGGTCTTCGGACAGCTTGGTGGTGGTCGCCTCGTGCTCGAAGACGCAACTGCCGTTGCGCGCCTCGACGTAGGGCACGGTGTGCGCAGCGCAGGTCTTGCCGATCAGCAGGCTGTCGCACTGGGTGAAGTTGCGCGCCCCCTTCGCCTTCGGATGCGCCGAGACGAGGCCTCGATAGGTGTTCGACGACTTGCCCGCCGAAATCCCCTTCGAGATGATCCGCGAGCGGGTGCCCTCACCCAGGTGGATCATCTTGGTCCCAGTGTCGGCCTGCTGGCGGCCGTTGGTGATGGCGATCGAATAGAACTCGCCGACGCTCTCGGCGCCGCGCAGCACGCAGGACGGATACTTCCAGGTGATCGCCGAGCCGGTCTCGACCTGGGTCCACGAGACCTTTGAACGGTCCCCGCGGCAGTCCGCGCGCTTGGTGACGAAATTGTAGATGCCGCCCTTCCCGGTCTCGGGATCACCGGGATACCAGTTCTGGACGGTCGAGTATTTGATCTCGGCATCCTCCAGCGCCACCAGCTCGACCACGGCCGCGTGAAGCTGGTTCTCGTCGCGCATCGGCGCGGTGCAGCCTTCCAGATAGGAGACGTAGGCGCCCTTATCGGCGATGATCAGGGTGCGCTCGAACTGGCCGGAATTCTCCGCATTGATGCGGAAATAGGTCGAGAGCTCCATCGGGCAGCGCACGCCGGGCGGCACATAGACGAAGCTGCCGTCCGAGAAGACCGCCAAGTTCAGGCAGGCGTAGTAGTTGTCCGAAACCGGCACCACCGAGCTCAGGTATTTCTGCACCAGCTCGGGATGTTCGCGGATCGCCTCGCTCATCGAGCAGAAGATCACACCGGCCGCCGCCAGTTCCTTCTTGAAGGTGGTGACCACCGAGACGCTGTCGAACACCGCGTCGACCGCATAGCGCGGCGCGCCCTGGACACCGGCCAGCACCTCCTGCTCGCGCAGCGGGATGCCCAGCTTTTCGTAGGTCGCCAGGATGTCGGGGTCGACCTCTTCCAGGCTCTTGGGGCCTTCCTTGGCCTTGGGCGCGGCGTAGTAATAGGCGTCCTGGTAATCGATGCGCGGGAAGTGGACCTTGGCCCAGGTCGGCTCTTCCATGGCCTGCCAGCGCTCGAAGGCGTCCAGACGCCAGGCCAGCATCCATTCCGGCTCGTTCTTCTTGGCCGAGATGAAGCGCACGATCTCCGCCGACAGCCCCTTGGGCGCGAACTCCTGGTCGATCTCGGTGACGAAGCCGTGCTTGTACTTTTCGAGGCTTTCGATGTGTTCGACGGTCTGCTTGACAGCGGGCATACTGACTACCTCCTCACGCCGCGGGCGCGCGATG
This sequence comes from Phenylobacterium koreense, assembly GCF_040545335.1. Taxonomy (NCBI): domain Bacteria; kingdom Pseudomonadati; phylum Pseudomonadota; class Alphaproteobacteria; order Caulobacterales; family Caulobacteraceae; genus Phenylobacterium; species Phenylobacterium koreense. The sequence goes on from NZ_JBEPLU010000002.1 coordinate 414,292, forward strand.
ACGCGCGGCGTGACGGGAATGAACTTGTTCCCAGGCCTGCGCGAAGGCGGCCCAGTCCTCGGGAGTGGTGGCCCACCCACCGGAAATACGGATAGCGCAGCCGGCGAGATCGCCCAGCCCCATGGCCGTCAAGACATGGCTTGCCTTGACCTTGCCCGAAGAGCAGGCGGAGCCGGCGCTGATCATCACCCCGGCCAGGTCCAGGGCCATGACCTGCAGCTCCGAGCCCCAGTCCGGCGTCGCGACGCAAAGGGTGTTGGCCAGTCGCGGCGCATCCTCGCCGATCACCACGGCGCCGGCCGCTTTCAGCCGCTCGGCGGCGGCGTCGCGCCAGGCCGGGTCGATCTGGCGATCCTTCATGGCCGCAAGCGCCGCCGCCCCGAAGCCGGCGATGCCAGCGACGTTCTCCGTGCCCGCCCGGCGTCCGCGCTCCTGGCCGCCGCCATGTTGGCGGCGCACCATGGTCGCCCGCGGACCGAAGGTCAGCGCGCCAACGCCCTGCGGACCGCCAAGCTTATGGGCCGAGACCACCAGGGTGTCCGCGCCCAGGGCGCGGCTGTCGGTCATGATCTTTCCAGCCGTCTGGATCGCATCCACGTGCAGCCAACCGTCGTCGGCCCGCACGATCTCGGAGACTTGGCGCACCGGCTGGATCACGCCGGTTTCGTTGTTGGCGTGCATCAACGCGACGAACGGACGCCCATCGGCGGCGTCCCAGCGCGCCAGCCGCTCGGCCAACCAGGCCAGATCGGCCACGCCCTGCCGGTCCACCGGCAGGAACTCCACCTCGGCGCCGGAGGCCTTGGCGCTCTCCAGCACGCTGTCGTGTTCGATGGCGCTGACGATCAGACGCTTGGAACCGGTCGCGACCGCGCTCTCGACAGCCAGCGCATTGGCCTCGGTGCCGCCCGAGGTGAAGATCACCGTCGAGGCCGGCCCACCGATCAGCGCGGCGACCGCGTTACGCGCATCCTCGACGATCGCCCGCGCGGCCCGGCCGCGCGCGTGCACCGACGAGGGATTGCCGCCGATCTCGAAAGCCCGCGCGACCGCGCCGGCCGCTTCCGGCCGCACCGGCGCCGTAGCGTTATAATCGAGATAAACCCCGCTCACGCCGCCTCCCTGGACGCCAGGCGTCCTGCCACGAGGTCGGCCAGGGTCACCGAAGCCAGATAGCTCTCCAGGTGACGGCCCATCTCATCCCATAGGTCATGAGTGATGCACCGTTCGCCCTTGAGCATGCAGCCCTTGCCCTGGGTGCGGCAACGCGTCGCCCGCAAGGGCTCGTCTACGGCCAGCACGATGTCGGCGATGTTGGTTTCCGCGGCGTCCTTGGCAAGCAGGTAGCCGCCGCCCGGCCCACGCAGGCTGGTCACCAGGCCGCGACGGCGAAGGCGGGCGAAAAGCTGTTCGAGATAGGAGAGCGAAATCTGCTGGCGCTGGGCGATATCGGCCAGGGTCACCGCGCGATCGCCATCGGCCAGCGACGCCTGCCGGCGCGCAAGGTCGGCCATGGCCATCACCGCATAACGTCCCTTGGTCGAAAGGCGCATGTCGCTCCGCGAAACTCTCAGTCGCCAGATTGCTTTTTTTCGAGCATCTGCCGCGGTCCCTATGTTACAGGCCCCCGCTTGCACGGGGCTTGTCGCCGGAACCGGCCGACGGTCGCGATCTAGGAAGACCGAGCGCGTTAGTCAAGTATTCCTGACGCCGCGCCTGACGAGAGGAATGGCATGCCAGAAGTGGTTCTGACCGGCGCCGCCGGGCGGATCGAGGGCCGGTACACGCAGGGCAAGAGCCCGACGGCGCCCATCGCATTGATCCTGCACCCGCACCCCAAGGCCGGCGGCCAGATGAACCATCCGGTGGCGGTGCAGCTCTTCCACCTGTTCATGAAGCGCGGCTTCTCGACCCTGCGCTTCAATTTCCGCGGCGTCGGCCGCAGCCAGGGCGAATTCGACAGCGGCATCGGCGAACTGGCCGACGCGGCCACCGCCCTCGACTGGCTGCAGGCCACCAACCCGGCCGCATCGCAATGCTGGGTCGCCGGCTATTCCTTCGGCGCCTGGATCGGCATGCAGCTTCTGATGCGCCGTCCGGAAACCGACGGCTTCATCAGCGTCTCGCCGCCGACGAACATGTACGATTTCAGCTTCCTGGCGCCCTGCCCCGCCTCGGGCCTGATCCTGACCGGCGGCGCCGACACCGTGGTCCCGCCGGTTGAAGTTGAGCGCGTCGTCTCCAAGCTGCGCACCCAGAAGGGCATCGTGATCGACTACGAAGTCGTCGACGGCGCCAGCCACTTCTGGGCGGAGAACCTGCCCGACGTCGAGCAGCGCGTCGGCTCCTATCTCGACAAGCGTATCGAAGCCGATCCGATCTAGGATTGCACTGCGGCCGCCCATTTGTTGGGCGGCCGTTTCCAAACGCGGCCCCGCCGCGGTCCATGCTTGACCCGCGTCAACCTAAGACGCTTTGCTTGGCCCCTAGCCTCCGCTGGGAAGGCCGAGAATGTCGACGCGTCGTTCGCTTGTCTGGATGGCCGCCGCCCAGGCTGGCTATTTCGTGTTCCAGTTCGGCGGATCGGTCATTCTGGCCCGCCTGCTCAGCCCCCACGATATGGGCGTCTTCGCGATCGCTTTGGCCGTCGCCGGGCTGCTGGCGCTCATCCAGGCGTTCGGCCTCAGCAACCTGATCATTCGCGAGGCGGAGCTGAAGCCGGCGCTCGCGGCCACCGCCTTCACGATGAATGCGGTCCTCGGCCTCGTCATGGCCGCGCTCACTGTAGCGCTGGGGCTCTTCGGCGGCGCGCTGCTCAGTTCTACGGGCGTGGCCCAGGTGCTGCTGGTCCTGGCGGCCCTGCCGCTCATCTCCATCTTCGAGTTCCTGCCGGCCGCCAGACTCGAACGGGAAGGCGCTTTCCGCACCCTCGCCATGCTGAAGGCCGGACGCTCGGCCATCGCCATGGGCCTGACCGTCGCGCTCGCCTTCGCCGGCTACAGCTATATGAGCCTGGCCTGGGGCCAACTCGCCGGCGCCGGCTTCAATCTGCTCGCCCTGCACGCGGTCGCATGGCGCCACGCGAGCCTGCGCCTCTCGTTCCAGGATTGGCGCGCCGTGAGCCGCTTCGGCGGCCAGATGCTGGCCATCTCCGGGGTCAACAGCCTCGCCGACCGGCTGGCCGAGATCCTGCTCGGGCGCATCATCGACCTGGCGGCTCTGGGCCTCTACTCACGAGCGTCTTCGATGTTCAACCTGCTGTGGAACAACATCCACATCGTCCTGGCTCGGGTACTACTGGTGGATTTCGCCGATCTGGCACGGCGCGGCGTACCGTTCCGGGAGCGGTACCTTCGGGTCGTCGCGGTCATGACCGGGACACTCTGGCCGGCGTTCGGGGGCCTGGCGATCCTCTCGGGCCCGTTCATCAACCTGATCTACGGGCCCAACTGGCTCGGCGCGGCCCTGCCGCTCAGCATGCTGTCGATCGCCGCCATCATCCTGGTTTCGATCACTATGACCTGGCAGGTCTTCGTGGTTTCGGGCGAGACCTCACGCCAGGCCCGGATCGAGGTGGTCCGCTCAGGCTTCGGCCTCGCGCTCTTCTGCGCCGGCGCCTTCGTCAGCCTTTCGGCCGCCGCCGCAGCAAAGATCGGCGACGCGCTTTTTTCCTACACGCTCTACCGCCCGCACCTGCGCCGGATGACCGGGACCACCGGCGCCGACCTCAGACCGATCTATGTGAAAAGCGGCCTCGTCGCCGCCGTCGCCGTCACGCCCGCCGCAATCCTGATGATCGCCTATCGCGGAGCGGCCTCCACGCCCCTGCTCTATGTCGGCGCCTCGGTCGTCATCGGCCTCGTCCTCTGGCTGGGCGCCCTGCGCCTGACCCGCCACCCGCTCCAGGCGGAGATCGCAGTCACCGCCAGGAAGCTGCTTGGCGCGAGTCGCGGCGTGCTGAAGGCCGCCCCATGACGTTCGACGCGACTATCGGACCGCCCGACTTCTTCTCGTCCGAGCTGGGCCTGGCCCGCCAGTACAAGATCCGCTATCCGCGCCTGGCCCTGCTGCTCGACCGCGCCTACGACGCCGGCATGGCGGCCAGCGGAGTCGTGGGGCGCATCCGGCAAAACGCGGCGACGGCGACGGCCCGCCGCATCCTGATCGCCGGCGTGGAGTCCCCCAGCCGTCCCGGCGAGATGACCCGGGTGATCGCCGGCCTCACCTCGGCCAGGCACCAGATCGAAACCTCGATCGTCGCCATGGGCGACCGGGGCAAGTTCGCCAATGTAGAGGTCGCCATCGCCGCGGCCCCCTCACCACTCGCCAGCTACGATTGGCTCGTCATCGTCGATGACGACATCGACTTCGCGCCGACCTTCCTCGACGATTTCGTAGCCGCCAGCGAGGCCGCGGACCTGGCGATCGCCCAGCCAGCCCACAGGTTCGATTCCTACGCCAACTACCGCCTCACCCACCGCCGATGGGGCTCCATGGTGCGTCATACGCGCTTTGTGGAGATCGGACCGCTCACCGCCCTGCGGCGCGACACCTACGCTGACCTCGTCCCATTTCCAGCCTCGCGCTGGTGCTACGGGATCGACGTCTACTGGTCGGCGTTGGCCACGGCGCGCGGCTGGCGGATGGGCGTGGTCGACGGCGCCCCCATCCGCCACCTTCGGCCGGTGGCCACGGCCTACGACTCCGCCGGCGCGGTGGCCGAAGGTCGTGCGATGCTGGCGCGGCTCGGGGTCTCTCTGGACCGCGCCAGCGTTCTGGGGCCGGGGCGCATCGCCATCGGCTGGTAGCCGGTCAGCTCGCGCTCAGATAGTCCAACGCCATCAGCGCCTGGGCGCGCACGCCGGTCTCCATGGCCCGCTCATCCACGTCGAAGAACGGCGAGTGGTTGCCGCCCTTCGGATGGCCCACGCCCAGATGATAGAAGAAGCCCGGAATCTCCCGCTGGAAGTAGGAAAAGTCCTCCGCCCCCATGATGTAGTCGATGTCATCGTGGAACTGGCCCTGCGAGGCGCGGGCCAGGGTCGGCTTCATCTGCGCAGTCAGGGCGCGATTGTTGTCGGTCACCGGATTGGGCGTGCCCCACTCGATCTTACCGGTCGCGCCGTAGCGCTCCGAGATGGAGGCCACCGCCTTCTCGGCCCGCGCGATCACATCGGTCCGGATGCCCGGATCGAAGGTGCGCAGGGTGCCCGCCATCTCCATGTCCTCCGGAATGATGTTGTAGCGCATGCCGCCGTGCATGGTGGCGATGGTCAGCACCGTCGGGGTCTTGGAGACGTTGATCTGCCGCGAGGAGATCTGGTTGAAGGCGGTGACGATGTCGGCGGCGACCGACGACATGTCGATACCCTGCCAGGGCATGGAGCCATGCGCCTGTTTGCCCTTCAGCTTGATCTCGAACCGGTCGGAGGCGGCCATCATCGGGCCCGGCCGCCAGACCAGCGCGCCGACGTCGCCAGGGAAGGCGTGAAGGCCGAAGATCGCGTCGACCTTGGGGCTGGTCAGCACGCCTTCCTTCACCATCAGCGGCGCGCCGCCCTCCTCGCCCGCCGGCGGGCCTTCCTCGGCGGGCTGGAAGATGAACACCACCGTGCCCTGGATCTGGTCCTTCATCCCGGCCAGAACCTCGGCCGTCCCCATCAGGATGGCGACGTGGCTGTCGTGGCCGCAAGCGTGCATCACCGGCACGGTCTGGCCGTTGTACTGCGCCGTCACCTTCGAGGCGAACGGCAGGCCGGTCTGCTCGGCCACCGGCAGGGCGTCCATGTCGGCGCGCAGGGCGACGACCTTGCCAGGCTTGCCGCCCTTCAGGACGCCGACCACGCCGGTCTTGCCAACCCCGGTGCGGACTTCCATGCCCAGCTTGCGCAGGTGGTCGGCGACGATCTTGGCGGTCCGCACTTCGCTGTTCGAGAGTTCGGGATGCTCGTGGAAGTCCCGCCGCCAGGCGATGACCTTCGGTTGCAGGTCCTTGGCCTTGGCGAACACCGCCGCGTCATAGGGCTTGGGCGGCGGCGGCGCTTCCTGAGCCTGCGCCGTCCCCACCATCGCCACAGCCGCGGCGACGCCCGCCAGCCAAACCCGTTTCGACATGCTTGCTCCTGATGTTATCCGGCCGGCTGGGCGACGCGCCCGCCGGTCATGGGCGCAGCCACGCCCGTGGTCTTCGGAAAGGAAATCGGCAGCCCGCGCACCGTGCGCGCCGCCAGATAGGCGAAGGCCTCGGCCTCGATGGAGTCGCCGCGCCAGCCATGGTCTTCGGCCGTGGTCACCGGGACCGACAGGCGCTCGGCGAACGCCTGCATCATCACCGGATTGTGCCGGCCGCCGCCACAGACGACCAGTTCGGTCGGCGAGCCGCCCATCACCCCGAAGGCCAGCTTCACCGCCTCGGCCGTGAACGCCACCAGGGTCGCGGCCGCATCCTCCAGCCGCAACCGCTCCAGGGGCTCCAGCGAGAAATCGTAGCGGTCCAGCGACTTCGGCGGCGGCGCCTGGAAATAGGGATGGGCCAGCAGGCCGGTCAGCATCGTCTCGTCCACCTGGCCGACGCTGGCGTACTTGCCGTCGGGGTCGTATCGCCCCGCCCCGCGCGACTGCATCAGTTGGTCGATCATCCCGTTGCCGGGACCGGTGTCGAAGGCCGCGATATCCTCGCCGCCCGCCCAGAAGGTGATGTTCGCCACCCCGCCGACATTGAGGATCGCCAGCGGCGCGGCCATGCCGGCGGCCCTCGCCCGCGCCAGGTGGTAGATCGGCGCCAGCGGCGCGCCCTCGCCGCCCGCCGCCACGTCGGCCGTGCGGAAATCGTAGGCCACCGGCACGCCGGCCGCGTCGGCCAGCCTTTGGGCGTCGCCCAGTTGCACCGTCCGGCCTACTCGACCCTCCTGCGGCCGCTCATGCAGCACCGTCTGGCCGTGCATGCCCATCAGGTCGATATTGGCCCAGCCCAGCTTGTTCTGCGCCAGAAACCCTTCGGCGGCCTCGAAGTGCTCCTTGGCCACGGCCGCCGCCGCCGCCGCGAACACCTCCGGCTCGGGCGTTCCCCGCTCCCACTTCAGCGCCGCCTCCGTGGCCGCCAGGGCCAGCTCCCGGGTTTCCTCGGTCAGCTTGCGCTCTCCCGCCGGGCCGAAAGCCGTGATCGCGTCGCCGTCGGTCTCCAGGATCGCCATGTCGCAGGCGTCCAGGGATGTGCCGGTCATGAACCCCAGAACTCGCATGTCGGCTTGACTGCCACGCTATGCGCGCCGTAGCTAGGGGCCATGATCATCCGCGCCCCCCTCGCCGGCCGCTATTACCGCCTGCCCTGAAAGCAGGCGCGGAACGATCCCTTGCGCCACCCTCGTCTCGGTCGGCGCCGCTCCCCATCGCAAGGAACTGACGGTCTCCGGCCATATTTGGAGTCTGTCAGATGCCGTCCGAAGTGCTAGAGCCCGCAGTTCTTATCCCCGAGTCCAAGCCCATGTCCGCCGACCAGCCTTTTAAGTCCGCCCTGCTGAAGACTATGCAGGAGCGCGGCTACATCCATCAGATCACGCACCCGGCCGAGCTGGACAATGCGGCGACCTCCGGGATCGTCACCGGCTACATCGGCTTCGACGCCACCGCGCCCAGCCTGCACGTGGGCAGCCTGATCCAGATCATGATGCTGCGCCGGCTGCAGCAGGCGGGCCACAAGCCTATCGTGCTGATGGGCGGCGGCACCACCAAGGTCGGGGACCCGACCGACAAGGACCAGTCGCGCCCGCTGCTTACCGAAGAGCAGATCCAGTCGAACATCGCCTCGATCAAGACGGTGTTCGCCAAATTCCTGACCTTCGGCGACGGCCCGACCGACGCCATCATGGTCGACAACGACGAGTGGCTGTCCAAGTTCGGCTATGTCGAGTTCCTGCGCGACTACGGCGTGCACTTCACGGTCAACCGCATGCTGGCCTTCGAGAGCGTCAAGGCCCGGCTCGAACGCGAGCAGCCGATGACCTTCCTCGAGTTCAACTACATGCTGATGCAGTCGGTGGACTTCCTGGAGCTTGAGCGGAAATACGGCTGCGTCCTGCAGATGGGCGGCTCCGACCAATGGGGCAACATCGTCAACGGGGTGGAACTGATCCGCCGTGTCGACCAGAAACCGTCCTTCGGCCTCACCACGCCGCTGCTCTCGACGGCTTCCGGCCAGAAGATGGGCAAGACGGTCGGCGGCGCGGTCTGGCTCAACGCCGACATGCGCAGCCCCTACGACTACTGGCAGTTCTGGCGCAACACCGAGGACGCCGACGTCGGCCGCTTCATGCGCCTGTTCACCGACATGCCGCTCGATGAGATCGCCCGCTACGAGGCCATGCAGGGCGCCGACATCAATGAGGCCAAGAAGGTGCTGGCCGGCGAAGCCACCCGCATGCTGCACGGCGAGGAAGCCGCCGCGGCTGCGGCCGAGGCCGCGCGCATGGCCTTCGAGGTCGGGGCCGTCTCCGGCGACATGCCGACCCACGAGGTGCCGGCCGCCGATCTCGAAGCTGGGATCATGCTCGCCGCCCTCGTCCACGACGCCGGCCTCGCCGGCTCGCGCGGCGAAGCGCGACGCCTGGCCCAGGGCGGCGGCCTGCGGGTCAACGACAAGGCCGAGGCCGACGCCGGGCGCGCCGTCACCTCCGCCGACCTGGTCGACGGCGTGGTCAAGATCGCCGCTGGCAAGAAGAAGATCGTCCTGGTGAAGCCGGTATAGGAGACCTTCGATGTCCGCCCTTAGCGAAGGCGCCGCCGCGCCCGACTTCGAACTGACCGGCGCCTCCGGCCCGGTGAAGCTCGCCGACTTCGCCGGTAAGCCGCTGGTCGTCTACTTCTATCCGAAGGACGACACCTCCGGCTGCACCAAGGAGGCCCAGGAGTTCAGCGCCCTGGCGGCGGACTTCGCAAAAGCTGGCGTCGCCCTGCTCGGCGTCTCCAAGGACAGTGTCGCCAGCCACGCCAAGTTCACCGCCAAGTACGACCTGACCGTGCCGCTGGCCTCCGATCCGGAAGGCGCGATGATCGACGCCTACGGCTCCTGGGTCGAAAAGAACATGTATGGCCGCAAGTACATGGGCATCGAGCGTTCGACCTTCCTGATCGACGCCTCCGGCAAGCTCGCCCGTATCTGGCGCAAGGTGAAGGTCCCCGGCCACGCCGCAGAGGTCCTCAAGGCCGCCCAGGCGCTTTAAGATCCCGCTTCAGGGCGTCATCCCGGTTTCGGCCGCAGGCCGAAGACCGGGACCCATGAACACGGGATTTCTCAGAAATGGCTGGACCGCGCCAACCTGATCAGGCGCAGCGCGTATGGGTCCCGGTCTTGGTTCACAAACCGGGATGACACGTCTCGTTGTAGATTTGCCGCAGCGGCCCCTAATTTCGCCGCGAAACGCCCTCGCGCCGCATCATCACTTGGCGCCCGCTGACACCCTTTGTTAACCACGACCATAGAGACTTCTCGCCGCTCGGCGCGCCCTGAAAGCTGCGCCTAAAGCTTGCGCGCGCCTCCAATCTCATTGCATATCGCGGCGTCCCGCAGTTTTCCGTAACCGATACGGTGAGCATGACACGCTTTGCGCGCCTTCGCCGATCGCTCGAAGAGCTGTTCCCGGAACGCCACCTCTATGTGCGGTCCGGCGGCGAAATGCGCTCCTTCGTCCTCACCACGGGCCGTCAGATGGCCATCGCCGGCGGCGTTGCGGCGGGCGCGCTTTGGATGGGTATCAGCACCGCCTCGATGCTGGTCGGCGCGCTCTCGGCCTCCAGCCACGACCAGCAGCTCGCCCGCCTGCAGGCCAAGTCCGAACGCCTGGTCGCCGACCGCGAGGCGCGCCTCAACAGCGCCATGGTCCAGCTCAACCAGGCCGAAGGCGGCGTCGGGGCCCTCGCCAGCACGGTCGAACGCCGCCACGCGGCCCTGGCCATGCTCCTCACAGAGTTCAAAGGCGCCCCCGGCGCTCAGGCCGCGCTCGAGCCGACCATCGTCAAGGCGACCAGCACCTCGCCCGAGGTCAACCCTCTTCGCCGCATCGAGCTGGTCCGCGCCGGCCAGGAACGCCTCATCGACGCCGCCGACGACTACGCCAAGAGCCGCGGCGACCGCCTGCGCCTGGCCTTCCGTCTCGCCGGCCTCACCCCCTCCTCCTACCTACCCAAGACCGGCTCCCTGGGCGGCCCTCTGATCGAGACCAAGGATCCGCGCGCCTTGGCCGCCGTGCTCGACGTGGATGAGGACTTCGCCGAACGCATACAGCACGCCGCGACCAATCTTTCTGAGGCCGGCGCCCTGGCCGACGCCGCCGCCAGGCTGCCCTTCGCGCGCCCGACGACCGCGGCTCCGCAGACCAGCAGCTATGGCGTGCGCTTCGACCCCTTCACCCGCCGACCGGCCTTCCACTCCGGCCTCGACTTCGCCGGGTCTCCGAACACCCCGATCTATTCGACCGCGCCGGGCGTGGTTTCGTTCACCGGAGTCCGGTCGGGCTACGGCAACACTATCGAGATCGACCACGGCCGCGGCTTCAAGACCCGCTACGCCCACCTCCGGGCCATCGGCGTTCGCCCGGGTGAGAGGGTCACCGTCGGCTCCCGCATCGGCGGCATGGGTTCTACCGGCCGCTCGACCGGCCCGCACCTGCATTATGAAGTCTGGGTCAATGGACGCGCCCAGAACCCGTCGCGTTTTGTAAAGGCTGGCGATTATGTTCTCCAAGGCGGCTAAGGCCGGCAAATCTCCGGCCCCTTCCGCAACCGTCACCGCCGAGCGCAAGGCGCCTGTCGCCGCCTCGCTCGTCAGCCAGGCCGTCACCATCGAAGGCGGCGTCAGCGGCGAAGGCGACCTGCATGTCGACGGCGTGATCCGCGGCGATGTCCGCATCGACCGCCTTACCCTGGGCGACACCGGCCATGTGGAAGGCTCCATCGTCGCCGACACGGTCGATATCCGCGGCCGCGTGATCGGCTCGGTCGCCGCCAAGCAGGTGCGCCTCTACAGCACCGCCTATGTCGATGGCGACATCACCCACGAGCAGCTCTCGGTAGAAGCCGGCGCCTTCTTCCAGGGCCGCAGCCTGAAGTTTCAGCACCAGGCGCCCGCCGCCCTGGCCGCGCCCGAGCCAGAGGCCGCGCCGGAAGCACAGAGCGCCTGATGTCTCAGGGCAATGGCGTCGAACCCGCGGCCGAGCAGATCGTCTTCGACGATTTCGCCAAGGTGGACATCCGCGTCGGCGTGATCGTCTCGGCTGACCCCTTCCCCGAGGCCCGCAAGCCGGCCTACCGCCTGACGATCGATTTCGGGCCGGAGATCGGGCTGAAGAAGAGCTCGGCCCAGATCACCGACCATTATGGGCTGGATGACCTGCGCGGCAAATCGGTGATGGCCGTCATCAACTTTCCCCCGCGCCAGATCGGCCCGGTCCGCTCCGAAGTGCTGGTGCTTGGCTTCCCCGACGAGGCCGGCCGCATCGTCCTGGCTACGCCCGACAAGGCCGCGCCCAAGGGCGCCCGGCTGAAATAGCGTCAGGCTGCGTCCTCGTAGGCGCCGTTCCGCAGCACCGGCGCGCAATGGCTGACATCTAGTTCGGCGGCGATCTCCACGTCCAGTTCGTGCTCGCGTTCGACCAGCTCGCGGCCTGACCGGCACCACAGCAGCGTCTGCTTCAGGTGCGGCAGGGCGCTGCGGAAGGCGTCGCGCGCCGTCACCGCCTCCGGTTCGCCGTCGAACCCGATCGCCTCGACGATGGCCCCGGCGCCGATCAGGTCCTCGATGGCCGGACGCAGGGAACCGTCGGCCCACCGCTCGCCGGCCGGAATCACTGCGATGTCGCGCCCGTCCGCCAGGCTCAAGGCCTTGGCCGCCACCGCCTTGGCGTTGCGCAGGCATCCGGCGAGCACGCGCGCCTGTCCGCAGGCCAGGGACAGCAGCGATCCGTTCGGCGACGGCAGCAGCAGCCGCTCGCCCGGGTTCAGCTTCATCAGGCTCGCGGGCGACAGGCTGAGCTGCCCTCCGGCCCGCCGGCTGGCGGCCAGCCGCGCGCCGACCCTTGCGGCCTCGCTGCGCGCCGCGTCCTCGTCGCCATAGGGAAAGGGATGAACCCGCGCTTTGCGATGAGCCGCGACGTCCACCGCCGTTGAGAACGACAGCACATCGACGATCACCACCACCGCCGCGCGCTCGCGCAGCAACTCGATGCCGTTCAGCCCCCACTCGCAATGGACTTTCTGCATAGCGCGCCTCCGTCCCGGATCGAACGCCGATACGCGCGCGAATGCAAACTAGGCCGTAAAGGACTGCTTCGCGGCGGTCAGTCGTCCTTCTCCCTTGTGGGAGAAGGTGTCGACCGAAGGCTGACGGATGAGGGGTTTCGGGCCCATCCGACAAACCCTTGTACAGGCCGATAGTCCGCTTCCCCTCATCCGACCGCTGCGCGGGCCACCATCTCCCACAAGGGGAGAAGGCGTCAGGTGCGATGCCGCCCCTTAAGCCCCCGCCCCGTCCCGGGTCGAGCCGACCCGCTGAGCCAATGCCGCCCCCATGAACTCGTCCAGATCGCCGTCCAGCACGCCTTGCGTGTCGGAGGTCTCCACGTTGGTCCGCAGGTCTTTCACCATCTGGTACGGCTGCAGCACGTACGAGCGGATCTGGTGGCCCCAGCCGATGTCGGTCTTCTGGTCGTTTAGGGCCTGGGCTTCGGCTTCGCGCTTCTGCAACTCCAGTTCATAGAGGCGCGCGCGCAGCATCTTCCAGGCCTCGTCCCGGTTCTGGTGCTGAGAACGGCCCATCTGGCAGGCCACCACCACACCGGTCGGGATGTGCGTCAGGCGCACGGCCGAGTCCGTCTTGTTGATGTGCTGGCCGCCGGCGCCGGAGGCGCGATAGGTGTCGGTCCGCACATCGGAGGGGTTGATGTCGATCTCGATGGTGTCGTCCACCACCGGATAGACCCAGACCGAGGCGAAACTCGTATGGCGCTTGGCGGCGGCGTCGAACGGCGAGATGCGCACCAGGCGGTGGACGCCGGCTTCGCTCTTCAGCCAGCCATAGGCGTTCGGCCCCTTGATCTGCAGGGTCACCGACTTGATGCCGGCCTGTTCGCCCGCGGTCTCTTCGAGGAAGTCGACGCTCATCCCGTGGGCGCTGGCCCAGCGGGTGTACATGCGCATCAGCATCCCGGCCCAGTCGTTGGACTCGGTGCCGCCGGCGCCGGAATTGATTTCCATGAACGCGTCGTTGCTATCCGCCTCGCCCGACAGCAGGGCTTCCAGTTCAGCGCGAGCGGCGCGTTCCTTGATCGCCTTGAGCTGCTCGCGCGCCTCGTCGAGCGTGGCCTCGTCGTCTTCCTCGTCGGCCAGTTCGGCGTAACCGATGGCGTCGGCCAGGTCGCGTTCCAGCGACTGCACGGCCTCGACGGACGCGGCCAGCTTGGACCGCTCGCGAGTAATCGCCTGGGCGGCGGCCGCGTCGTCCCACAGGGTCGGATCTTCGACGCGGGCGTTCAGCTCATCGAGCTTTCTTAGGGCCGGTTCCCAGTCAAAGTCGCCTCCTGAGCAGTTCGATCGACTGCTCGATGTCGGCCTTCGAGGCCTCGACATCCGCTCTCATGGAAATCTCCAGGTCCAGAACCGTTCTGGGGTCGGGGCAGATAGCGCGCGCCGAGGACGATTACAATGGCGGCGCCCCCCAAGAGCGCCCTTAGTAGAGGCCGCTCATATCGTCCTTCTTCTTCGGCGCCGCCGCCGCGGCGGGCGCAGAGGGCGCCGGCGTCGTCAGCTTCCCGTCCGGCCAGACCTGGCTGTAGGGCATCGGTCCCGAGGGCAGGCCCACCGGCGCGGTCACCACCTTCGGTTCGGTGCCGGGACGGAAGGCTTCGCGAATGCCGCGGACGGTCGCGAACTTGGCGTTCTTGGGCGCCTTGAACTCGTCCTTCGGCAGGCCCTTGGTCGCCTCCTGCATGAACTCGATGAAGATCGGCACCGCCGCCGTCGTACCCGTCTCGCCGTCGCCCAGGCTGCGGTTGTCGTCGAAGCCGACGAACACGCCAGCCACGATCTGCGGGGTGAAGCCGACGAACCAGGCGCTGCGGTACTCGTTGGTGGTGCCGGTCTTGCCGCCCACCGGCCGACCCAGCACCGAGGCCGAGGTCGCCGTGCCGCGCTGGACGACCCCCTGCAGCATCGAGGTGATCTGGTAGGCGGTGATCGGGTCCATCACCTGCTCGCCGCCAGGCGGGATGCGCGGGCTCTCGTCGCCGTTAAAGCCGGCCTCGCAGCGCGGGCAGTCACGCTTGTCGGCGCGGAAGATGGTTTCGCCGTTGCGGTCCTGGACCAGTTCGATCAGGTGCGGATCGATCCGGCGTCCGCCGTTGACGAAGGCGGCGTAGGCCGCCGTCAGCTTGAACGGGGTCGTCTCTCCGGCCCCCAGCGCCATGGCCAGCACCCGGTCCATGCGGTTGACCACGCCCATCTTCACGGCCAGGTCGCTGATCTTCTTCATGCCCACGCCCTGGGCCAGGCGCACGGTCATGGCGTTGCGCGACAGCTCCAGGCCGCGCCGCAGGGTCAGCGCGCCGTAGTAGCGGCGGTTGTAGTTCTCGGGGGTCCAGGCCTGTCCGCCCGCGCCGCGCAGGGTGATCGCCGAGTCCATCACTACGCTCGAGGGCGTGTAGCCGTTCTCGAGCGCCGCGGCATAGACGATCGGCTTGAAGGCCGAGCCCGGCTGACGCATGGCCTGGGTCGCGCGGTTGAAGCTCGACAGCGAGAACGAATAGCCCCCGACCATCGCCAGCACCCGGCCGGAATAGGGCTCCATCGCCACCAGCGCGCCGTTCACCGCCGGCACCTGGCGCAGGCGGAAGCCGCCGCCGCTCTCCGCCGGCTCGACGAAGATCAGGTCGCCGGACCGCAGTCCCTTGCCCGCCCGCGCCCAGGCGACGTCCTGGCCGACAATCGAGCCGGTGGTCCCCTCGCCCGCCACGCGAACCCGGACATTGCCGCCGGAGACGTCGGTGATCAGGGCGGCGCGCCAGCCGCGGCGCTCCGAAGGCGGGCTCTTCTGCTTGGCCACGGCTTCCCAGCCGTCGGCCGTGTCCACATGGCCCCAGGCGCCGCGCCAACCGTGGCGGCGGTCGTATTGCTCCAGGCCGTTCATCAGCGCCACACGAGCTGCGGTCTGCAGCTTCGGGTCCAGCGTGGTGCGCATGTAATAGCCGCCTTCGTTCAGGCGCTGGCCCATGGTCGCCAGGCCGCGCCTGCGGACTTCCTCGACGAAGAAGTCGGCGTCGCGGTACTTGGCGCGCGTCGGGGCCTTCTGGACCTTCAGGTCCTCGCGCTTGGCCGCTTCTGCGTCCTCACGGCTCACCCAGCCCAGGTCGGCCATCTGGTCCAGCACCCAGTTGCGGCGGACGACGGCCTGCGCCTTGCGGCGGATCGGGTGATAGTTGTCCGGCCCCTTGGGCAGCGAGGCCAGATAGGCCGCCTCTGCCAGGCTGAGGTCGGTGATCGACTTGCCGAAATAGTTGTAGGCGGCGGCCCCGACCCCATAGGACCGATAGCCCAGCCAGATCTCGTTCAGATAGAGCTCGAGGATCTGTTCCTTGTTGAGCGTCTGTTCCAGGCGCCCGGCCAGGATCGCTTCCTTGAGCTTGCGCCCGACCGTCGCCTCGCTGGTCAGCAGCACGTTCTTGGCGACCTGCTGGGTGATGGTCGAGCCGCCCTCGAGGCGCCGACCGTTCGCCGCGTTCAGGACATTCTTGGCCATGGCCCGTGTCAGGCCCATGGCGTCCACGCCGCCGTGCGAGAAGAAGTTACGATCCTCGGCCGCCAGGAAAGCCTGCACCAGGTGCGGCGGCATGTTGTCGTACGGCACGTATATGCGCCGTTCGCGAGAAAACTCGCCGATAAGAACGCCATCCCATGCGTAGGCGCGGGTCGCCGTCGGTGGCCGATAGTCGGCCAGGTCGCCTGCATCGGGCATGTCGTGGAACAGCCAGGCGGCATAGATGGCGATGGCGAATCCGGCCAGCGCAATGGCGCTGAGCACGGTCACGCCGGCGATCGCGATCCATCTTCCTGGGGGATTCAAAACTGACCGACCTCCGCGGGGCGAACCCCGCCCGCTAGGTTGATCTAACGTGCATCGGCCCGGGCGCCAACGCCCATGCGTCAGCTTGGCGCGTGTCTGCCTAGAAGGCGGCCAGCTTGGTGCCTGCGCCGAAATAGTCGTCGATGGCCACGGCGACGCTGCCCATCAGCTGCTCGCGACGGCCCGGATCGCGCAGGGTCTTCTCGTCGTCGCGGTTGGTGATGAAGCCCATTTCCAGCAGCACCGCCGGCACGTCCGGAGCCAGCAGAACGGCCAGGCCGGCTTCGCGATGGCTACGGCGCAGCAGCGGCTGATGGTCGCTCACCCGCTCCAGAAGCACCTCGGCGAAGGTGGCCGAGCGGTTGCGGGTCATGCGCTGGGTCAGGTCCAGCAGGATGGTGGAAACGCCACGATCTCCGCCGGCGCCGGCCCGCATGAACCAGTCGTCCTTGCTGACGAACTTGGCCGAACGTCCGGTCGCCCGGTCGGCCAGGGTGTAGACGCTGGCGCCCCGCAAGGTCGGGTCGCTGCCCGAAGAATCGGCATGAAGCGAGATGAACAGGTCAGCGTCCGCGCGCCGGGCGATCTGCACCCGCACGGCGTGGTCGACATAGACGTCCTTGTCGCGGGTCATCACGACCTTGTAGCGTCCGGTCCGCTCAAGCTGGCTCTTCAGGGCGCGGGCCGCCGCCAGGGTGACGTCCTTCTCGGCGCCCTGGGCGCCGCGCGCGCCGGGATCCTTGCCTCCGTGGCCGGCGTCGATCACCACAACCTTCTTCAGGGGCAGAGCAGCCTTGCTTGGCTTCACCGGCGCGGAAATGAAGCGCGCGGTCCCGGCCGCGGCGGTGCGCACGCCCCCGGAAGTATTCTTGGCCGCCAAGTCGATCACATAGCGATAGTTCGACGCGCCGTCCGCCGGCGGCAGCAGGAAGCGGCGCTTGATCACCGCGTCATCCGCCAGGTCCACGCGCAGGCGCGCGCCGCCCGGACCTTCATCGACCATCCAGGCCTTCACGAGGCCCAGCCCCCCGCCCTGCAGCGCGCTGTCGATGGAGACGCCGGGCATGTTCACCACCACGCGGCGGTCGCTGGCGCCGTCGGAGGCCACCTTGCCGGTGGCCGAACGGTCGAGATCGATGACGATGCGGGTCTCGGCGCGGTCGCCGCCCAAGCGGACCTTCAGGACGTCAGCCTTGGTTCCCGCAGCCTGAGCTCCGGCCACAGCCGCCAGGCAGCAGACCACGGCGCCAGCCACCGCCAGCACACGGTTCCTACCCTTCCTGAACACGCCGCCCATACGCGCAGCCCCGCTTAGTAATCATACACCGTTACCCCATATAGACGGTGAGCGCGTGGACAAAGGGTTAACCCAGTCCTTACGCTTCACCTTTGCGGCGCGGCGCTTTCCTTTTTGTCGCCAGTGTTGCAATGTCCGCCCGCGCTGGACCCGCGCGCCTTGCGTCGCAAGGCCGCCGCCCGCGCGACAAGCTTTGCGTCGGCTCCGCCCTAAGGCGACGACGCGCCATCCGATCCGCGCCCTTCGTAGAGGGCGCGCCTGGGAACACACCAATGGGCAGCGCAGCTCGAGCCCTATTTCGGCCTACCGCCCGCATTGTCGGTTCCGACTCTGCGACGGGCGGTGGCGTGCGCGCCCTCCTGACAGACCGGCGGCGCCCGAACCGAGAGTTCGCGGCGCGCCTCGGAGACGCTTTTTATGTCCAAGAAGATGTTGATCGACGCCGCACACGCCGAAGAGACGCGTGTCGTGGTGGTCGATGGGCCCCGTGTTGAAGAGTTCGATTTCGAGAGCCAGAACCGCAAACAACTCAGAGGGAATATCTATCTCGCCAAGGTGACGCGCGTTGAGCCGTCGCTGCAGGCGGCCTTCATCGAGTACGGCGGCAACCGCCACGGCTTCCTCGCCTTCAACGAAATCCACCCCGACTATTACCAGATCCCCGTCGCCGACCGCGAAGCCCTGCTGCGCGAAGAGGCTGACGAGGAAGACGACATCGCCGAAAGCCGCGTGCGCGGATCCGACGACGAGGACGAGGAACTCGAAGGCGACGAAGACGACGTCATGGAAGAAGAGGTCGCCCGGCGTCGTCGGCGGCTGATGCGTCGCTACAAGATCCAAGAAGTGATCCGCCGCCGGCAGATCATGCTGGTCCAGGTCGTCAAGGAAGAGCGCGGCAACAAGGGCGCGGCGCTCACCACCTACCTGTCCCTGGCCGGCCGCTACGGCGTGCTGATGCCCAACACCGCGCGCGGCGGCGGCATCAGCCGCAAGATCACCGCGGCCACCGACCGCAAGCGCCTGAAGGGCGTGGTGCAGAGCCTGGAAGTGCCGGAAGGCATGGGTCTGATCGTCCGCACCGCGGGCGCCAAGCGCACCAAGGCCGAGATCAAGCGCGACTACGAATATCTCCTGCGCCTCTGGGAGAACATCCGCGACACCACCCTCCACTCGGTCGCTCCCGCCCTCATCTATGAGGAAGAGGACCTGGTGAAGCGGACCATCCGCGACCTCTACGACAAGGACATCGACGAGGTCTGGGTCGAGGGCGAGGCCGGCTTCAAGGAAGCGCGCGAGTTCATGCGCATGCTGATGCCGTCCCAGGCCAAGAAGGTGCAGCCCTATCGGGAGGCTGCGCCGCTCTTCGTCAAGCACAAGGTCGAGGACCACCTCTCGCAGATCTACTCACCGGTCGTGCCCCTGCGCTCGGGCGGCTACCTGGTGATCAATCAGACCGAGGCCCTGGTCGCCATCGACGTGAACTCCGGCCGCGCCACGCGTGAGCGGAACATCGAGGCCACCGCCCTCAAGACCAACCTCGAGGCCGCCGAGGAAGCCGCGCGCCAGCTCCGCCTGCGCGACCTGGCCGGCCTGATCGTCATCGACTTCATCGACATGGATGAGGCGAAGAACAACCGGGCCGTCGAGAAGAAGCTGAAGGATGCTCTCAAGGACGACCGCGCCCGCGTGCAGATGGGCAAGATCTCGACCTTCGGCCTGATGGAGATCAGCCGCCAGCGCCGCCGTTCCGGCGTCCTGGAAGGTACGACCCACGTCTGCGAGCACTGCGCCGGCACCGGCCGCGTGCGCTCGGTGGAATCCAGCGCCCTCTCGGCCTTGCGCGCCGTGGAGATCGAGGCGCTGAAAGGCGGCGGCGAAGCCACCCTGAAAGTTCCGCGCGCCGTTGGCCTCTATATTCTCAACGAAAAGCGCAACCATCTGGCGCGCATCCACGAGAGCCTCGGCCTGTTCGTCACCATCGTCATCGACGACGGTCTGGCCCACGCCGATCACGAGATCGAGCGCACCGCCAGCGAAACCCGGCCCGAGCACGCCGCCCTCATCCACCACACCCCCGTCCAGCCCTACCAGCCGGTCGACGAAGACTTCGATGAGGTCTTCGACGAAGAGGAGGAGGAAGAAGAGGACGAACTGGATCTCGAGCGCGAAGCCACCGACGACGACGAGGCCGAGCATCGGTTCCAGGACCATGAGGAAGACGGCGACGAACGCGGCGGTCGCCGTGGCCGCCGCCGCCGCCGCCGCGGACGTCGCGAAGGCGCCGAGGCCCGTGAAGGCGGCGAGCGCCCCGCCGCGCGCAGCGAAGATCGCGATGGAGACGAAGGCGGTCGCCGCCGTCGTCGTGGCCGCCGCGGCGGCCGCCGGATGCGCGATGATGGTCGTCCGGCCGACATGTTCGCCTGGACCCGTCCGTGGGTGCCCTATGGCGAGGATCCCTTCGTCTGGCATGACCCTGCCGAGGATTTCCCGGCCGCCCGCAGCCCCGCGCCGGGCCAGGCCAGCCAGCCTGAAGCCGCCGCCGCTCCGGCGGTCGCCGAAATCGCCGCCGCGCCCGCGCCCAAGGTGAGCGACGAGCAGCCGGACGTCGAACTCGACGTCTGGGTCGAGCTGCCGGCGGTCGAGGAAAAGCCGAAAAAGACCCGTGCGCGCCGCAGCCGCGCCCGCGGCAAGGCCGCCGAGGCCGAGGCCGCGCCGGTCGAGGCGGTCGACGAGGCCGAAGCCGCTCCGGCGGTCGAAGCGCCCGCCGAGCCGGTGGTCGAGGCCGCTACGCCGGAACCTGTGGTTGAAGCGCCCCCGGCCAAGAAGCCGCGCGCCCGTCGCACCAAGAAGGCCGACGCAGTGACCGCGGCCGAACCGGTGGTCGAGGCGGCGCCCGAACCGGTCGCCGAACCTGAGCCAGCCCCCGAGCCGGCTCCGGAACCGGTTCAGGCCGTCGCCGAGACGCCAGCCCCGGTCCGGTCCGATCCGAACGAGATCGCCGGTCCCCCGCCCGCGCCCAAGCGCGGCTGGTGGCGTCGGGGCTAACCGACGCAAGGCATGGAAACCGGCCTGCGGGCCGGTTTCCAGCCGAGCTGAAGCGCGCTAGGCTTCACATCCTGAGGCTTTGAGGGGGGCGCTTGGAGTTGTTCGGCATGGTCGCCCCTGCCCGTTCGCTGTCAAAGGCCGCCCTCGTGGCGCTGACAGCCCTGAGCCTTACGCTGCAGGCCGCTCCCGCCCGCGCGGAAGAGAGCATGAGTCTCATCCGCGACACCGAGATCGAGGAAATCCTGCGCAAGGATTCCGAACCGATCTTCAAGGCGGCCGGCGTCGATTCGACGTCCATCAACATCCTGTTGATCGGCTCGAAGGACCTCAACGCCTTCGCCGCGCCCGGGACCATGGCGGTGTTCACCGGCCTGATCCTGGAATCGAAGAATC
Source organism: Phenylobacterium koreense (assembly GCF_040545335.1). NCBI lineage: Bacteria > Pseudomonadati > Pseudomonadota > Alphaproteobacteria > Caulobacterales > Caulobacteraceae > Phenylobacterium > Phenylobacterium koreense. The sequence continues at coordinate 435,132 of NZ_JBEPLU010000002.1, forward strand.
CCAACCAGCTCCAGGGCGTCATCGCCCACGAAGTCGGCCACCTGGCAGCCGGCCACTCCGCCCGGTCCGGCGACATGCAGGCGGCCGGGATGAAGCCCTTCCTGCTGACCATGGGGCTTGGCGTCCTCGCGGCCCTTGCCGGCTCCGGCGAAGGCGCCGCCGGCCTCATCGGCAGCGCCAGCTATTTCGGCGCCATCGGCGCCATGGGCTACAGCCGCGAGCAGGAAAGCCGAGCCGACCAGGCCGGCGCCATGCTGCTCGAACGAGCCGGGCTTTCCGGCGAGGGCCTCGTCGATTTCTTCGACAATTTCCGCTTCCAGGAGGTCTTCTCCCAGGCTCGACAGTACGCCTATTTCCGGTCCCACCCGCTCTCGTCCTCCCGGATCGACGCCCTGCGGCATCGGGTCGAGCAGAATGCGCACTTCAAGACGCCGGACTCGCCCGAGGCGATCGCCGAGCACGAGATCATGAAGGCCAAGCTCGACGGCTTCATCAACCCGACCATCGCGATCACGAAGTACACCGAGAAGGACACCTCCTATCCGGCGCGCTACGCGCGCGCGATCGCCTACTATCAGATGAAGGAGCCCGACCGGGCGCTGAAGCTGATCGACGCCCTGCTCGCCGAACAACCGAACAACCCCTATCTCTGGGAATTGAAGGGTCAGGTGCTCTTCGAGTTCGGCCGCGCGGAAGAGGCCGAAGCCCCGCAACGCAAGTCGGTCGAACTGAAGCCCGAAGCCCCGCTTCTGCGGATCAACCTTGGCCAGACCCTGATCGCCCTCAGTGACGACAAGAAGGTCGAGGAAGGTATCGGAGAGCTGAAGCGCGCCCTGAGTCAGGAGCACGACAACGCCACCGCGTGGCGCATTCTGGCCCAGGCCTATGACAAGCAAGGCAAGGACGGGCTCGCCCGCCTGGCGACTGGCGAATATTTCTTTGCTGTGGGCGATCCGACCCAAGCCCGCATTTTCGCCATGCGGGCGAGAGAGAAGCTGGAGAAAGACACTCCCGAATGGCGGCGCGCCACCGATATCGTCCTGACTTCGAATCCCAGCCGTGAAGATCTGAAAGAACTGGCCGCCGAAGGCGCGGTGGTCAGCCGGACCTCGCGCTAATCCCCTTCGCAAAGCACAGCTTCTGACCTATTTGCCACCTATGATGAAGATTTCCCGCGCCCTGCTACTCAGCGCCGCGCTCACCCTCCCCCTGGCCGCCTGCGGAAAGAAGCAGGAGGAAGACTTCGGCCAGAAGGTCCGCGCCTATCTCCTCGAGCATCCCGAAGTGATCGAGGAGGCTGTCGTCAAGCTGCAGCAGAACAAGCAGGCGGCCGCCGCCGAAGGCGCCAAGACGATGCTGGCCAAGCACCGCCAGCAACTTGAGCATGACCCACGTGACTTCGTCGCCAATCCGGGCGGCAAGCACACCGTGGTGGAGTTCTTCGACTACCGCTGCGGCTACTGCAAGGTGAGCGCCCCCGAAGTGGTGAAGCTGATCCGCGAGAATCCGGACGTCCGCTTCGTGTTCAAGGAATTCCCGATCTTCGGCGCCGAAAGCAACCTGGCCGCCGAAGTTGCGCTGTCGCCTGCCGGCAAGCCGAAGAACCTGGAGCTCTTCGAACGGTTCATGGGCGAGAAGGCGCTGGATGAGGCCGCCATCGACCGCCACCTGCGCGCCGTCGGAGTCGATCCCGCCGCCGCCCGCTCCGGCGGCTCGACGGCCGAGGTGAAGCAGCACATCGCCGACACCCGGACCCTCGCCATGGCGCTGGGCATTGAGGGAACTCCGGCCTTCATCGTCGGCGACCGCATGATCCCCGGCGCCGACATGGCCGCCCTGCGCGCGGCGATCGCCGAGGTGAAGACCGGCAAGTTGAAGACGCCGGGATCGCCCGAACTAGACAAAGGTTGATCGAGGGCCACTCGGCCTGCCCCCAAGTCACGCTTTTCGCCGTGGAACGACGCAGCTAGGCTTCCAAGCGAGTGCTTTGAGAGTCTGCCTGTCCACCCACGGCGAAGGGCATGCACGAGACTGTGCTGATCATCGGGGCCGGGATCGCCGGCCTTTGTACGGCCTTGGCCCTCGCCCCAACCGGGCGGGACATCGTCATACTTGAGCGCGACCCGCCGCCGCCGGCCGGCGGCGCCGACCAGGCCTTCGACGATTGGGCGCGCCGCGGCGTCGGACATCTACGCCACAGCCACGCCTTCCTGGCGAGGCTTCGGACGATCATCAGGTCCGAGCACCCAGACCTCCATCTCGCGCTGTTGAACGCCGGCTGCCGGGAACTCGGCTTCGACCGGATGCTCACGGACCTCCATCGCAAGGTCTACCGGCCGCAGGCAGCGGACAGGGAGTTCGTGGTCCTCACCAGCCGCCGCACCACCCTCGAGCTGGTGATCCGGCGCTATGTGGAACGGTATGCCAATGTCCGGATCGATTCCGAGACCTTCGTCCGCAAACTGCTGACCCAGCGCGATCCTCAGGGCTTGCGGGTGGTCGGCGTCTCGGTGGCCGACGCGTACGGAGCGCGGGACATCATCGGCGACGTGGTGATCGACGCGGGCGGCCGCACTTCCTCCGGCATTGAACAGCTCATCGAGGAAGGCGCTCCCATAAGCGAGGAGAGCGAGAGCGCCGGCATCCTCTACTTCACGCGTCACTTCCGGCTGCGGCCCGGTGTCGGCGAGCCGCCGCGCACCAGGGCCGGCGGCACCGGCGACCTTGGCTTCCTGAAGTTCGGCGTCTTTCCCGCCGACAATGGCCGGTTCTCCATCACCCTCTGCGTCCCCGAGCCGGAGATCGAGCTGCGCAAGGCGATCGTCCAGCCAGAGGTCTTCGACGCCATCTGCGCCCGGCTTCCGGGCCTCGCCCCGTGGGTCGATCCCGAGATCTCCGAGGGCGCCAGTCGGGTCTTCGGGATGGGCGAGCTCCACAGCCGCTGGCGCGAGATCGGAGGGGAGGAGGCCATGGCCGTCCTCGGCTATTTCCCGGTCGGCGACTGCCTGGTCCGAACCAACCCGCTCTATGGCCGCGGATGCTCGTTCGCCGCAATCACCGCCTACATCCTGCGCGATGTCCTCGTCTCGACGACCGACCCGGCCGAGCGCATCGCGGCCTTCCAGGCCAAGGTCACCGACGAACTGAGGCCCTATTACGTGAACATGCGCGACCAGGATCGCTCGGCCGTGCGACGCGCACGCCATCAGCTCACGCCCGGCTTCCGGCCGAGCATCAAGAGCCGCATCGTCAAAAGCTTCCTGGAGGACGGCGTGAACATCGCCGTCCGCTCCGATCCCGACCTGCTGCGCGAGGCGCTTCGCGGCTTCCACATGCTGGAACACCCCTCGGCGTGGCTGAAACGGCCCGACAATCTCGGCAAGGTCCTGCGCTATTGGGCGACGCGCCGGGAGTTAAAGGCGGACGCCTATCCACCCAAGCCTGGACCGACACGCTCGGAAATGTTCGCAGCCTTGGGGCTCTCTGCGGAGGCCGACATGATCCGGGCGCGATAAAGGCGTCCCTACTCGACCGCGGCGTTGAACAGCCCGCCTTGGGCCATCTGGTCGCGCACGGCCTCCGGGGTCAGGGTCGCGGCCTTGTCCAGTTCGACAATCTCCGGCGGCACGTACCAGTGGAGCTTGTCGGAGTGGTAGGCCTCCCAGACCACCTTGGCGACCTCGATGGGCGGGATCGCCCGGAACATGCCTTCCTTGGGCGCGGCATCGGCCGCGCCGGGTGGCAGGATCGGCGTATCGATCAGCCCCGGCAGGACATCCGCCACGCGCACGCCGTAGGCCTTGAACTCGACGGAGAGCGCCTCGGTCAGCCCCTTCACCGCGTGCTTGGTCGCCGAATAGACCGCGATATTGGCCATGCCGAAGGTCGCCGAGGACGAGGAGGTGGTGAAGCACAGCGAGTTCGGCGTCGCCTTGAGCAGTGCGATCCCCTCATGAATGCCGATCAGCACACCCATCAGGTTCACCTGCACGACTGCGATCACGTCCTCGAAGGGCTGATCTGCGAACGGCCCGCCCCGGCCGATTCCGGCGTTGTTGTAGAGCACGTCCAGCCGCCCCCCCGAGGCGACCGCGAACTGCGCCAGCGCCCCCCGATAATCGTCGCGGTTGGTGACGTCGAGCCGCCGGACGACGCAGTTCTCCCCGCCGAGCTCGTCGGCCAGGGCCGCAAGCCCCGCCTCGTTCACGTCATAGCCGCCGACGAACCAGCCGTGTCTGGCGAACAACCTGGCGGTTTCGCGCCCCATGCCGGACGCCGCCCCGGTGATGAAAATGGCCTGCCGCCCGTTGGCTGCGCCCATGCCGTCCTCCCCATCGCCTACGTGCGGGGAGCAAGGCCCCGCTGTTTCATGCGCCAAACCAGCACATCGAAGCGATCCTGACCGAAGAACGGTTCATCTTCAAAGACCATGGTGGGGACGCCCCAGTGGCCCGCGGCGCGATGGGCTTCCTGGCTGGCTTCGATCTCGGCGGCGATGGCGGTCGGCCGCTTTTCAGCCTCCGTCGCCAGTTCGGCCAGGTCGAGGCCGGCGCGGGCGATGGCTCGTTCCAGCTTGTCGCCTTCGTTCCAGGGCATGTCCTGGCCGCTCCAGATCAGCCGCGAGACCTCGTCATAGAAGGCGAGCGACTGCGGCTTGTGAGCCGCCGTGACGCCGAGCGGCATCAGCAGGTCCAGATGCGGCTGGTCCGGAGCGCCGTTCAGGGTCGCGCGGTCGATCACCACGGGGTCGGGGTTCGGCCAGGCCAGCGGCAGACCGAGATAATCCGCCAGCCGACGGATATCGCGCATCAGATAGGGGATGAAGAGCGGGTCCTGCTTGGTGAAGAACCCTTCCGAGCGCACGGCCAGCGGATAGACCGGCCGCATCCTGACCTCGACGTCGTAGGTCTCCGCCAATTCCCGCAGCCTCGGGGTCACCAGGTAGGAATAGGGACTGCGGAAGGACCAGAAGACGTCGAGGGTCAGCGCCATCAAATCAAGCCGGAAAGTGGAGACGACGGCTCAGCATACATACGTTTTGGCATGCGTCCTGCCAAAAATGCGCCCCGGCCCGCCAGCACCGCGTGCTTCATGGCCGTGGCCATGCCGATCGGATCCTTGGCGCCGGCGATGGCGGTGTTCATCAGCACGGCGTCGCAGCCCGTCTCCATGGCCAGCACCGCGTCCGACGCGGTGCCGACGCCGGCGTCGACCAGCACCGGCACGGAGGCCTGCTCGATGATCAGCCCGAGGTTCAGAAAGTTCTGGATGCCGCGTCCCGAGCCGATCGGCGCCGCCGCCGGCATGATCGCCGCCGCGCCCGCGTCCTCGAGTTTCTTGGCGTAGACCGGGTCGTCCGAGCAGTAGACCATCACCTGGAAGCCGTCGGCCACCAGCAGCTTCAGCGCCCGCAGGGTCTCTTCCATATCCGGAAGTAGGTGCTTGGTGTTCGAGAGCACCTCTAGCTTCACCAAGTCCCAGCCGCCGGCCTCACGCGCCAGGCGCAGCGTTCGGATCGCGTCCTCGCCGGTGAAGCAGCCGGCGGTGTTGGGCAGGAAGGTGAACCGGTCGGGCTTCACATAGTCCACCAGCATCGGCTGGTTCGGGTCGGACAGGTTCACCCGGCGCACCGCCACGGTGACGATCTCGGCGCCGGCCGCCTCGGCTGCGGCGGCGTTCTCGGCGTAGTCCTTGTACTTCCCGGTCCCAACGATCAGGCGCGAGGTGAAAGTGCGCCCCGCCACCGTCCAGGTGTCTTCCGCGTGGACCGATCCGTCCATGTCAGCCGCCTCCGATAAAATGCACGATCTCGATGCGGTCGCCGTCAGCGAGCGCGGTCTGTCCATAGGCCGATCGGGGCACGATCTCCAGATTGCGTTCCACCGCCACCTTCCGGGCGTCCAGGCCCAGCTCGGCCACCAGGGCGGCCACCGTCGAGGCCGTTCCCAGGGTGCGCGGTTCGCCGTTAATGGTCAGGGTCATGACGACCTCGTGAAGCTTCAGGGTTGCGGATGCTTGTGACCCCCGCCGCAGCCCGGTACAAGACGGCGGAATCGACGGCGGAGCCGAATGTCGCAACCGATCTATGTGCTCAGCGGGCCCAATCTCAACCTCTTGGGGGTCCGGGAGCCGGAGATTTACGGAAGGGAAACGCTGGAGGACGTGCGCATGCGCTGCGAACGTCGGGCCGGCGGCCTTGGCCGCGCCATCGTGTTCCGCCAGACCAACCATGAGGGCCAACTCATCGACTGGGTTCAGGAAGCCCGGACGGAGGCTTGCGCCCTGGTGATCAATCCCGCCGGTTACGGTCACACTTCCGTGGCCCTGCTGGACGCCCTCAAGACGCTCGATATTCCTATCGTCGAGTGTCACCTCTCCAACCCGGCGGCGCGCGAAGCGTTCCGCCGGGAAACCTACGTCTCCCTCGCGGCGACCGGCCTGGTTTCCGGTTTCGGCGGGGCGAGCTACGAACTGGCCGTCGAGGCCGCCGCGGGCCTGGCCCGCTGAAGCCAATTCAAGGATTATTTCATGGCTAGCAGTCCGAAGGCCCCCGCCGACCCGATCGACGCGCGTCTGGTGCGCAAACTGGCCGACATTCTCACCGAAACCGGCCTGACCGAGATCGAAGTCGAACGCGACGACCTGAAGATTCGTGTCGCCAAGACCGTGACCGCCGCTCCCGCCGCGGTGCAGTACGCCCATGCGCCGGCCCCTGTGGCGGCGCCCGTCGCGGCCCATGCCGCTCCGGCCGGCGAAGTTGCGGCCGCTGAGCCGCAGCGTCGGGGCGATGTGGTGAACTCGCCCATGGTCGGCACCGTCTATCTGCAGCCGGAGCCTGGCGCGCTGCCCTTCGTCAAGGTGGGCGATACCGTCACCGCCGGCCAGACGCTGATGATCGTCGAGGCCATGAAGACCATGAACCCGATCCCCGCCCCCCGCGGCGGCAAGATCACCGAGGTCATCGTCCAGGACGCTCAGCCGGTCGAATTCGGCGAGCCGCTGATCGTCATCGAGTAACCGGTCGATGTTCGACAAGATCCTTATCGCCAACCGAGGCGAAATCGCCCTGCGGGTCCACCGGGCTTGCAAGGAGATGGGCATCTCCACCGTCGCGGTCCACTCCGAGGCCGACGCCGGCGCCATGTGGGTGCGGCTGGCCGATGAGAGCGTGTGCATCGGCCCCGCTCCAGTCGGCAAGAGCTACCTGAACATCCCCTCGATCATCGCCGCCGCCGAGATCACCGGCGCCCAGGCGATCCATCCGGGCTACGGCTTCCTCTCCGAGAACGCCCGGTTCGCCGAGATCGTGACGGCCCACGGCTTCACCTTCATCGGTCCGACCGCCGAGCACATCAAGATGATGGGCGACAAGATCACCGCCAAGCAGGCGGTGAAGGACGCCGGCATCCCGGTGGTGCCCGGCTCGGACGGCGCGGTGACGACCGAGGAAGAGGCCTTCGCGGCCGCCCGCCAGATCGGCTTCCCCGTGCTCATCAAGGCCGCCGCCGGCGGCGGCGGACGCGGCATGAAGGTCGCCCAGACCGAGGATGACCTCGCCGAGGCCGTCTCCACCGCCCGCTCCGAGGCCCGCGCCGCCTTCGGCGACGACGCGGTCTATATGGAGCGCTACCTCCAGACCCCTCGGCACATCGAGATTCAGGTCATCGCCGACAAGTTCGGCAACGTCTGTCATCTCGGGGAGCGCGACTGTTCGCTGCAGCGCCGTCACCAGAAGGTGCTGGAAGAAGCCCCCTCGCCCGTCATCGACGCTGCGGCGCGCGCCAAGATCGGCAAGATCGTCGTCGATGCGATCAAGGCCATCGGCTACCTCGGCGTCGGGACCATCGAGTTCCTTTACGAGAACGGTGAGTTCTTCTTCATCGAGATGAACACCCGCCTTCAGGTGGAGCATCCGGTCACCGAGGCGATCACCGGTATTGACCTGGTCCGCGAGCAGATCCGCATCGCTGCCGGCCTGCCGCTCTCCTTCACGCAGGAAGAGGTGGTGTTCGAGGGCCACGCCATCGAATGCCGGATCAACGCCGAGAACCCGAAGACCTTCGCGCCGTCGCCGGGCCTGGTCACCGATTTTCACGCGCCGGGCGGCCTGGGCGTGCGCCTGGATTCGGCGCTCTACGCCGGCTACTCGATCCCACCCTACTACGACAGCCTGGTGGGCAAGCTGATCGTGCACGGCCGCGACCGCGCCGAATGCATCGCCCGGCTGAACCGCTGCCTGGCCGAGATGGTGGTCGGCGGCATCGAGACCTCGATCCCGCTCTTCCAGGAGCTGCTGCAGCAGCCGGACATCATCGCTGGCGACTACAACATCCACTGGCTCGAACGCTGGATGAAGAGCCAGCAGGACGAGGCCTGAGCCAAATCCGACGGAGGGACGCCTCTCCGTCGGCCTTCTCGGGCGCGAAAATCCGCCCCAAACCCGCTAAGCTGCGCCCATGAAACGCTTCGGCCCCAGCGAGCTCCTGGAGTGCTATGCGCGCGGCGTCTTCCCCATGGCGGACGCCCGCGACGATGACCGGATATTCCTCATCGATCCGGAGAAACGCGGCGTCGTGCCGCTAGATGCGTTCCACATTCCGCGCCGCCTGGCCCGCACCGTCCGGGGCGATCCCTTCGATATCCGCATGGACACCGCCTTCCGGCAGGTCGTCCTCGAATGCGCGGCGCCCAAGCCCGGCCGCACCGACACTTGGATCAACGGCGTCATCGAAGACCTCTACGGCCAGCTCTTCGACATGGGCCACGCCCACAGCGTCGAATGCTGGAAGGACGGCGAGTTGGTCGGCGGGCTCTACGGCGTCTCGCTGGGCGGCGCCTTCTTCGGCGAGAGCATGTTCAGCCGGCGCACCAACGCCTCGAAGGTCGCGCTGGTCCATCTGGTGGCACGACTGCTGGCGGACGGCTTCCAACTGCTCGACGCCCAGTTCATGACCGAGCACCTCAGCACCTTCGGCGCGCTGGAAATCCCGCGCGCCGAGTATCACCGCCGTCTCGCCCGAGCCTTGGAGGGCCAGGCCGAGTTTCAGCGAGCGGCGGTCGGTCCCGGCGCCGCGGCCCTGCAGGTGATCAGCCAGGCGTCGTAGATCGGGTGCTGCAGGGGGTTCAGGCCCGGTGACGAGGCGTACATCCAGCCGCGGAACGCCTGGCGCGGCGGCGGGGTCGGCTTGCCCGGCGCGGCGCGCGGCTGCGATTCCACCGTCACGTGGGCGATCGAGTCCTCGACCGCCTCGTCCCCGGCGGAGCGCTCGCAGGCGCGAACCGTGAAGACCAGGTTCTTGTAGCGGACTGGCCGACCGACAGCGGCCTCGAAGCGCATGGATTCCGCTGAGATCTTGTCCAGCGCCTGGATCACCGCGACATCGTAACGCGCCCGCTTGATGGCCGCTTCGGTCGGCTTGGCGGCCACCTGCGCCTTGGGGGGCGGAGCCGGCGCGACTTCTTCGGCCTCGATGGGCGGGGCGGCCACCGGCGCCGGCGCAGTGACCTCGGCTGGCGGCGCTTCTTCCTTGGCGGGCGGAGCCGGGGGCGGTGGCGAAATCAAGGGCGGTTGCGCCGGCGTCCCGCTCTGCGCAGGCGATTGCTGGCCGCCATTAGCCGGCGGCGCGGGTGCCTGAGCCGGTTGCGCAAGCACGGCGCCCGCGCCCAGGCTGGCGGCGGCCGCGGCCATTGCGGCGATGACCCGACCGCGCATGCGCATGTCAGGGGTCCGCGCCATGCCTATTCGGGCCGCCAAGCCTCGTAGTCGCCAGCCGCCTTCTGGCGCTCGCCGCCGCGGGCGATCGCGCCCTTCGGCCGCCAGGCGTGCACGGTGCCGGTCAGGTTCGGAATGTGATCGCGTTCCCAGACCTGGCGCTTCAGCGGCGCGACGGTCGGCGGCTCGTCGAACGTGTAGTGCAGCCAGCCGTGCCAATCCGGGGGCACCTTCGAGGCTTCGGCATAGCCATTGTAGACGACCCAGCGACGCTTGCGGCCCTTGTCGTAGGAGTCGCGGTCGGTCTTGGCCTCGTAATAGCTGTTTCCCAGTTCGTCCTTACCGACAAAGACGCCTTGGCGGATCGTATTGCGGATGCCGATGGTCGCGCCGTTCCACCAGGTGAAGAGATTCTTGAGCACTTTTCGGAGTTTCCGGACAGACAGGAAGCGGCCGGACTATAGGCGCCGGAACCCCGACCGTCCAGCGGCCGACGCGCCGCAATATCTTGGGGATAGAAGACTGCCGACCCCCAACATCTATTGCCCGCCTCCTGAGCGCCCCCTAGACTCGGTCTTCGGGAGAACCGGACATGCCTATCGAAGCAGCGAGGATCGAACAGCGGACGCTTGAGCGGGCCGCTTCCCTGGCCGAAGTGCTAGCGCCGGCGGCCTGGACGGATGCCCGTGTCGAGGCCTGGCTGGACTGGCTGGAGGAGGTTTCCGACCTTCCCGCGGCGATCGCACGTTTCGCCGAAGACCTGGTCCGGCACGGCGACAATCGCCATCTGTTCGAGACCGCCCGCGCCCGCGCGGCCTTTCGCCGCGACCTGGCGACTGCGATGCTCGGCGGGCGCATCGCCTTCAGCAGCCCGCGGCCTGTGGCCGATCCTGCGGTCGTCGAAGCCGATAGCGTTCCGGCCGCGCTCTCCAACCTTCGCACCCGCCACCGCCGCCGCGCCATGGCGCGCGCGGCCGCACGCGAGATCAGCGGCCGGCTGCAGGCGGTGATGGACAGCATCCTGCGCTGCGAGGGCGATCCCGCGGCCTGCGCCGACATCCGCTCCAACGCCAACCTCGCCCGCAGCGCCGAAGCCGCCCGCCAGGCCGGCGCTTCCGACGCCATGATCCTAGACGCCATCGCCCTGGCGAAGGCCGGTGAATCCGAGTGGGGCGCCGTAGGGCCGGATGTCGCGGACGCCGAAGCCCTTTCGCTGGTGTGCCTCTCCGATCGAGCGCCCGATCCGAGCCTGGCCTCGGTGTCCTGGGAGACAAGCGCCGTAGCCGTCGCCTTCACGCCGGAGGCGGCCCGCGGCGTCGCCCGTACCTGGACCGGCGCTCGGGGGGCCATCAACCTGCTCGCCTTCGGCGCTGGCGAGGCCTTCGATTCCGAGGGTTTCGCGGCCGCGGTCGCCTTGCTGGCCACGGCGCTCGCCGCCCTCGCCGGGGAGGAGCCGGTTCAGCTCGGCCTGGCGGGCGTGGCCGACTGGCTGGTGGCCCAGGGCCTTGCCTACGAGAGCCCCGAAGGCCTCACAGCCGTCCGTGACGTCTATCGGCACGCGGCTTCGGCCTGCGTCGCTTCCGGCGCACGCCTCAATGGCGGCCTGGCGGTGTTCGACGATCCAGAGCTGGCGCTCCGCCTCGGCGGCCTGGGCGCCTCCGCCGCCCCTTGGCTTGGTCCAGTGACCGTCGCCGAGACCGAGGACGGCGCCATGGCGCGGGTCATGTCTGAAGCCTCGCTGCTCGGCCTTGCCGCCCTGGGCGCCGAGCCCGCCAAGGCCCGCGCCTGGCTGCTTGGCGGCGGCGATCTCTCGGAAGCGCCGGGCATCGACCATGCGGCGCTCAACGCCCGCGGCTTCACCGAACATGAGATCGCCCAGGCCGAGGCCGCCCTGCCCTTCGCCTCGAGCCTCTCCCAGGCCTTCGCCGACATCGACCCCGGCTTCCTTTGCGACGTCCTGGGCGCGACCGACGCGGATCTCGCCAACCCCGACTTCGACGTGCTCCAGCACGCCGGTTTCACGGCGGCCCAGGTCGCCCAGGCCGAGGCCTTCGCCCTGGGCACCGGCGCCCTCAGCGAGGCTCCGTTCCTCACGCCCGCCCAGCAGGCGGTATTCCACACCGCCGACGACCTCGGTCCCGAGCCCTATTTCAACCTGCTCTCGACCATCGCCCACGCCCTGGCCGTGCCGCCGATGGCCGACCTCGAGCTTGAGTGGGACGCCGCGCCCGGCGATGCGGAGGATCTGATCGCCCTGGCCGCGCAGCTCAGCGTCCCGGCCATCCGGGTTCGCCGCGCCCCGCCCCCGGCCAGCCTCGTCCTCGACCTGCCAAAGACCGAGGCCCGCCCCACGCGCGCGCCGGAGCCAGCGGCCGAGCCCAAGGCCGCCGCGACGCCCCAGGAACGTATCGTCGAGCGGATCGTCGAGCGCGAACGCACGCGCCGAAAGCTCCCGGACCGCCGCAAAGGTTACATCCAGAAGGCCAGCGTCGGCGGCCACAAGGTCTACCTGCACACCGGCGAGTACGAGGACGGCGAACTCGGCGAGATCTTCATCGACATGCACAAGGAAGGCGCTGCCTTCCGGTCGCTGATCAACAATTTCGCCATCGCCATCTCGATCGGCCTGCAATACGGCGTGCCGCTCGACGAGTTCGTGGACGCCTTCGTCTTCACCCGCTTTGAGCCGGCGGGCCCGGTGACCGGCAACGACTCCGTCCGCTCGGCCACCTCGATCCTCGACTATCTGTTCCGCGAGCTCGGCGTCTCCTATCTCGGCCGCTCCGACCTCGCCAATGTCGACCCCGACGAGCTTAACGCCGATGGCCTCGGCCGCGGCAAGGACGATGACGAGCCCCAGCCCGCCAGCCACTTCATCTCCCGAGGCTTTGCTCGCGGCGCGGCGCCCGACAATCTCGTCTTCCTGCCCAGCGCCAACCAGCGCAGCCTGGCCGCCGAAGCCGACGTCTGCGCCGCCTGCGGCGACATCGCCGTGGTCCGCAAAGGCGCCAGCCTGATTTGCGAGACCTGCGGGACGCGCGCCGCCCAGCAGGGCGAGGATCTGGCCGGCTAGCCCATCCCAAATCAGTATTTTACCGCGTAAGCCTCTGACAATTACCGCGAATTAAGTAGCATCCACAGGGCCACGGGCGCACATGCTCAGGCTATGGACCAACAGAACCGGGCATCGATGTTCTCGCCTTCGCGCATCGCGTCGCTTCTCGGTGGCATCGCCGTATTTTCCCTGACGATGGCGCCCGGTCTCGCCACCGCCGCCATGGGCGACAAGGACGTGGCGCGGATGGTCTCCTTCGGCGGGGCCTGCGCCAAATGCGAGCTTTCCGGCCGCAAGCTGGCCGGGGCCCAGTTCATGGGCGCGAACTTCGTCCAGGCTTCCCTCGTCGGGTCCGACCTGCGCGACGCACGTTTCGTAGGCGCGAACTTCTCGAGGGCCGACCTCTCCCGGGCCGATCTCTCCGACGCCCAGATGGTCGGGGCCAATTTCGGGGCCGCCGTGCTGACCGACGCGCGCCTGCGCGACGTGGAGGCCCCGGGCGTCAACTTCGGCGGCGCCGACCTCTCCCGGGCGGACCTGCGCGACGCCTCGGCCAGCGGCGGCAATTTTGCCCGCGCCAACCTCGCCAACGCCGTGCTGCAAGGCGCCGAGCTGTCGGCCGCAAACCTCAGCCGGACCAACGGCCGCAGCGCCAATTTCCGCGACGCCGCCCTGACCGGAAGCAATCTGGTCGCCGGCATCTTCGACCACGCCTCGTTCCGCGATGCGGATCTGACGGCCGCCAACCTCAGCGGTGCGACCTTCATCAACGCCGATTTCCGGGGCGCCGACCTGCAATCGGCCAATATCGCCGGGGTCGATCTCTCGCGCTCGAAGGGACTGGATCAGGATCAGCTTGACGACGCGTGCGCCGATGGTTCGACCCGCGTGCCCGCGGGCCTGGTGGCCAAGGCCTGCCATCGCGGCGCCCGCGTGAGGCCGCCCGCGCCGCCACGTCCGCCTGCCCCTCCAGCGCCGCCCGCAAGGCCGCGCTATCTCGTTGCTGTCGACTGAGCCCCAAAAATGAAGAAGCCTCCCGATCGGGAGGCTTCTTGCTATCTGGTCCTAGACCTTGATCCTATCTGGTCCTAGACCTTGATCGGCGGAGCGGTCCGGATGTGCAGTTCCTTGAGCTGCTTGTCGGTCACCTCCGACGGCGCATTCATCAGCAGGTCCTGGCCCTGCTGGTTCAGCGGGAAGGCGATGACTTCGCGGATCGCCGTCTCGCCGGCCAGCAGCATGACGATGCGGTCGATGCCAGGCGCCAAACCGCCGTGCGGCGGAGCGCCGTGACGGAACGCGTTCAGCATGCCGCCGAACTGCTCCTCGACCACATTCGCGCCATAACCGGCGATTTCGAACGCCTTGACCATCAGCTCCGGCAGGTGGTTCCGGATCGCACCCGAGCACAGCTCATAGCCGTTGCAGACGATGTCGTACTGATAGGCCCGGATCGTCAGCGGATCCTGGTTCAGCAGCGCGTCCAGGCCGCCTTGCGGCATGGAGAACGGGTTGTGCGAGAAGTCGACCTTCTGCTCTTCCTCGCTCCACTCGAACATCGGGAAGTCCACGATCCAGCAGAACTTGAACTGGTCCTCGTCGATCAGGCCCAGGTCCGTACCGACCTTGGTGCGCGCGAGGCCCGCGAACTTCGCGAACGCCTTGGGATCGCCGGCGACGAAGAAGGCCGCGTCGCCCTTGCCCATGCCGATCTGGTCCATCAGCGCCTGGGTCGCCTCGGCGCCGAGGTTTTTGGCGATCGGGCCGCCCCAGCCGCCCTGGTCCTCGCTCCAGAAGATGTAGCCCAGGCCCGGCTGGCCCTCGCCCTGCGCCCACGAGTTCATGCGGTCGCAGAAGGCGCGGCTGCCGCCCTTCGGCGCCGGAACCGCCCAGACGGCGTTCTTGGAGTCCTCGAGGATGCGCGCGAACAGCCCGAAGCCGCCGCCGCGGAAGCGCTCGGAGACGTCCTGCATCACGATCGGGTTGCGCAGGTCCGGCTTGTCGGTGCCATAGCGCGACATCGACTGCACATAGGTCAGGCGTTCGAAGCCCTTGTGCTCGATCGTCTTGCCGAAGTCGTCCTCGTAGGACATCGGCTGGTCGATCGGCGAGACGCGCTTGCCGCCGCTGAACTCGGTGAAGACGCCGTGCATCACCGGCTCGATGGCCGCGAACACGTCATCCTGGGTCACGAAGCTCATCTCGACGTCGAGCTGGTAGAACTCCAGGCTACGGTCGGCCCGCAGGTCCTCGTCGCGGAAGCAGGGCGCGATCTGGAAGTAGCGGTCGAAGCCCGACACCATCAGCAACTGCTTGAACTGCTGGGGCGCCTGCGGCAGCGCGTAGAACTTGGTCGGGTGCAGGCGCGAGGGCACCAGGAAGTCACGCGCGCCTTCCGGCGACGAGGCCGTCAGGATCGGCGTCTGATACTCCAGGAAGCCCTGCTCGATCATCCGGTTGCGGATCGAGTGGATGACCTTCGAGCGCAGCACGATGTTCCGGTGCAGGGTCTCGCGGCGCAGGTCGAGATAGCGGTGCTTCAGGCGGATCTCTTCCGGATATTCCGGCTCGCCGAAGACCGGCAGCGGCAGCTCGGCCGCTTCCGACAGCACCTCGACGATGCGCACGCGCACCTCGACCTCACCGGTGGGCAGGTTCGGATTGATCGTCTCGGCGCTGCGGGCCACCACCTCGCCGTCGACCTTGATGACGCTCTCGGCGCGCAGGCGCTCGATGGTCGCAAAGCCAGGCGTTTCCGGGTCGATGACCAGTTGGGTCAGGCCGTAATGGTCGCGCAGGTCGATGAAGACGAGGCCGCCGTGATCGCGCTTGCGGTGGATCCAGCCGGAAAGACGGACGGTCTTGCCCGTGTCGGCGGTGCGCAGGGCGCCTGCGGTGTGGGTGCGGTAGGCGTGCATTGGGGAGTCACTAAGGCTCTGAAAATCGAGGGCGGAAGGGCGCATGGAGGCGCCCGAAAGTCAAGGCGGGTGGCCGTCGCCCGCCCCAGATGCTCGCCACCACAGAGGCGTCGTCACGCGCTCGCGCCTACTTCTCCGGCTTGACCAGCGCCTGATAGACCAGCGTCCGCGTCAGCCCGCCCAGGTCCGGCCCGCCGGTCCCGCCGTAACGCTGGATCATGCCCACGAAGACGATGTCATTGGTCGGGTCGACCCAAAACCAGGTGCCGGCCGCCCCGCCCCAGCTCATGGTCCCCTTGCCTTCCAGAGACCCCGCCTGGCGCGGATCATTGACCACCATGAAGTCCAGGCCGAAGCCGACCGCCTTGTTGAACCGCGTGCCCACCGAACCGTTGGACGACACCAGCGCCGCCTCCGGGATGACGTTGGTCCCCATCAGCTCGACCGCGGCCGGCGAGAGGATCCGCACCCCGTCCAGCTCACCGCCGTTGGCGATCATCTGGGCGAAGCGGGCGTAGTCGCGGGTGGTCGAGACGAGGCCGCCGCCGCCCGACTCCATCCGGCCCTGCTGAGTGAAATCCTGCGCCGGCATGCCGAACGCCTGCTTGGCCTCGATGATCTTCCCGGTCTTGGGATCGCCGACATAGACCGAGGCGAGACGGCCCACCTTCTCAGCCGGCACGTAGAAGGCGGTGTCGGTCATCTTCAGCGGCTTGAAGACCCGGCTTTCCAGGAACTGGCCCAGGGTCTGGCCTGACAGGCGCTCGATGATCGCGCCCTGCAGGTCCACCGCCACCGAATAGTTCCACTGCTCACCCGGCTGATACATCAGCGGGATGCCGGCGACCTTCTGGGTCATCTCCTTGAGGTTCGGCGAGCCGAGCACCCGCTGCTCCCGGAAAATGACGTCGACGGGATGCTTGTCGCTCAGGCCATAGCCGAACCCGGCCGTATGGCTCATCAGCTCGCGCATGGTCGGCGGCCGCCTCGCCGCCTCGCGGATCGGCTGACCGCTCGCGTCCACGCCCTTCCAGACCTTCAGGTCCTTCAGTTCCGGCAGATACTGGGTGACGGGATCGTCCAGGCGCCAGCGCCCCTCCTCGAAGAGGATCATCATGGCCACGCCAGTGATCGGCTTGGACATCGAGTAGATGCGAAAGATCGCGTCGTCCTTGAGCGGCGTCCCGGCCTCCAGGTTCGCCGCGCCATGGCTGCTGAACGAGACGACCTTTCCGTGGCGCGCCAGCAGGGTCTGGACGCCCGCCACCCGGCCATCGGCGACGGCCTGCGCCATCGCCTGGTCCACCCGCGCCAGCCGAGCGCTGTCGAAGCCGAGCGCCTCCGGGCTGGCGGCCTTCGCCAGGGCCGCCGCGGGCTCCTTGGCCAGTGCGCCCGGCGCCGCGCTCCAGGTGATGGACGCCGCCGCAATGGCGCTGGCGAACAGATACAGCCGACGCGTCATGAAAACTTCCCCTCCCCGAACATGGTTGGGTGAAGCTTAGTGGCCGCTCCGGCTCGGGCAAGCTGCTACTTGGGCTTGAATCGCTTGCTGGTCGGGAAACCCTTGGGCGCAAGCTTGCCGGCCGCCGAACGCCGACCCAGCCAGTCGCGCCACTCGCCCCAGACGCGCGTGCGCCCGGCGGTGTCGATCCAGCTCGCGCCCTCCTCGGCCGCGAACACCATCCCGTCGCGCAGGCCGCCCTCGCGGTAGGCCTGCAGCTTCACTCCCTTGCCGCGCGGCATCTCCGGCAGCTCCGAAAGCGGGAAGATCAGGATCTTGCCGTTGTCGCCGATCACCGCGAAGTGGTCGCCGCTCATCGGCAGGCAGAAGGCCGCCCCCTTTTCGCCGGCGTTCAGCACCTGCTTGCCGGCGCGCCGGAAGCTGATCGCCTCCTCCTCGGGCAGGATGAAGCCGTAGCCTTCCTTCGACGCGATGACCCGCTTGGTCCCCGGCTTATGAGGGAAGATGTCCACGATATCGACCTTGTCTTCCAGGTCGAGCATCAGGCGCAACGGCTCGCCATGGCCCCGCGCCCCCGGCAGCTTGTCGCAGCCGATCGTGAAGAACCGGCCGTCCGAGGCGAAGATCAGCAGCTTGTCGGTGGTCTCGGCAGGGACGATGAAGCCGAGCTTGTCGCCCTCCTTGAACTTCAGCTCCGACGGATCCTCGACCTTGCCCTTGGCGGCCCGGATCCAGCCCCGCGCCGAGAGGATCACCGTGATCGGCTCGCGCACGATCATCGCCTCGATGGCCGCATCGGCGTCCACCACCGGCGCGGTGTCGAAGGTCGAGCGCCGGCGGCCGAGGTTGGTGTCGGGTCCGAGGATCGCCTTCACGTCCTTCAGTCCCACGCCCACGAGCTTCCACTGAGCAGCATCGGAGGCGAGCATCTTCAGCAGGCCATCGCGCTCTTCCACCAGTTCGGCATGCTCGCGGCGCAGCTCCATTTCCTCGAGCTTGGCCAGTTGCCGCAGTCGGGTGTTGAGGATCGCGTCCGCCTGGATGTCGGTGAGGGCGAAGGCCTCGATCAGTTTCGCCTTCGGCTCGTCCTCGTAGCGGACGATGCGGATCACCTCATCCAGGTTCAGGAAGGCGATGACCAGGCCGTCCAGGATGTGCAGTCGGGCCTCGATCTTGTCGAGGCGGAACCGCGCCCGGCGCACCACCACCTCGCGGCGGTGGTCCAGGAACGACTGCAGCAGTTGGCGCAGGCCCATGACACCCGGCGCGCCGCGCGCGTCCAGGACGTTCATGTTGACCGGGAACCGGCTCTCCAGGGCGGAAAGCTTGAAGAGGCTCTCCATGAGCACTTCGGGCTCGACGTTGCGGCTCTTGGGCTCGAGCACCAGGCGCACGTCCTCGGCGCTCTCGTCGCGCACGTCGCCCAGCAGCGGAGCCTTCTTGGTCTCGATCAGGTCGGCCAGTTGCTCGACCAGGTCGGCCTTCTTCACCTGATACGGAATCTCGGTGATGACGATCTGGTAGGTCCCGCGGCCGGCTTCTTCCTTCTCCCAGCGCGCACGCACCCGCACGCCGCCGCGGCCGGTGGCGTAGGTCTCGATCAAGCTCTCTCGCGGCTCGACGATCACCCCGCCGGTCGGGAAGTCGGGACCCTGCACGTGTTCCATTAGGCGCGCGGTGTCGGCGTTCGGGTCCTGCAGCAGCACGAGGCAGGCGTCGATCAGCTCGGCGGCGTTGTGCGGCGCGATCGAGGTCGCCATGCCGACGGCGATGCCGCTCGATCCGTTGGCCAGCAGGTTGGGGAAGCCGGCCGGCAGCACCACCGGCTCTTCGTCCTCGCCGTCATAGGTCGGGCGGAAGTCGACCGCGTCCTCGTCGATGCCGTCCAGCAGGAGCTGGGCGGCGACCGTGAGCTTGCACTCGGTGTATCGCATGGCCGCGGCGTTATCGCCGTCGATATTGCCGAAGTTTCCCTGGCCATCGACCAGCGGATAGCGCTGGGCGAAGTCCTGGGCCAGGCGCACCAGCGCCTCATAGACCGCCACGTCACCGTGCGGGTGATACTTACCGATCACGTCCCCAACCACGCGCGCACACTTCTTGGCGGTCGTGTTCGGGTCGAGCCGCAGTTGACGCATGGCGTACATCAGCCGCCTGTGCACCGGCTTCATCCCGTCGCGCACGTCCGGCAGCGCCCGACCGGTGATGGTCGAGAGCGCATAGGCCAGGTAGCGCCGAGAAAGAGCCTCGGTCAGCGGCTCGTCGATAATGCGATCGCCGTCGCCCTCACCGGGCGGTGGAGTGTGCTTGGTCATTCGAATCGGACTCGTCGTTCACGTCTGTTCTAGCCCTCGACGCCGCGGAAGTCGCCGCGGCCGATCGATCGGCTTTCGCGCCTAAAGCCGCCCGCCCTCGGCCAGGCGCTCCATCAGCCACACCCGCGCCGGCGGCAGCGGCTTGTTGAGCGGGCCGAACACGAAGAGCTCGAGGAAGTGGGCGGTCAGGTCGAAACCTGCCTTCACGTCGCCCTCCGCCAGGCCCGTCTGCGCCGAGAGCATGAAGGGCGGCAGAGGCAGCAAGCGGTCTTTGTAGGGTTCCCCGGCCGCCCGGCTGACGGCCCGGCCGGTGCGGGGGCTCACATAGATCAGGTCGTCGACGGCGCCGGTCGCGGCGCACTTCGAGAGATCGAGGCCGAAGCCGAGCTCCTGAAGCAGACCCGCCTCGAACCGCACGAACACCGCCGGCCAGATGTCGGGGATCATCAGGGCGGCGGTCAGGGCCTCGAACGCCAGGAAGACTCCCGGATGCGGCTCGCGCTCGGGCAACGCCGCCGCAGCTACGGCCGCCGCGGCCGAAAGACCGGCCAGCGCCATCCGGTCGTCGAACAGGACTGCAGGCCCCTCCCCGACCGGCTCGAGGGCCGCCGAGCCGAGTTGGTCCGACACCCGCGCCCGATAGCGCACCAGCGTCCGCGCGCCGGCCTGCAGGAACGGCTTCATCCGGCGGGACGCGCCGCCGGCCACGTGCGCGGCGTACTTGCCGTGCCGGGCGGTCAGCAGCTCGACGATCGCCCCGGTCTCGCCATAGGCGCGAGCCGACAGCACGAAGGCCTCGTCCTCGAACTCCATCAGGGATGGCTTCCCGCAGATGCTCCCCCACCGGGGGAGCTGTCAGCCGAATGGCTTACTGAGGGGGCCTCCCCGCCAGGGGAGGATTGCTGCGGAGAGGTGGGACCGCCTGCGGCGGCCCCCTCCGTCACGCTACGCGCGCCACCTCCCCCAGAGGGGGAGGATCTCAATACGTCAGGCGTCGAAGTCCAGGCCCACATCGCCGTAGAACTCCCGCTTGTCGGCCCAGCGCTCGTCCACCTTCACATGCAGGAACAGGTGCACCGGCCGGTCCAGCAGCTCGATCAGTTCCTCACGCGCCCTCTGGCCGATCCACTTCAGCGTCTGCCCGTTCTTGCCCAGCACGATAGGCCGCTGGCTCTCGCGCTCCACATAGATCGACTGTTCGATCCGCACCGACCCGTCCTTGCGCTCCTGGAAGGCGGTGGTCTCGACCGCGGCCGCGTAAGGCAGCTCTTCGTGCACCCGCAGGAACAGCTTCTCGCGGGTGATCTCGGCGGCCAGCAGCCGCGCCGGCAGGTCGGCGGTCTGCTCCTCCGGGTAGAGCCAGGGCCCTTCCGGCATCAGCTCGGCCAGCCGCGCCTTCAGGTCGTCCACGCCAGCGCCGTCCGCCGCCGAGATCATGAAGACCTCGGAGTAGACACCCGTGTCGAACAGGCGCTGGGCCAGGCCCAGCAGGCGCTCGCGCTTGACGCCGTCGATCTTGTTGAGGGCCAGGATCACCTGCTTGCCGGCGGTCTTCAGCCCTTCGACGATCGTCTCGACGTCGGCGGCCGAGCGCTTGTCGGCGGCCTTGGCGCCCGGCTCAGCGGCGGCCAGCTCGGCCTGGACGTCGACCAGGTGCACGGTCACGTCCGCCTCGTCCGCGCCGCCCCAGGCCGAACGGACCATCGCCCGGTCGAGGCGCCGGCGCGGCGAGAAGATACCGGGGGTGTCGACCAGCACGATCTGGGCCTCGCCGGCCATGGCCACGCCACGCACCGGAAAGCGGGTGGTTTGGACCTTCTGGGTCACGATGGTGACCTTGGCCCCGACCAGGCGGTTGGTCAGGGTCGATTTCCCCGCATTGGGGGCTCCGATAATCGCGGCGAAGCCGGCGCGGGTGGTCATTTAGGTCCTTCTCGTTTCAACAGCATCATCGTGGCGGCGGCCTTCTCGGCCTCCTGCCTGGAATGGCCTTCGGCCTGCTCGGGTTCGTAGTCGCCGACGTTCACCGAGACGGTGAACACCGGGGCGTGGTCGGGCCCTTCGCGGCCGACCACCTTGTAGGCGGGCAACGCCAGGCCGCGGCCCTGCGCCCACTCCTGAAGCTGGGTTTTGGGGTCCTTGGTCCGCGGCTCATCGAGCCGGGCGAACTCGTCGGTCCAGAACTCCAGGAAGAAGGCGCGCGCCGCTTCCAGCCCGTCGTCGATATATAGGGCGCCGATCAGGGCCTCGCAGGCGTCGCCCAGGACGGTGTCCTTGTCCCTCGCCCCGATCTTGGTGGCGCTGGGCGCCATGCGCAGCGCCTCGGGCAGGCCGATCCGCCGAGCCACTCGCGCGCAGGCGTGATAGTTGACCAGCCCCGCCATCAGCCGGCTCATCTCGCCTTCCCGCGCATCCGGATTCAGCGCCATCAGCCGCTCGGCCGCCAGCAGGTTCAGCACCCGATCGCCCAGGAATTCGAGGCGCTCGTAATGCCGCACCTTCAGCGCGCCCTCCCCCACGCTGGCGTGGGTCAGGGCGCGTTCCAGAAGCTCGCGGTCGTGAAAAACGTGGCCGATGCGGCCTTCGAGTGCGGCGACCGCGGCTTCTCGCCTATTCATTGCAGGACGTTGAAGAACCGGCTGGGCCGGGCGTCGAGCACCCAGGTCCACGGCTTGAACAGCGATGCGGCAGGATCCCAGGAGAGCAGGATGACTTGCGCCTTGCCCACCAGGTTCTCCGCCGGGACGAAGCCGACGCCGATCTCCATCGGCGCGCGGCTGTCGAGGGAGTTGTCGCGGTTGTCGCCCATGAAGAAGTAGTGGCCCTCCGGCACCACGAAGGTCGGAGTGTTGTCCATCTCCCCGTCCGGTCCGAAGTCATAGGTCACGAACGTCCTGCCGTTCGGGAACGTCTCCTGGAACCGCTGGACGTTGCGGGTGAAGCCGAAGCCGGAATCGATCATCACCGGCGGCAGTTCGTTGCGCGGGATTTCCTTGCCGTTGATCCACAGACGGCCCTCGCGCATCTGCACGCGGTCGCCAGGCAGGCCGATCAGGCGCTTGATGTAGTCGGTGTGGCCGTCGCGCGGCAGCTTGAAGACGATGATGTCTCCCCGCTGCGGCGAGCGTTCCATGATCCGGCCCCTGAAGAGCGGCGGGCTGAACGGGATCGAGTGGCGCGAATAGCCGTAGGAGTACTTCGAGACGATGATGTAGTCGCCTTCCAGCAGGGTCGGCTCCATCGAGGCCGACGGGATGGTGAACGGCTGGAAGAACAGGACGCGCAGGAACAGCGCGATGAGAAGGGCGTAGGCGACGGTCTTCACGATTTCGACGAAGTCGTTCACCCCGCTCGCCTTCTCCGGGTGCTGGGCGGTCTGTGCGCGGTCGGTCATCTTCATTCCTTGGTCCGAAGCAACGGACAGTTCGCCTAGCTAGACGCTGGCCGGGTCACAGGCAAGCGTGCGCCCCGTGAACTCTCTGTCATGGGGTGACGTGGTTGACCCCAGCGCAAGTCGACGCACTCTCAGCTTTCGTGGATTGAAGCCCTGCCCTACGGGTCTATTAAGCGCCCATGAGCCGGCCCGCCCTCCCAGCTTCGCACATTCTCCTCGCCCTGGCCGTGGTCGCGGTGTGGGGGACCAATTTCGTGGTCATCCGGATCGGCCTGGACCACCTGCCGCCGCTGACCTTCGCGGCCCTGCGCTTCAGTTTCGCGCTGCTCCCAGCGGTGTTCTTCCTCAAGAAGCCGGACGTGCCCTGGGGCAACCTTGCCGGTTATGGGGTGCTGATCGGCGCAGGCCAGTTCGGCCTGCTCTACATCGCCATGAAGGGCTTCATCTCGCCCGGCCTCGCCTCGCTGGTCGTCCAGACCCAGGTGTTCTTCACCATCGGCCTGGCCATGTGGCTTGCGAAGGAACGCATTCGCTCCTTCCAGATCCTCGCCCTGGCCCTGGCGGCCATCGGCCTCCTGGTGATCATCAGCCACAACACCGACGCCTCGGTGACGCCGCTTGGCCTGCTGCTGGTGCTGGGCGCGGCGGCGAGCTGGGCCGGCGGCAACGCCTTCTCACGCGCCGCGGGCCAGGTGAACATGCTGGCCTACGTCGTCTGGGCCAGCCTCTTCTCGGCGCCGGCCCTGATCGCCCTGGCCCTCGCCGTCGAAGGCCCCGGCGCAATGATCGAAGGCGTGCGCGCCGCCAACGCCGCCACCTGGGCCGCGGTGCTCTGGCAATCGGTGGGCAATACGCTCTTCGGCTACGCCGCCTGGGGATGGCTGCTGTCGCGCCACCCGGCCGCGACCATCACGCCCATGGCCATGCTGGTCCCGGTCTTCGGCATGGGCGCTTCGGCGATCTTCCTGGGCGAGAGCCTGCCCGGCTGGAAGCTCGGCGCGGCCGCGCTGGTCATGAGCGGCCTGGCGCTCAACATCTTCTGGCCCAGGCTGGAAGGCCGCCTCACGCGTCCGGCCAGCCAGACCGAGGGCTGAGGCGCCTACTCCGGCACGGCCTCGATGATCACGAAGGCCTGCGCATAGGGGTGGTCGTCGGTCAGCGACAGGTGGATCACCACCTTATGGCCGGGCGGGGTCATGGCCTCCAGCCGCTTCGCCGCGCCGCCGGTCAGCGCCATGGTCGGCTGGCCTGAGCGCATGTTCACCACGCCCATGTCTCGCCAGAAGACTCCGGCCCTGAGCCCGGTGCCCAGGGCCTTGGAACAGGCTTCCTTGGCCGCAAAGCGCTTGGCGTAGCTGGCCGCTCGGTCCGGCTTGCGGTCCGATCGCGTGCGCTCGATCTCGGTGAAGATGCGCTGGGTGAAGCGGTCGCCGAACCGCTCCAGGGTCTCGGCCACCCGACGGATATCGGAAAGATCCGAGCCGATGCCGATGATCAAGCCGCCCTCCCGGCGCGCGCCTCGTCCATCAGGGCCCGCATCCGCTGGATCGCTGGGGCCAGGCCCACGAAGATCGCCTCGCCGATCAGGAAGTGGCCGATGTTCAGCTCCATGACCTCGGGGATCGCGGCGACCGGTTTGACGGTCTCATAGTCGATACCGTGGCCGGCATGGACCTCCAGGCCGAGCCGCCCGGCTTCGGCGGCCGTCACGCGCAGGGCCTCCAGCAGCTTGCCGGCATTGGGTGAGCGATCGCGGACGGCGTCGCAATAGGCGCCGGTGTGCAGTTCGACCACCTGGGCGCCCATGGCCTTGGACGCGGCCGCCTGAGCCGGGTCGGCGTCGATGAAGCAGGAGACGCGTACGCCCGCGGCGGCCAGCTTGCTCACCACCGGGGCGATGTGGTTGTGGCCGCCGACCACGTCCAGCCCGCCCTCCGTCGTGCGCTCCTCGCGCCGCTCGGGCACCAGGCAGGCCGCATGCGGCAGGTGCGACAGGGCGATGGCCTCCATTTCGGGGGTCACCGCCATCTCGAAGTTCAGCGGCCGGCCACGCTTGCGGGTGATCGCGGCCAAGGCGTCGATATCGGCGTCGGAGATATGCCGCCGATCCTCGCGCAGGTGAGCGGTGATCCCGTCGGCCCCGGCCGCGATGGCCAGTTCGGCCGCCCGCACCGGGTCGGGATAGTTGCTCCCACGGGCGTTCCGGATGGTCGCCACATGGTCGATGTTCACGCCCAGCCGAAGCTTGTTCACTTGTTGAGCCTCCGGCTCCCGGGGTCCTCGATGGGGATCGCCGCCAGTTCCGGCGGCAGTTGGTCGGCGGGATAGGCCGGCACGTCCAGCCGGGCCAGGGCGACGAAGGGCGCGCCCGGATCGGCCCGGCCGCCGGAGCGATCGACGATGCAGGCCGCGACGACGACGTTTCCGCCGGCCTTCTTGATCGCCTCGACGCACTCGCGCGATGAAAGGCCTGTCGAGACGATGTCCTCGACCATGGCGATCCGCGCGCCCGGCGGGATCGCGAAGGCGCGGCGCAGCTTGAACTCTCCGCCTTCCCGCTCGACGTACATCGACGGAACGCCGAGGGCGCGGGCGGTCTCGTAGCCGGGGATGATCCCGCCGACGGCCGGCGAGATGCACAGATCGACCTCGCCGACCGCTTCCTTGATCTTCGCCGCCAGCGCCTTGCACAGCCGCTCGGTGCGCTCCGGATACTGAAAAACCAGGTTTTTCTGGAGGAAGGTCCCGGAATGCAGGCCGCTCGACAGGACGAAGTGGCCTTCGCGCAGGGCGCCCGAGGCGCGGAACTCTTCCAGGACGTCTTCAGTGTTCATTTGGGTCTCCTGATCTGCGCTTATCGCAAATCTGCCGGTCAGGAGAACCCCGAAAGGTCGGGCATGCGCCCATTCCATCCCGACACCCTCTCCAGGGCCGCCGCGAGGGCGACGACGGAGGTCTCGTCGGCGTCGCCGCCCATGACCTGGAAGCCTATCGGCATCCCTGTTTTTGCGAGCCCAATCGGCAGGTTTGCTGCCGATATGTCCAGATAGTTGCCGGCGCGGGTCATGGCCGAAAACGGCGAGGTGGTTTCGTCGGCCTCGGCGATGGGCGGGGCCGGGATCGGCGAGGTCGGGCTGACCAGGGCGTGATAGGACGCCATCCAGGCGCCGAATTCGGCCTGATGGGCCGCCCGCTGCGCCTGGGCCTGGGCGAGCTGGGCGTCGGTCACCTCGCGGCCGGCTTCGAAGCGCCGGCGGATCCAAGGGTCCATGCGCTCGCCATG
Source organism: Phenylobacterium koreense (assembly GCF_040545335.1). Taxonomy (NCBI): domain Bacteria; kingdom Pseudomonadati; phylum Pseudomonadota; class Alphaproteobacteria; order Caulobacterales; family Caulobacteraceae; genus Phenylobacterium; species Phenylobacterium koreense. The sequence goes on from NZ_JBEPLU010000002.1 coordinate 461,271, forward strand.
CGCCTCGACGTGCGCCCCGCGCACCCGCCAGCCCTCGGCGGTCATCAGCCAGCCATTGGGCGCGAAATAGTCCGAGAACGGCCGCGGCAACCGCGCCTCCTCGACCACCACGTCCAGAGCCCGAAGCTTGCGCAGGGCCTCCTCGTAGTGCGCGGCGACGTCCGGGTGGATGTCCGGGACCGCCGACAGCGGAAGCGCGGCCACGCGCCAGCCCTTGACCGGCGTCGCAAGCGCGGCGGCCGCGTCGAACGCAGGACGGGCCGAAAAGCCGTCATCGGGCCCGGACATGGCCGCCAGCGCCTGCGCCGCGTCCGCCACCGATCGCGCCAGCACCCCGACTGTGTCGAGGCTGGGCGCCAGGTCATGGACGCCGCGGGTCGAGACGAGGCCCCTGCCCGGCTTGATCCCTACGACGCCGCAGGCCGCGGCCGGGATCCGCACCGAGCCGCCGGTGTCGGTGCCGAGCGCCACGTCGCAGAGCCCGGCGGCGACCGCCACGGCCGATCCGCTCGACGAGCCGCCCGGCGCGCGATGCACCGAGGGGTCCCAGGGGTTCCACGGCGCGCCCACCACACGGTTGGTTCCCCAGCCGCCGCAGGCCAGCTCGACCGTGTGGGTCTTGCCCACCACGCCATAGCCGGCGTCGATCAGGCGCTGGACGACCGTCGCGTGGCAGGCCGGCGCGGGATCGAGGGGAACCACGCCCCCGCCGCCGGTCGGAACCCCGGCGACGTCGATCAGGTCCTTGACCGCCAGGGTCGGGCCCCCGGCGCTCAGCGGCGGATCGAACGTCGTGACGAAGGCGTGCAGCCGTTCGCCCAAGCGCCGGCGCTCGTCCGGCGTCATCACCAGGCCCAGCTCCAGTCCTTGGCGCTCACGCGGCAGCCGCCGTCGGCCCAGCCCTTCCAGCCGCGGCCGCGCACCACCTGGCCGGAGAGCTGGCCAGTGGGCTCGCCGTCCTTGAGGACCAGCTTGCCGTTGACGATCACGTCACGCACGCCGGTCGCGAATTGGGCGGGCTTCTCGTAGGTCCCCACATCGCCGATCGTCTGGGGATCGAAGACCACCACGTCGGCGTGATAGCCGACCTTCAACAGGCCGCGGTCCTTCAGGCCAAGGTTCTGCGCCGGATAGGCCGAGAGCCGCCGGACCGCGTCGGCCAGGGTCGTGGTCTTCTCGTCGCGGACGTACTTGCCCAGCAGGCGAGCGAAATTGCCGTAGGCCCGCGGATGGGTGCTGGACTTGAGGAACGGTCCCTCCGGCGCCTGGGCCGAGGCGTCCGAGCCGAAGCTCATCCAGGGCAGCGCCGTCTGGCGGGCGACGTTCTCCTCGGACATCAGGAAATAGACCACCTGCACCCGGCTGCCGTCCTCGATCACGAGGTCGATGGCCGCGTCCTCGGGCGAGACGCCGCGCTCCTTGGCGACCTCCGCCAGGGTCTTGCCGGTAAGGGGCTTGAGCGCCGGGTTCTTGAACCCGACCAGCAGCGTGCCTTCCGCGCCGGCGTGCCGGTAGAGGTTCTCGAAGTCCGGCTTCTCCTGGCGCATCTCGGCCAGGACCTTGGCGCGGGTCGTCGGGTCCTTCATCCGCGCGATCCAGTTCTCGACGCCGCCCGCCTGCACCCAGGTCGGCATGGCCGCATCCAGGCCGGTGGAGCCAGCGGTGTAGGTGTACATGTCGGCGGTGATCCGATGCCCCGCGGCGCGGGCCGCCTCGATCCGCGCGATGGCCGGGTCGAGCTTGTCCCAGTTGGTCTTGCCGGCCTGCTTGAGGTGATAGATCTCGGCCGGCGCGCCCGACGCCTTGGATATTTCGATCAGCTCGTCGATCGCCTCCAGCAGGCGATCGGCTTCGGAGCGCATGTGGCTGATGTACATGCCGCCGCAGCGTCCGGCCTCGGTGGCCAAAGCGATGAGTTCCGGCGTCTCGGCATAGCTGCCCGGGGCATAGATGATCGAGGAGCCGACGCCGAGCGCGCCGTCCTCCATCGCCTCGACCACCAACCTGCGCATCTGCGCGAGTTGCTCGGGCGTGGGATCGACGTCGCCCTCGCCCAGCACATTCTCGCGCACCGTCGCCGCGCCGACGAAGGATGCGACGTTCAGAGCGACGCCGCGCCGGGTCAGCCAGGACATGTATTCGTCCAGGGTGGTCCAGGCGATGTCGTACTTGATGTCACCCATCCGCTGGGTTTCGAGCCGCTTCATTTCCGGCGACCACGGCCCCATGGACGAGCCCTCGCCCATCACCTCCAGCGTCACGCCCTGCTTGAGTTCGGAGAGGCCGCGCGGGTCGGCGATCAGGCTGTCGGTCGCCCAGGAAAGCATGTTGATGAAGCCGGGAGAAACCGCCTTGCCGCCGGCGTCGATCACGCTCGCCGCGGTCTCCGGCGCCTTGGCCCCGACATAGGCGATCCGGTCCTCCTTGATCGCCACCTCGCCCTTGAACGGCGCGCCGCCCGAACCGTCGTAGATCTCGGCGTTGCGGATCAGGAGGTCATAGGCCGGCGGCGACGCCGCCCAGGCCGAGGTGCTTGCGAGCAGGAAGGCGGCGAGACTCAGGAGGACGGGTTTTTGCATGGGCCCATGTGAAGCCAGAATTTCCCGCCTGTCAGGCGCCGCTTGCCCGGCAAGGTGGCAAAAATCCGCCCGCAGAAGGAACCGCCTGCGCGGAAGGAGGTTCAAGACTTGTCCACGCGAACATGGACATAGCCCGATCCCGAAACGCAAATTCGATCGGACAGCGAAGCCCAGGATCCCCCTCCTGGGCTTCGTTTCGCTTGGGGTCCCTCTCCGAGCAGCCCCCTCGGCGCCAGACCCATGCCAAGCCCGCGCCGGATCGCTATGTTGGCGCCATGGCTGGCGAAACCCTGACCCTTGACCTTCCGAATGGCGAAACCGTCTCGGCGCTCTGGCAGGCGCCGGCCGCCCCGAAGGCCGTGCTGAGCCTGGCGCACGGGGCCGGCGCAGGCATGACGCACCGGCACATGGCCGCCACCGCCGACGGCCTGGAGGCCCGAGGCGTCGCGACCCTTCGCTTCCAGTTCCCGTACATGGAGAAGGGCGGCAAGCGGCCGGACCCGCCGCGCATCGCCCATGCAGCGGTCCGCGCGGCCGCGGCCGAAGCCGCGCGCCGGTCCGGCGGGGCGCCGCTTTTTGCCGGCGGCCGTTCGTTCGGCGGACGCATGACGTCTCAGGCCCAGGCGCTCGCGCCGCTTGAGGGCGTCCGCGGCCTCGTGTTCTTCGCCTTCCCGCTACATCCGGCCGGCAAGCCTGGCGTCGAGCGGGCCGATCACCTCGCGGACGTGGCCATCCCCATGCTCTTCCTGCAAGGAACGGCCGACACCCTGGCCCAGCTCGAGCTGCTTGCGCCGGTCGTCTCGAGCCTCGGCGAGCGCGCGACCCTGATCCTGGCCGAGAGCGCCGACCATTCCTTCCACGTCCCTGCCCGCACAGGCCGCAAGGACGCCGAAGTCCTGAACGATATTCTCGACGGCGCCGCGGACTGGATGACGGGCTTTCAGGCGGCGTCCTGACGCGCCCTTGATCCAGATCAACGCGGCTTTCGGGCCCGCGCCCACAATTGTCGCATGAGCGATCATGTCCAACGCGCCGCCGCACGCCCGCGTGTGTTCCCTTACGTGCTCATCGGCGAGGAGGAAGGCGTCCGGCGCCTGGTCGCCGCCTTCTACGACACCATGGAGCAGGACCCGGCGTTCGTGGAGCTGCGCGCGATTCACGCGGCGGACCTCGGCCCCGTACGAGCACGCCTCGCCGACTTCCTCGCCCAGTGGATGGGCGGCCCACGTGTCTACGCCGAGCGACACCCGGGACGGCCCTGCATCGTCTCGGCCCATTCGCCCTTCACGATCGACGACGCCATGGCCGAGGATTGGATGGCTTGCATGAAGAAGGCTTTCGCGCGGGCGAAAACGCCGGAGCCCGCCCGGCGCCTGATCGAGCCAGTGTTCATGGATATGTGCCTGGGCCTGCGCAACGACCGCACGCGAGCCTGAACTCAGGCGGCCCGGCGTCGCGAGAGGTCCCGCCCGCCCCATTCCGTCCGCATCCGGAAATTTTTCAGTCGCCGCGGAACTCCGCTGACGGCCTGCCCGTTGATGATTCGGTCGGAGATGAAAATCGAAGACCACGCCCGGCAAATCGTCCAGAAATGGAAAATGATAGTCGGACAGGAAGCCCGGTGGGTCTCGAACCCCCGGGCTTCGCTGCATCTGGGGCCCCTCACAAAATCGCGCATGCCGGAACAGCGTTCGCTCGCCGTTGGTTGTTATGTCGTGAAGCTTCCTCTCCAGGAGGAGACAATGAAGTGGCTCAATCTCATCACCTTGGCTCTCGCTGTCATCGGCGGCCTCAACTGGGGGTTCGTCGCCTTTGGCGGCCATGGAGCTGACGTGATCGCCAACGCATTCGGCGGCGACGGAACGATCGGCGCGCGGATCGCCTACGGCCTGTTCGGCCTTTCGGCCCTCTGGCAGTTGGCGCCGCTCTTCCGCTCGGTCCGGGTCGGCGAAATCGACGCCGAGGCCGACCTGCATCACCGGGGCCTGCGCCACTAGGCGTTCGGGAACACTCCGGCTCCAGGCGTTCGGGAACAACCCGGCCGTCCGCAGGTTTCGCCATCAGGCCCGCCCGCCAAGGGCGGGCCTGGATTTCCACCTACGTCCAAGGAGTTCGCCCCATGAAGGTGAGCGATTGCATGACCCGAAACGTCAAGATGGCCAATCCCGGCGAAACCCTGCAGGACGCGGCGCGGACGATGGCCGACCTCGACGCCGGCATCCTTCCGGTCAGTGAGGGAGATCGGCTGGTCGGAATGATCACCGACCGCGACATCGCCGTGCGCGGCGTCGCGACCGGCAAGGGCCCGCAGGCCCAGGTCAAGGACGTGATGAGCCGCGAGGTTCGGTACTGCTTCGAGGACGACGACAGCGAAGCCGTCCTGCAGAACATGAGCGACATCCAGGTCCGCCGCCTGCCGGTGCTGAACCGCGACAAGCGCCTGGTGGGCATCGTCTCGATCGCCGATCTGGCCTCGATCAGCCAGGCCGCCCGCACCGGCGAGGCCCTGGGCGGAATCTCCCGCCCCGGCGGCGAGCATTCCCAGACGTTCCACTAGAGGACGGCAATCTGCGCGCCGCGCGGACCTATCCCTTCGCCCGATCGACCGTTTCGATACTGGGATAGGCCCGCAGGGCCGCGGCGATATGGGTGAGGTGCCGGGCGTCCTTCACCTCGATGTCGAAATCCACATCGAAGAAGTCCGACTGCCGGCGGTGCATGCGCAGGTTCACGATATTGCCGCCGGCTTCGCCGATGGCCGTGCAGGCCTGGCCCAGCACGCCGGGCGCGTTGCGGATGGTGGCGGTCAGCTTCGACAGCGTCACCGTGTTGCGCTCGGCCTCCTGCGTCCACTGCAGGTCGCGCCAGAGCTCTTCGCGATCCTCGAACTCGGCCAGGCGCGCGCAGTCGATGGTGTGGATGGTCAGGCCCGTGCCGTCCGGCTCCAGGATGCCGACGATGCGGTCGCCCGGCACCGGCGTGCAGCATTGGCCGAAGTTCAGCGAAACCCCCGGCGTCAGGCCGCCCCCCCGCACATAGAGCCTCGCGCCCTTGCCGCCTTCGATCCGCCGGGTGGCGGCCGCCGCATCCCGCTCCGAGGCCTTCAGCCCGGGGAAGATCACGTCCAGCACCTGGGTCGGGGAAATGCGGCCGCGGCCGACCAACTCGAAGAGCTCTTCCTCGCTGGCCACCGCGAAGCGTTCCAGCGACGGCTTCAGCAGCACGTCCTTGCGCGACTTGCCGGCCCGTTCGAAGGTCTGGTCGATGGTCGCGGCGCCGAGGCGGACGAACTCCTCCTTCTCGGTCTGGCGGATATGGCGGCGGATCGCCGAGCGCGCGCGGCCGGTCACGGTGAGCGAGCGCCAGTCGGCGGGCACCACGGGCCGGGCGCCGCGGATCACCTCGACCACGTCGCCGTTCTGAAGAATCGTCCGTAAGGGCTTGAGTTCGCCGTTGATCTTCACGCCGATGCAGGTGTCGCCCACATCGGTGTGGACGGCGTAGGCGAAGTCCAGCGGCATGGCCCCGCGCGGCAGGCTGACCAGCTTTCCCTTCGGCGTGAAGACGAAGACCTGGTCGAGGTACATTTCGAGCTTGGCGTGCTCGACCAGTTCCTCGACGTCGCCGCCGTGCTCCAGCACCTGCACCAGGTGGCGCAGGTTCACCAGCGGATCGCGCCCGCCGTCGGCGGCCTGGGCCTCGGCGTCGAAGCCGTAGGACGAGTTCTTGTAGCGCCAGTGGGCGGCCACGCCGTCCTCGGCGATCCGGTCCATGGTCTCGGTGCGGATCTGCATCTCGATCCGCATGCCCTTGGGCCCGACCACGGTCGTGTGCAGCGAGCGGTAGTTGTTGCGCTTGGGGGTGGAGATGAAGTCCTTGAAGCGCTCGGGCACGCTCGGCCAGGCCCGGTGGATAACACCGAGGGCCGCGTAGCAATCGGCCTCGGTATCGACGATCACCCGGAAGGCGTAGATGTCGGAAAGCTGAGAAAACCCAATCGATTTGCGCTGCAGCTTGCGCCAGATCGAATAGGGGTGCTTCTCGCGGCCGAAGACCCGCGCCGCGATCCCCGCGGTTTCCAGCTTGGCGGCGATCTCGCCCGAGACCACCGACACCGCCCGGCCCTGCTCGTTGCGCAGCGCTTCCAGCCGACGTCCGATGGCGTCGCGGGCCACGGGGTTGAGATGCTCGAAGGCGAGCTCCTCGAGCTCGGAACAGATGCGGTGACAGCCGATGGACCGCGCCAGTGGCGCATAGATGTCCAGGGTCTCGCGGGCGATCCGCTCCCGCTTTGCGGGGCTTTTGATGTAGTGGAGCGTCCGCATGTTGTGCAGGCGGTCGGCCAGCTTCACCATCAGCACCCGCACATCCTTGGAGATCGCCAGGATGAACTTGCGGAGGTTCTCGGCCTGCTTGGTGTGCTCGCTGTTGAGCTCCAGCTTGGTGAGCTTGGTGACGCCCTCGACCAGTTCGGTGATCTCGGGCCCGAACAGGCCGCGGATATCCTCGGGCGTGGCCGAGGTGTCCTCGATCACGTCGTGCAGCAGGGCCGTGACGATGGTGGCGGTGTCCAGCCGATAGTCGGTCAGGATACCCGCCACCTCGATGGGATGGGCGAAATAGGGGTCGCCGGACGCGCGCTTCTGCGACCCATGCATGCGCATGGCGTAGACATAGGCGCGGTTCAGCACCGCCTCGTCGGCGGTCGGATCGTAGGAACGGACCTTTTCGATCAGCTCATACTGGCGAAGCATCTTCGGCCGCGACTTGGCGACCGGCGCATCGTTTCTATCAGCGGAGGTTTCGGCCGCCGCCGCGACAGTGAGAGGGTCTGCGCCGTCCGGGCTCAGTACCGCTCCTCCTGGCCGCCGTCGCGGTCGCTTTGCAGGGCGCGGACCAGTTCCAGCTCGCTCATCTGCATGTGGGTCGGATCGGCCAGCAGGGCGAGGGTTTCAGCCTCTTCCTCGGCTTCCGAACGCTCGTCGACGCGCTGCAGCGTGCCGATCAGGTTTTCGCGCAGGTCGTCGGCGTCCACCACGTCATCGGCGATTTCACGCAGGGCGACCACCGGGTTCTTGTCGTTGTCCCGGTCGACCATCAGCTGGGCGCCGGCGGAAATGCCACGGGCGCGATGAGCCGCCAGCAGCACGAGGCTGAAGCGGTTGGGGACCTTCTCGACGCAATCTTCGACGGTGACGCGGGCCATGTAATCCTCAGAAGGGCGGTAGAACTCGATAAAATATAGGGTTCGGCGCGATTGTGCAACGCCGCAACCGGCGATGACCCCGGTTCAGATGCCGCAGAGACCAGCTTCGCGCAGCACGTCGTCGGTGGTTTCGAACAGCGCGCTGGGCCGCTGGGCCCGCAGGATGTCCGCATTGGCGTATCCCCAGGTCACCGCCCCGGTCGCCAGGCGCACCTTGCGCGCAGCCTCGATGTCGCGAACCTCGTCGCCCACGCTCAGCACGTCGGCCTCGGCCACGCCGGCCTTGCGGATGACGTCGCGGAACTTGCGGGCCTTGCCGAACACCGAGGCGCCGCAGCCGTAATGGCTGACCAGGCCGGCCAGGTCCGGGCCGAGCACCTTGCGGACCGTCGCTTCGGAGTTGGAGCTGACGATGGCCAGCTTCACGCCCCTGCCCTGCAGCCGCCGCAGCATCTCGGCCACGCCTGGAAACAGGTTGATCGAGGATGCGGCCTCCGCCGCCAGCTTGCGCGCATGGGCGGCGATGAAGGGCAGCTTCCACGGGCTGACGCGCAGGCGGCGCATGATCTCGCGGTTGGGCTGGCTTCGCAGCCGGGCCATTTCGGCGACGTCGATTTCCCGGAAGCCGTAACGCCGGGCCATCCCGTTAAGGGCGACCGCGAACCAGGCGGCGCTGTCGGCCAAGGTGCCGTCGAAGTCGAAGATGATGAGGCGATAACCCAAGCTTCGGGGCTCCCGCGTTCCAGAAGGGGCCGGCGGGTATACCCCCTGGGCGGCTGCGTCAACGCGGCTCACCGGCGCAGCGAACGCCCGCCGTCAGGCCGGGCGGGCGTCGCGCCCCACGGGAGCCTCGCGGGCCAGTTCCGCCGCGGTCTTGCCCAGCACCGGATGGCGCCATTCGGGCGCGATCTCGGCCAACGGTCCCATCACGAACAGGCGCTCGTGCGCGCGGGGGTGCGGCAGGGTCAGGGACGGGTCGTCGGAAACGATTCGCCCATAGGCGATCAGGTCGAGATCGAGCGTCCGGGACGCATTTCGCGCGAGCCGCGTGCGCCCGAATTCGTCTTCCAGCATGAACAGTGTCCTGATTAGCGTCTCAGGGGGCTGGCGAGCCTCGACAAGCACGACTCCATTACGATACTCATGACTATTCGGGTCCGGCCACGCGGCGGAGCGCCACCAGGAGGACCGACGCAGGATGGGCAATCCCGCCGCCGCGAAACGAGTAAGCGCTACCTCGAGAAGGGTTTCGGACGAACCATAGTCGCCAGGCATATTGCTGCCCAAGGCGACAACAGCCGCATCGTCCGGATTTTTTAAGCCCAGAGACATTTTCGCAGGAATATTCGCAATCATGACTTTCTACCCCACGGACAGGCTGGCGCTCTTCATTGATGGAGCGAACCTGTATTCCGCCGCCAAGGGGCTAGGCTTCGACATCGACTATCGCAAGTTGCTCGAGGAATTCCGCAAGCGCGGGGTTCTGGTGCGGGCCTATTACTATACTGCGCTGGTCGAGGATCAGGAATATTCGCCCATCCGGCCGCTGGTCGACTGGCTCGACTACAACGGCTTCCGGCTCGTGACCAAGCCGGCGCGCGAGTACACCGACGCGCAGGGCCGCAAGCGCTGGCGCGGCGACATGGATGTCGAGATCGCCGTCGACATGATGGAGATGGCCGAGCACGCCGACCATCTGGTGCTGTTCTCCGGCGACGGGGACTTCCGCGTGCTGGTCGAGGCCGTGCAGCGGCGCGGCTCGCGGGTGACCGTCGTCTCGACGGTGAAGTCGCAGCCGCCCATGGCTTCGGACGACCTGCGGCGGCAGGCGGACAACTTCGTGGACCTGGCGGATCTGGCCGAGATCATCGGCCGGCCCTCGCGCCTGCCCAGGTTCATTCAGGAAAGCCGCGCCGCCCGCGACGAGCACGGCCACGACGTCGACGCCGATATCTGATGTCCGTTGAGCTTTGGGGCGCCGAGCCGCCCCGCGATTGCCCGCTCTGCCCGCGGCTGGTGGCCTATCGCCAGGCGAACGCGGCCCAGCATCCTGACTGGTGGAACGGCCCGGCCCCGTCGTTCGGCGATCCGGCGGCGCGGCTGCTGGTGGCGGGCCTGGCGCCGGGCCGCACCGGCGCCAACCGCACGGGCCGGCCGTTCACCGGCGACCATGCCGGCTGGATGCTCTACGACACCCTGGCCAAGACGGGATTCGCCAACGACCGGTTCGATGCGCGCACCGACGACGGGCTCGAGCTGACCGACTGCATGATCACCAACGCTGTGCGCTGTGCTCCGCCCGGCAACAAGCCCGAGACCAGCGAGGAAAACACCTGCCGCCAGTTCCTGACGAAGCGGCTGGAGGACCTGCCGAATCTGAAGGTCATCGTCACCCTAGGCGACGTTTCGCGCAGGAACGTGCTGAAGGCGCTGGGGCTGAAGGCCTCGGCCGGCCTGCCAGGCCACGGGACCGAGTTCCACGCAGGGCCTTACGTGATCCTCAACAGCTATCATTGCTCGCGGCTCAACACGAACACCGGCCGCCTGACCGCCGAGATGTTCGAGGCGGTCTTCCGCCGCGCCCGGGCGCTGCTGGACGCCTAGCTCCAGTAGAAGTAGCGCCAGGCCTTCTGGAAGCCGGCGCGGCGATAGAGGCTGCGCGCGACCTCGTTGCCCTCTTCGACCTGCAGGAAGACCTGCTCGATGCGCCGGGCCTGGGCGGACCGGGCCAGGCCCGCCAGGACGCGGCCGGCCAGGCCTTCGCCGCGGCGAGCCAGGTCGGTGCGCATGCCATGCACGCTGGCCCAGCCGTAGCCGAAGGCGGCGACGCCGACCGCCAGCATCCGCTCCCCCTCCCCGATCCCGCCATAGACGGCGTCCGGCGAGCGACTCAGCGCGGCCACCCGGTTGGCCCCATCGGCCGGATCGAAGCCCTCGCTGGTGAAAACGGAGGCCCAGGCGCCCACGGGCGCGCCGCAGACGTCGGCCGGCTCGCCGCGCGCCGCGGCGATCATGCCGGTCGCGGTCCCGATCTTCACGAGGGTCGGCTGTTCGGGGCGGTAGCCGCGGCGGGTCAGTTCGTCTCGGAGGCCCTGCAGGCCGGGCGGGTCGCCGATCCGGAAGGCTGGCGCAAGGCCGCGCTCGACATAGGCCGCCTCGATGGCGTCGAGCACCGCGGCGTCGGGGGCGAGGTCATGGCTCAGCGGAACCGCGCTGCGAGCCCGATGGATGGTTCCGGGATCGAGCGCGACCAGCCAGCCGCCGATCTCCAGGACTTCGCGTGGCGCGACGGCCGCGACCGTCGCCCGCTCGATCGCCTCGACGTCCATCAGCCGCGGTCGCGCAGCAGCCGGGCCTTGTCGCGCTGCCAGTCGCGCTCGGCGGTCGCCTCGCGCTTGTCGTGCAGCTTCTTGCCCTTGGCCATCGAGATTTCGAGCTTCGCCAGGCCCTTGTCGTTCCAATAGAGCTTGGTCGGAATGATGGTCCGGCCTTCCCGCTGCACGGCCCCGATCAGCCGATCGAGCTGCTTGCGATGCAGCAGCAGCTTCCGGTGCCGCCGGGGCTCATGATTGAAGCGGTTGGCCTGGGCGAAGGGCGGGATGTCGGCGTTGATCAGCATCACCTCGTCCCCTTCGACGGAGACGTAGGATTCGGCGATGTTGGCGCGGCCGGTGCGCAGCGACTTCACCTCCGAGCCGGTCAGCACGATGCCGGCCTCGAAGGGTTCCTCGAGGAAATAGTCGTACCGGGCGCGCCGGTTCTCTGCGATGACCTTGCCCGCCATCAGACGACGCCGGCTTCCCTCATCGCAGCCAGGACCTCGGCGCGGCTGGCTTCCGACGCCGGCGTGATCGGCAGGCGCGCGTCCTCCAGGCACAGGCCCAGATGCGCCAGGGCGAACTTGGTCGGCGACGGCGAGGCGTCGGTGAACAGCGACTTGTGCAGGCGGAACAGGCGGTCCTGCCAGTAGAGCGCCGTCTTCCAGTCATGCGCCATGGCGGCGTTGAAGAAGGTCGCGCAGAGGTCCGGCGCCACGTTGGCGGTCACCGAGATGCAACCGTGGCCGCCATGGGCCATGTGGCCGAGCGCGGTCGGATCGTCGCCCGACAGCATCACCCAATCCTCGCCGCACAGCAGGCGCTGGGCGGTCGCACGGGTCATGTCGCCGGTGGCGTCCTTGACGCCGACGATGTTCGGCAGCTTGGCCAACCGCGCCAGGGTGTCGTTCGAGATGTCCACCGAGGTGCGCGAGGGCACGTTGTAGACCAGCACCGGAAGCTGCACCGCCTCGTTGATCGCCGCATAGTGGGCGTAGAGGCCCTCCTGGCTGGGGCGATTGTAGTAGGGCGTGACCACGAGCGCCGCGTCCGCGCCGACGGCCTTGGCGTGCGCCACCAGCTCGATGGCCTCCTCGGTGGAGTTGGAGCCGGCGCCGGCGACCACCGGGACCCGGCCGGCGGCCGTCTTCACCGCCAGCTCGACCACGCGCCGGTGCTCGTCGTGGGAAAGGGTCGCAGTTTCCCCGGTCGTGCCCACCGGCACGATGCCGTGCACGCCGCCGGCGATCTGGCGCTCGGCGAGCGCGACGAACGCTTTCTCGTCCACGGCGCCGTCGCGGAACGGAGTCACCAACGCGGGCATGACGCCCTTGAACAAAACTTCTGACATGGTCTGCAAAAAGCCGTGAAGAGAAGGCCAGTTGTTGCGGCCTAAAGATTTGGCCGGACAATATGGCGGCGCACCCCTGCGCCGCAACATATCTAGTTCCCTTTTCCGCGATGGAGTTCCCCACCTTGGCTCGCAAGGCCCGCAAAGCGTTTCTGAGCACCGCCTCCGTCCTTCTTCTCGCGACGGTGGCCAACGCCCAGCAGGCGCCGACACAAGGCGCCCCCGCGCCGGGGCCCTACACGCCGTTCGCCCAGGGCCCGCGGCCCATCGAGCTGAACCAGACGCCGCCGACGGGCGCCTATGCGCGCCTGTCCATGACCGACTCGGCCACCCTGCGTTCAGCGCTCGCCGCGGCCAAGCGCCGCGACGCCATGACCGCGCGCAGCGCCATCGCCGCCCTGACCGATCCGACCGCCAAGAAGCTGGCCACCTGGGCGCTGATCGACACCGCGCCCGACGCCATGTCGTTCTACGAACTCGACCAGGCCCGTCGCGACCTGAAAGGCTGGCCGCGCCCGGCCCGGCGGCAACAGGCGGCCGAGAAGCTGATCGAGACCTCCGGCAAGTCGCCCAAGGAGATCATCGCCTGGTTCGACGGCGCCGAGCCGCAGACCGCCGAGGGCGGCATGGCCCTGGCCAGCGCCTATCAGGCCACAGGCGACCAGAAGAAAGCCGCCAACCTCATTCGCGGGTTCTGGCGCGACCGGCTGTTCGAACAGCCGCAGCAGCAGGCCATGCTGGCGCGCTTCGGCGCGCTGCTGACGCCGGAAGACCACGTCCGCCGGGCCGACATCCTGCTCTATGGCCCGCAAGGCCCGGCCGCGCGCGACATCCTGCCCCTGCTGCCGCCCGACCAGCTTCAGGCGGCCCAGGTCCGCATGGCCTACCGCTCGGGCCTGGCCACCGCGAACGAGATGGCCGCCGCCTTGCCGGCGAACCTCGTCAACAGCCCCGGCGTCGCCTTCGAGCGGGCCAGCTACTATCGCCAGCGCAACCTTGAGACCCTGGCGATCGGCAATCTGCGCTACTTCCCGACCGACCTGGCGCACGGGGACATGGCGAGCCGCATCTGGGCCGAGCGTTACCGGCTGATCCTGTACGCCCTGCGCAACGGCGACGCGGCCGGCGCCTATGCGGCGGCGGCCAACAGCGGACTGACCTCCGGCGGACCGGCGGCCGACGCCGAGTTCTACGCCGGCTGGATCGCCCTCACCCGCCTGAAGAACCCTGCCCAGGCCCAGGTCCACTTCGCCAACCTCGAACGGATCGGGCAATCGCCGATCACCCGCGGCCGCGCCTTCTACTGGCTGGGCCGTTCGGCCGAGGCGCGCGGCGACGACACGTCCGCCCGTGGCTATTACGGGGCCGGAGCGCAGTATTACACGACCTTCTACGGCCAGCTCGCCGCCGAGAAGCTCGGCCAGCGCCTGGTCCTGGCTTCGGATCCGAAGCTCACCGCCACCGACCACGCCCGCTTCGAGGGCCGCGAAACCGTGCGGGCCGCCCGGATGCTGAGCGAAGCGGGCGAACGCGATCTGCTAAAGACCTTCATCCTGGCCCTCGACGACATCCTGCCGACGGTCGAGGAACAGGCCCTGCTGGTCGACTTCGCGCGCTCGACCACCGACCAGGACACCTCCATGCGCGTGGTGCGTACGGCGGCCCAGCGCGGCTTCATCCTGACAGAGCGCGGCTATCCGGTCCGCACGCCGCCGTCGGCGCCCGGCGCGCCGGAGCTGCCGCTGACCCTCGGCATCACCCGGCAGGAAAGCGGCTTCGACCCCATGGTCCGGTCCGGCGCCGACGCACGCGGGATGATGCAGCTGCTGCCCGCCACCGCCGCCTCCACCGCCCGTCAGATCGGGGTGAGCTTCGACGCCTCGATGCTCTATCAGCCGGACTACAACATGCAGATCGGCCAGGCCTTCCTTGGCCGCCAGGTCAGCAACTTCTCCGGCTCGTATCCGATGGCGATCGCCGCCTACAACGCCGGTCCCGGCCGGCCGCCCCAGTGGGTGACCTTCTGCGGCGACCCCCGCGGGGCGACCACCGACCCGATCGACTTCATCGAGTGCATCCCGTTCACCGAGACCCGCAACTACGTCATGCGGGTGATGGAGGGCATGCAGGTCTATCGCGCCCGGCTGAACGGCGGTTCGGCGCCGATCACCCTGACCGCCGACCTCAAGCGCGGGGCCTATGGCGCCTATGCGGGCCCGACCGAGACGGCGCCGCCCGCGCCGGTGGCCGGCAGCAACGCTCCGATTCCAAACCCTTAGGACAGAAAGCTCAACCTTCGGCTGCCGCGCAGCCGCTTCCACACTTCGCCCGCCAGGAATAGGGTTACCCGACAACCTGGGGAAACCAGCGTGCCTCCCAACGGCGGGTCTGTGGTATCGCGCGTCCCCCCCGACAGCTCGACGTTGGACTTCCTGCAGGACGGCGGCGAGATGGGGGTGCTGATCCGCGCGCATGACTGGGCGCGCACGCCGCTCGGCGCGCCCAGGGGCTGGCCGCAGTCGCTCAAGACGATCGTGCGGCTGCTGCTGACCACCCGCCATCCGATGGTCGTCTGGTGGGGTCCCGAGCTCATCCAGATCTACAACGACGCCTACTCGCTCTCCATCGGACCGGAGCGGCACCCGAGCACCCTCGGCCAGCGCGCGAAGGACTGCTGGGCCGAGACCTGGCCGGTGATCGGGCCGCAGATCGAACAGGTGATGTCCGGCGGCCCCGGCACCTGGCACGAGAACCAGTTGGCGCCGATCACCCGCAACGGCCACCTGGAAGAGGTCTACTGGACCTACAGCTTCAGCCCGATCCACGACGAGGCGGCCCGGAACGCGGTCGGCGGCGTGCTGGTGGTCTGCAGCGAAACCACCGAGATCGTCCTGGCCCAGAAGCGACGGACCGAGGAGGCCGAGCGCTGGTGGCGAATTTTCGAACAGGCCCCCAGCTTCATCGGGATCATGCGCGGCCCCGAGCACGTGCACGAGTTCGTCAACGCGTCCCATCGCCGGCTGTTCAACAGCCAATCGTGGCTGGGCCGACCCGTACGCGAAGCCTTTCCCGAGATCGCCGACCAGGGGTTCTTCGAGCTTCTTGACCAGGTCTACGAGACCGGCGAGCGGCTGGTCTTCGCGGCCACGCCGGTGCGCTACCACCGTGCGCCCGACGCGCCCGAAGAAACCCGCTACCTAGACTTCGTCTACGCCCCGATCATCGAGGACGGCCAGGTCACAGGCATCTTCTGCGAAGGCTTCGACGTCACCGAAGCGATCTGCGCGACCAAGGCCCTGCGCGACAGCGAGGAGCAGCTTCGCCTCGCCAGCGAAGCGGCGGAGGTGGGCTTCTGGGACCTGGACGTCCCTTCCGACACGCTCTTTCTCTCGCCACGCATCCGGAAGATGTTCGGCCTGCCGCAGGACACGCCCCTGACGCCGCGCGACGTCGCAGCCTGCATCCACCCTGGGGACGTGGATCGGGTCTCGGCGGCCTTCGCCGCGGCCTTAGATCCCAAGAGCTGCGCGCTGTACGACGTGGAGTTCCGCACGATCGGTCGCGAAGACCGGGTGGTCCGCTGGGTGGCCATGAAGGGGCGCGGGATCTTCGAGCCCGACGGGCGCTGCGTGCGGGTCGTTGGCGCGGCGCTCGACATCACCAGCCGCAAGACCACCGAGGCCCATCTGCGCCTGATGGTCAATGAGCTGAACCATCGGGTGAAGAACTCGCTGGCCATCGTGCAGGCCATCGCCGCCCAGACGCTGCGCGGCGACGCTGTCCCCGACGAGGTGCGCGAGGCCTTTACGGACCGGCTGCTCGCCCTGTCCAAGGCCCATGACGTCCTCACTGATGAGCGTTGGGTCGGCGCCAGCCTGCACGACCTGGCCCGCCAGGCCGCCGAGCCCTATGAGACCGACGGAGCCGGCCGCTTCGTGATCGAAGGCCCGCCGGTCAATCTCAATCCGAAGAGCGCGATCGCCGTCGCCCTGGCCTTCCATGAACTGGCGACCAACGCCGCCAAGTACGGCGCACTCTCCACCCCGGAAGGGAAGGTGTCGATCAGGTGGTCCACCCGCACGGACGCCGAGGGCACGCACCTTCATCTCACCTGGCAGGAGACGGGCGGCCCGCAGGTCAGCGCGCCGACGACGACCGGGTTCGGGGCGAGGCTGCTGACGAAGGGACTGGCCGCGGAGCTCCGCGGCGCCGTCGACCTCGCCTACCCTCCCAGCGGCGTCACCTGCACGATAGACGCCCTAGTCACGGATCGCCCTGCGGCGGCCTGAATATAAGGGAGGATCAGCCGAGGGTGGCGGGGTTGGGGCCTATGCGGCCGCCGGCGTCGTCCAGGGCGGCGATGGCGGCCATGTCCTCGGCGTCCAGGGCGAAGTCGAAGACCGCGAAGTTCTGGCGTACGCGGTCGGGGTTCGCCGACTTCGGGATCACCATGAAGCCGCTGTCGAGATGCCAGCGGATGACGGCCTGGGCCGGGGTCTTGCCGTGCTTGGCGGCGATCGCCGCGATCACCGGATCCTGCAGCAGCGTCCCCTGGCCGAGCGGGCTCCAGCACTCGGTGACGATGCCCAACTCGGCGTGCGCGGCGCGCAGGTCGGCCTGCTGGAAGCGGGGGTGCAGCTCGATCTGGTTCACCGCCGGCACGACGCCGGTCTCATCGACGATCCGGCGCAGGTGGTCGGGGTTGAAGTTGGAGACGCCGATCGAGCGGACGCGCCCCTCCTCCTTCAGCCGCACCAGCGCCTTCCAGCTTTCGACGTAGAGGTTCTGGGTCGGGCACGGCCAGTGGATCAGATAGAGTTCGACGCTTTCGCGGCCCAGCCGCTGCAGCGATTTGTCGAAGGCGCGCAGGGCGCGGTCGTAGCCCTGGCTCTCGTTCCACAGCTTGGTGGTGACGGCCACCTCGCCGACTCCGGCCGCGGCGAGACCCGCCCCGACGCCGGTCTCGTTCTGGTAGACCGCAGCGGTGTCTACATGGCGATAGCCGGCCTCGACCGCCGCCTTGACGATCACGGCCGCCTCGTCGTCGGGAACCTGCCAGACCCCGAGGCCAAGCTGAGGGAGGCTCGCGCCGTCGTTGAAGGTGATCAGCGGCTGGTCCATCGAATGGTCCTCTAATCCCGGAAGGATGCCGAAGATTGGCTCAGCCCGAGCCGGGCGCAAGGCGCGGCCTCGGCGATATTTTTTAAGGCTGTGTGAAGGCCCTTCAACCCAAGCATCCACAAGCAGACGCTGTGGCCGACGCGTTACCGAGCAGCGATAATGTAAGCTGTCATTACAATGCCGCATGTGTCGGCGCGCGGCGGCCGCAGCCCATTGTCACATTTGACCTCGCCTTCCTTACGCGGCCCGTGCAAGCCGCTAGAATCGAGAGCAGCAAGGAGCAGATCGCGCATGAGCGGCATGACCATCGAACGCCGGAACCTGGTCGTCGGCGGCGGGCTGGCCCTCGCCGCGCCTAGCATCGTCAGGGCCGCGCCCGGCAAGCCGCGCGTGGTCATCAAGACCGGCCGCGGACCGATCATCGTGGAGCTAGAGGCCGGCAAGGCGCCGCTGACCTCCGCCAATTTCCTGCGCTATGTGGACGCCAAGTCCTATGACGGCGGAACCTTCTTCCGCGCCGCGCGCACGCCGGGCGTGAAGAAGGACGGCACCATCGTCGGGGCCCCGGACGCCAAGGTCCGCCCCTTCCCGCCGATCCGACACGAAAGCACCACCAAGACCGGCCTGCGCCACCTCAACGGCACGCTGTCGCTGGGCCGGTTCGCACCCGGCACGGCGACCAACAACTTCTTCATCTGCGTCGGCGACCAGCCCTATCTGGACGCCCATCCGGGAGAGCCGGGCGACAACCTCGGCTACGCGGCTTTCGGCCGAGTGGTGGAGGGCATGGCGGTGGCGGAGAAAATCCTGTCCCTTCCGACCAACGGCGAGACCAAGTTCGCCGACCAGCGCGGCCAATGGCTGAAGCCGCCGGTGCCGATCGTGAGCATGCGCCGCGCCTGATCGAAGGCCCTTGGCGGAGCTGGCCCCGCCCACGGTTAGGGCTGGGCGTGGGCGGAGCCGTTGCTCGACTTGTCAGAGTATCTGACGGGGATTCAACTCACGCCCGGGCCGCTCGTTCCCGGTTAGATTGCATTTGTCTCGGGGATGTCGCCGGAGCCAGGCCCGACGATCGGCCCCGCTCCGGGCTTGGGGACTGCGTGACAGGGAGCGGGGCCATCGCCAGGATCAGGGGGGTCCTGACGCTCTGGAAAATTCCCCTCGACGAAAGGCGTTCCCTAGCGCCGCGCCTCAATCGGCCAGCAGGCCGTACATCAGGCCCTCAAGGGTGACCGCCAGCAGTTCGTCGGTAGGCGCCCAGCCGAATTTCGGCCGGGTGATCATCAGGGCCACGACACCATGACACGAGGCCCACAACGCCTGGGCGGCGCTGTCGGCCGTGCCGGTCCTCAGCCGGCCCTCGGCGGCGATCTCGCGGACCACGCCGGAGAAGATCTCGTAGCACTGGGCGCCCAGGTCGGCGGTGGCGTCTTCCTCGGTGATCACCGCGGAAGGCCGCTCGGTGCTGCAGAACACCAGCTCGTAGGCGTTGGGATGCTCGAGTCCCCAGCGCATGTAGCTGTCCAGCATCTGCTTGACCCGCGACGCCGGATCGATGGGACGGGCCGCGATCTCGGCGTTGCGCTCCAGCAGGTTGCGGATCGTCGCCTGGCAGATCTCCAACAGGATGCAGGCCTTGTCGGGGAAGTGCATGTAGAGGGCGGTGGAGGACACGCCCACCTCGTCGGCGATCTTGCGGATCGTCGCGCCTTCGTAGCCCTCGGCCACGAAGATGCGTTCGGCCGCCTCCAGGATCTCCGCACGGCGAAGATGGCCATCGCCCTTGGGCTTTCGCGCCGATCGCCGCGTCGTCACCGTCGTCGTCAACGCACTACCCTCCGAGTCCTTTCGCTGTAACAAACGGAAACCAAAAAGAACACCGTTGCAAGTCCGGCGCGGGAAAACCCGAACCAATTCCATGGCTAAGAGCCATCATATTCCGCAGCGTCAACCCCTGGTTTTTGACCATTCCCCTTGCAAGCTCGCGCTCTGCGCTGCCGAATACCACGATGCGGCGATGGCTCGATCACAGCACCTTCACCGATCCCGGCGAGCATGCAGGGGCGTTTAGCGCAGTCCCTGCCGACCCGGCGCGCGCCATGGACGTCATTCAGGGCCTGCTCATCCACGGCGGCGCGCTCGAACACTACGGCCTGCCGCCCGGCGAGTTCGACCGAGAAACCCTGAGCGTGTCGGCGCGCCTGGGCGAAATTCTTGGCGCCGACGAGCGACCGCTCGATGAGGCCCGGAGACCGGAAGCACGGCTTCTCGGCACGTGCCGCGACTATGCGCTCCTCCTCTGCTCGGCCATGCGCGCCCATGGCGTCGCGGCCCGGGTTCGCTGCGGCTTTGCGACCTATCTCGGCGGCGCGCCATGGGAGGACCACTGGATCTGCGAGGTCCAGGACGGCCACCGATGGCGCAGGATCGACGCCCAGCTCGACACGGTGATGCGCCAGGCGCTTGGCGTCGACTTCGATCCCGCCGACCTGCCGGACGAGGTTTTCCTGACCGCGGACGAGGCCTGGCGACGCTGCCGCACCAATGACCTTACCCCGACCGATCTCGGTCACGGCGAGGCGCGCGGGCTGTGGTTCGCCCATGTGGATCTGATGCGCGACCGCCTGGCCGTGCGAGACCGGCTGACTTCGCCCTGGGACGGTTGGCGTCAGGTCGCCGAAGCGCCACGGGAGCCGAACGCAGGATCGCTGGCGCTCGCTGATCGCCTGACGGCGGACCAGGATGTGCTGGCGCCGTCGACGCCGTGGTGGGAGCGCTCGCGAACCGACGACCTCGTCATCCGCAACTATCGCCTGGGCGATGCGCCGCACATGGCGCAGCTCTATTTCGACTCGGTCCGCGCCATCGGCCCGCGGGGGTACAGCCCCGAGCAGGTGGCCGCCTGGGCGCCGGAGCCGGCCGATCCCGTACGCTTCCACGCCCGCGCCGCCGATGGCCGCACCACGCTGATCGCCGAGAACGCCCATGGCGAAGTCATCGCCTATGGCGACCTGGAGGCGGACGGCCACATCGATCATCTCTATTGCCGTCCCGACGCGGCTGGGACCGGCGTCGCCTCGCGGATCGTCGAGGAGCTGACGACCTGCGCGAGGACGGCCGGGTATCCGCGGCTCTATGTCGAGGCCAGCGAACTCGCCCGGCCGCTGTTCGAGCACAAGGGATTCCGAGTGACCGAGCGCCGGGAATTCCGCCTCGGCGAAACGCCGATGCACAACTACGCCATGGAACGCGCCCTGCCCTGACCTCGCCACGGCGCCGTTTGGCGCTTCCGTGCGTTCTCTTGCCGGAAGACCCTTCAGAATCGAGGAGCGGCGATGCGACTGCCCGACGACCAACTGCAACGCCTGGCGCTGCACAGCGCCTTCGGCCTTCACCTGATCGCCAAGTGGATGGCCGGGCGCGACGATGTCGATCCGGAGATCCGGGACCGGCTGAGCGTCCACATCACGGCCCTCGACGGCGTCCTCTCGGCAAATGGCCACGACTGGATCCGCGAGGAGATCGAGGGCACGGAAGCCGCGCTCCAGGGCCACTGAACCTCCGCTGGGGCTGGACCTCGCCGCGGCGAACAACTAGTGCCTCGCCATGACCAGGACCGCTCCCATCGTCGCCGACCTGCCCGGCGCCATGCGCACGACAGGCTGGGCCGACTACGCCCTGCTGGACAGCGGCGGCGGCCGCAAGCTCGAGCGCTACGGCCCCTACAGCGTCGTGCGGCCAGAACCGCAGGCCATGTGGTCGCCGCGGCTGCCCGAGGATGTCTGGGCGCGAGCCGACGCGGTGTTCGATCCCACCGACGAGGAGGACGCCGGGCGCTGGCGCTTCCGCGGCAAGCCGAAGGAAAGCTGGCCGATGAGCTGGGGCCAGGTGCGCTATCACGCCCGGTTCACAGCCTTCCGGCACCTGGCGTTCTTTCCCGAGCAGGCGGCCAACTGGGCGTTCTTGGACGAGCGCGTGCGCAGCTTCTCCGGAGGCCAGCCGAAGATCCTGAACCTCTTCGGCTACACCGGCGTGGCCAGCCTGGTCTGCGCGGCGGCCGGCGCGCATGTCACCCATGTGGACGCCTCCAAGAAAGCGGTGGCCTGGGCGCGCGAGAACGCCGCCCTTTCGGGCCTGGAGGACCGGCCGGTCCGCTGGATCTGCGAGGACGCCCGCCGCTACGTCCAGCGCGAGGTACGACGCGGTTCGCGCTACGACGGCATCATCCTCGACCCGCCGAAATACGGGCGCGGCCCGGACGGCGAGGTGTGGCGCCTGTTCGAGAACCTGCCTGAGCTTTTCGAGCTATGTGCACAACTTCTCTCGGATAATGCGTCGTTCCTGCTGCTCAACGCCTACGCCGAGCGGATCTCCGGCGCGGCGCTTTCCTCGTTGTGCGCGGCGACCTTGCGCGGCCGCGGAGGAACCGTCGACTGGGGCGAACTGACCCTGGTCGAGGAGGCCGGCGACCGGCAGATCGGCATGTCCTTCTATGGCCGGTGGTCCGCATGAGCCGCGCCGTCACTTCCCTGACCAACCCGACGGTCAAGTCGGTCCGCGCCCTGCATCTGCGCAAGGAGCGGGACGCCTCGGGCCTGTTCGTCGCCGAGGGCCTGAAGATCGTCACCGAGGCGGTCGAGCTGGGCCACGCGCCGCGCATCTTGATGTACGGCAAGGACGCCGAGGGTCATCCGCTGCTCAAGCGGGCCATCCAGGCGACCCAAGCCGCCCGCGGCGAAGTGATCGAGGTCACCCACGAGATCCTGGCCAAGGTCTCGCGGCGCGATAACCCGCAGGCGGTGGTGGCGGTGTTCGCACAAGGCTACACGTCGCTCACCGAGCTGAAGCCTCAGTCGGCGCCGTGCTTCGTCGCCCTGCACCGGGTCCGCGACCCGGGCAATCTGGGCACCATCATCCGCACCGCCGACGCGGCCGGCTGCGGGGCGGTGATCCTGGTGGGCGAGTGCTGCGATCCCTATTCGGTGGAAGCGGTCCGGGCGACCATGGGCTCGATCTTCGCGGTGCCGATCGTCAAGGCCAGCGAGGCGGAGTTCGCCGGCTGGCGGTCGAACTGGCCGGGCTCGGTGGTCGGCACCCTGCTGACCGCCACCGTCGACCATCGCCAGGCGACCTACGCCAAGCCCGCCATGGTGCTGATGGGCAACGAGCAACAGGGCCTGACGCCGGAGATGGCCGCCCTCTGCGACGTCAACGTCAAGATCCCGATGCGCGGCCGGGCCGACAGCCTTAACCTGTCGGTGGCGACCGGGATCATGATCTACGCGGCCACCTAGGTTCCTCGCGGCTTGGCCCGGGTGGTGGGCGCGGCGCTGGCCGGGTCTTCGGGCCAGACGTGCTTGGGATAGCGGCCGCGCATGTCGGACCGCACATCCTTCCAGGAGCCCCGCCAGAAGCCCGGCAGATCCTTGGTGGTCTGGATCGGGCGATGCGCCGGCGACAGCAGGGAGAGGGTCAGGGGCTGACCGCCCACGGTGGGATGCTGGGACAGGCCGAACACCTCCTGCACGCGGACCTCGACCCTGGGACCGCCCTCGGCAGCATAGTCGATGGCGAAGCTGTTGCCGGTGGGCGCGGTCCAGCGCGCGGGCGCCTCGGAGTCCAGCCGCCGCTGCTGGTCCCAGGGAACGAGCGCCCGTAGCGCGCCGTCCAGCAGGTCAGGCTTCAGCTCCGACAATGCACGGCGGCCGTGCAGCAGCGGGATCAGCCACTCGTCGGCCCGCTCCGCCAGCCCCGCGTCCGAGAGGTCGGGCCAGTCCTGGCCCTGGCCGCGCAGATAGGCGATCCGCTCGCGCAGGGAGGTCGCGGCATCGCCCCAGGCGAGCTTGCCGACGCCGTCCTGGCGGACCTTGGCCGCAAGCGCCTGGGCAATGAGGGCCGGGTCCGGGTTGTCGTCGATCTCTTCGCGGACCGTCAGCTTGCCGAGCCGCGTCACGCGCTTGACCCGCAGGCGGCCGCCGCCGCTTTCGTCCAGGCGCTGCTCGACCTCGAACTGGCTGGAGAAGCCGCTGGTTAGTTCGACATCGTCCAGAGGCGCAGCGAGCAGGACCCGGTCGCGGCGATCGCCTCCGCCCATCTCGGCCACCGCCAGCCACTTCTCCCGCGCCAGAGCGTCGGTCGGCTCGACGAAGACGCCGCGGCCGGTGACGAGCTGAAACTCGCCGGTCCCGCCCCGCGCCTTGGCGATCCGCTCGGGATAGGCAAAGGCCAGCAGCAGGCCATCGGCCATCTCGCCTTCCCTGCCCGGCTTGCCGGCCAGCGCCGCCCAGCGCGAGGCCAGGGCCTTTGCGTCCCGCGCCCGCGGCGAACGGTCCCGCTGCAGGGCTTCGAGGCGGTGACGAAGGTCGGCGTCGCGGCCGCCCAGCCCCCGCTCGGTCAAAAGCGCGGCGATCGACGCCGCCCTGCCAGCCTGGCCCGAGGCGTTCGCTTTCAGGACCATGTGCGCCAGCCGCGGCGGCAACGGAAACTCGCTGAGCGCCTCTCCGTGGGCGGTCAGCACGCCGGCCTCGGACAGGGCTTCCAGACGGACGAGCAGGCTGCGCGCCTCGTTGAACGCGGCGGCTGGCGGCGGATCGAGGAAGGCCAGGGCGGCCGGGACGCGCGCGCCCCAGCGGGCGAGGTCGAGGACCAGGCCGGAGAGGTCGGCGTCGAGGATCTCGGGATCGGCGAAGGCCGGCAGGGCGCGGGTCTCGACCTCTTCCCACAGGCGATAGGCGACGCCGGGCTCGGTACGACCTGCGCGGCCGCGTCGCTGATCGGCCGCCGCCCGGCTGACCCGGACGGTCGCCAGGCGTGTCAGGCCGCTGGCCGGATCGAACCGCGGGACGCGGGCGAGGCCGGAATCGATCACCACCCGCACGCCTTCGATGGTCAGGCTGGTCTCGGCGATGGAGGTGGCGAGGACGACCTTGCGTAAGCCAGGCTCGGAGGGCGAAATGGCCCGGTCCTGGTCTGCGGGGTCCATCGCGCCGTAGAGCGGCGCGATCACGACATCCGGCCGCTTCACCTGCTCCGACAGCAGGTCCGCCGTCCGCAGGATTTCTCCCTGGCCTGGCAGGAAGACAAGGACGCTGCCAGTCTCCTCGGCCAGCGCCCGCTGCACGGCGCGAGTCACGCGCTCCTCCAGCCGCACCCGCTCGTCACGGCCGAGATAGCGGGTCTCGACCGGGAAGGCGCGGCCCAGACTTTCGATCACCGGCGCATCGTCCAGCAGGCGCGCGACCGCGGCCCCGTCCAGTGTCGCCGACATCACCAGGAGACGCAGGTCCTCGCGCAGGACGCCCTGAGCGTCGCGGGCCAGGGCGAGGCCGAGGTCCGCGTCCAGGCTGCGCTCGTGGAACTCGTCGAAGATGACCGCGCCCACGCCCTCAAGGCTGGGATCGTCGAGGATCATCCGGCTGAAGACGCCCTCGGTCACCACCTCGATGCGCGTGCGGGCCGAGACCTTGGACTGCATTCGCACGCGATAGCCGACCCGGTCGCCGACCCGTTCCCCCAAGGTCTTGGCCATGCGCTCGGCGGCGGCGCGCGCGGCGAGACGCCGCGGCTCGAGCATCACGACCTTGCCATCGCCGAGCCAGGCCTGATCCAGCAGGCGGAGCGGGACGACCGTCGTCTTGCCCGCGCCCGGCGGCGCCACCAGCACGGCGCTGTTGCGAGAGGCGAGCGCCGAGGTCAGCGCGGGCAAAATTTCCTCAACGGGGAGCATGGAGCGGGTCTAGCCGCGCCGGCATCCGGTTCCAAGTCGCCACGCCTGTCCCGCAGGCGCCGACTTTGGGGCAAGGGGGTCATGTTGCTTGCCGCTTGACCACGACCTTGGGACCGGGCCACGTAGCGCCAATTGACCGCGCGGCGGGGGCCGCCCGGAGTTTCCTGGAGGAAATATGTGGCGAGTTAAATCGCTCGACGCGATTCTAGCGACCGCAGAAAAGAAATCACTGCACCGGTCGCTGGGCCCCATACAGCTTACCCTGCTCGGGATCGGCGGAATCATCGGTACTGGCATCTTCGTCCTTACCGCGGAAGCGGCCCAGAAGGCCGGTCCGGGGATGCTCATTTCTTTCGTCATCGCCGGCGTCGTCTGCGCCGTCGCGGCGCTCTGCTATTCGGAACTGGCGGCGATGGCCCCGGTTTCTGGATCGGCTTACACCTATTCCTATGCTTCGCTTGGTGAATTCGTCGCCTGGCTTGTGGGCTGGGCGCTGATCCTGGAATACGCGGTGGCGGCGAGCGCCGTGGCCGTGGGCTGGTCAGGCTATGTCGTGGGCCTTCTCGACCACTCCCTGGGCATAGTCATCCCGCACGCCCTGGCCAACGGACCCCATGCCGGCGGGATCGTGAATATCCCGGCGATCGTCATCGCCTTCGCCGTCACCGGGCTGCTGGTCATCGGCACCACCGAGAGCGCCACCGTCAACGCCGTGCTCGTCGCGATCAAGGTCGCCGCGCTGACCGCCTTCGTCGTGCTGTCGATCCCCGTCATCAACGATGCGAACTTCCGGCCCTTCGCCCCGATGGGCACCCCCGGCATCATCGCCGCGGCGGCGTCGATCTTCTTCGCCTACGTAGGCTTCGATGCGGTGTCCACGGCCGCCGAGGAGACGCGCGATCCGCAACGGAACGTCCCCATCGGGCTGATCGGCTCGCTGGCGATCTGCACCCTGTTCTACATCCTGGTCGCCGCGGGCGCGATCGGCTCCTTCGGCGCCCAGCCGGTCAGCGGCCCGAACGGCGAGGTCCTGGCCGCCGGCTCCTCGGCCCTGGCCGCCCGCTGCGCCGAGGTCTCGGCAATCGCCGAAACCCCGCTGGTCTGCTCGCGCGAGGCCCTGGCCCACGTGATGCGCGAGATCGACCATCCGGTCATCGGCAACCTGCTCGGCCTCGCCGCCGGCCTGGCCCTGCCCTCGGTCATCTTGATGATGATCTACGGCCAGACCCGCATCTTCTTCGTGATGTCGCGCGACGGCCTGCTGCCGGAGGTGTTCAGCAGGATCCACCCCCGCTTCAAGACCCCGCACATCATCACCATGGTGACCGGCGCGGCGGTGGCCTTCGCCGCCGCCTTCTTCCCGGTCGGCCAACTTGCGGACATCTCCAACTCCGGGACGCTCTTCGCCTTCCTGGTGGTCGCCGTCGCGGTCATGATGCTGCGCAAGACCGATCCCAACCGCCGCCGCCCCTTCAGGACGCCGGCGGTGTTCGTCGTGGCGCCGGTGGCCATCGCCGGCTGCATCACCCTGTTCATGTTCCTGCCGTCGGCCGCCAAACTGGTCTTCCCGGTGTGGTCGGCGATCGGCCTGGTGCTCTACTTCGCCTACGGCTTCCGCAAGAGCCACGTCGCCCGCGGCCTCGTCGAGGTTCCCGAGCTGTCCGCGGACGCCCCGCCCACCGCAGTTCCTCCCATGCCGGACGCCCCGGCCCCAGGGGATCGCGGCTGACATCGAAGGCCCGGGGTTCGCCCCGGGCCTTTTCTTATCGGGCGCGAGGCCCGATGTTAGGGACGCCATGCAAGAGCCTCCCATCCGCGCCCTGATCGCGCCGGTCACCCCGCTGCAGCAGAACTGCACCATCGTCTGGTGCTCGAAGACCTCCAAGGCCGCCATCATCGACCCCGGCGGCGAGGTCCCTCGCCTGCTGCAGGCCCTGGAGCAGCACAAGCTCACCCTCGACCGGATCTGGATCACCCACGGCCACCTGGACCACGCCGGAGGCGCGGCCGCCCTGCAGGAGGCGACCGGCGTTCCCATCGAAGGGCCGCACCCGGACGACGCCTTCTGGATCGACGAGATCACCGCTTCGGGCGCCAAGTGGGGCATGCCCGACGCCCGCTCCTTCACGCCCGACCGCTGGCTGGGCGACGGCGACAGAGTGTCGCTGGGAGAGACCGAGTTCGAGGTCCTGCACTGTCCGGGGCACACGCCGGGCCACGTGATCTTCTTCCATCGGCAGGCCCGCTTCGCCCAGGTCGGCGACGTCCTGTTCCAGGGATCCGTCGGCCGCACGGATTTCCCGCGGGGCAACCATCAGCAGCTCATCGATTCCATCACCCAGAAGCTGTGGCCGCTCGGCGACGACGTCCGCTTCGTGCCCGGCCACGGCCCCATGTCCAGCTTCGGCCAGGAGCGGCAGACCAATCCCTTCGTGGCCGACGAGGTGCTGGCCGGCGCCTAATGCTTTCAGGCGTGAAATCTCACGGTTACGCAATCTGCTAATATGCTGAACATGGAAACGCGTACCGAACAGTCCGCGGCTGGCCAGACTGCAGCCCGCATCCTGATGGTCGATGACGACCCGGGCATCCGGGACGTGGTGTCCGACTTTCTGGCCAAGCACGGATATCAGGTCGAAACGGCGGGCGACGCCCGTGAGATGGAGCAGGCGCTGGAGCGCGGCCCCATCGACCTGATCGTTCTGGACGTCATGCTGCCCGGCGAAGACGGACTGGCCATCTGCCGGCGCCTCGCCGTCAGCGAAGGTCCGCCGATCATCATGCTGTCGGCCATGGGCGAGGACACCGACCGCATCGTCGGCCTGGAGCTCGGCGCCGACGACTATCTTTCCAAGCCCTGCAATCCGCGCGAGCTGCTGGCGCGGGTGCGCGCGGTGCTGCGCCGCGCCGAGCAGCGCGGCCAGACGAACTCGGTGAACGCCGGCTGCGAGTTCGCCGGATGGCGCCTGGATCTGGTCCGGCGTGAGCTGCGCTCGCCCCAGGGGGTGGTTGTGAACCTTTCCTCGGGCGAGTTCTCGCTCCTGCGAGCCTTCGTGGAGCGTCCCCAGCGCGTCCTTACCCGCGACCAGCTCCTGGAATTCGCCCGCGGCCCCGACTCCGACGCCTTCGACCGGGCCATCGACGTCCAGATCAGCCGGCTGCGTCGGAAGCTGGACGACGGCGGCGGCCAGGACCTGATCCGCACGGTGCGCAACGAAGGCTACATGTTCACCCCGAAGGTGAAGCGTTCATGACCCGCCCTTTGAAGGGCTGGCCGACCGCTTCGCTCTTCTGGCAGTTGCTGGCCCTGATCGGCGCCAGTCTGGTCGCCGCCCAGGCGATCAGCCTCATCCTGCTGTTCAACCTGCCGCCGCCGGCGCCGGACTTCTATCGGGCCAGTGAGATCACGCAGGCGCTGCGCGGGCCGCCCCCGAACATCACTGACCGACGCCCCCTGATCGTCAGGATCAGCGATGAGCCGCCGCCGATGGCGATCGAAAGCAACGTCACCCCCAAGATCCGCGCTCAGCTCGCCAAGAGCCTCGGCGTTCCGGTCGACAGCGTGGTGATCTCCTCGGCCTCGCGGTTCCCGGTCTCCGACCGCCGGGTCTTCCGGGTGATCCGCGATCGCATGGCGCGGGCAGGCGAGGAAGAGGAACACTTCCTCATTGCGCCCTTCGACGTGGCGGTGGCGCAGCCGGACGGAAAATGGAAGGTCGTCCGTCCCGAGCGCGGCATAGGCCTCAGCCCCTGGCAGCAGCGGCTGGTTCTCGTCTTCATCCTTTCGACCCTGGCCATGGCTCCAGCCGCTCTCGTCGTGGCGCGGCGGCTGTCGGCGCCCATCCGCCTGTTCACCGACGCGGCCGAACGGCTGGGCCGCGACCCGGGCGCACCGCCGCTGTCGCCACGCTCCCTCAAGGGCTCGGCCGAAATCGCTGTCGCGGTGAGGGCGTTCAACGAGATGCAGGAGCGGTTGCGCCGCTACGTGGAGGACCGCACCACCATGATGGGCGCCATCGCCCACGACCTGCGCACGCCCCTCACCCGGCTACGGTTCCGGGTCGAGGCGGCGCCCGAGGACGCCCGCGCCAAGATGGTCGGCGACATCGACCAGATGGAGGAGATGATCTCGGCCGCGCTGACCTTCGTGCGCGACACCAACCGCCCGGGCGAGCGGACGCGGCTGGAACTGTCGTCGCTGCTGGAAAGCCTGTGCGACGAGATGGCCGAGACTGGCTTCGACATCGAGGTGGAGCGCGGCGAGAAGGTGGTCCTGACCGGCGATCCCGTCGCCCTGCGCCGGCTCTTCACCAATCTGCTGGAAAACGCCGTGAAGTTCGGCGAGCGCGCCCGCGCCCGCGTCTTCACCGACGGGACCAACGCCGTGGTCGAGATCGAGGATGACGGTCCCGGCATCCCGCCCGAGGAGACCGAACGCGTCTTCGACCCCTTCTATCGCCGCGAACCCTCACGCAGCCGCCAGACCGGGGGCATCGGCCTTGGCCTGGCGGTCGTCCGCTCGGTCGCCAGGGGTCACGGCGGCGACGCCTTCCTGGTCAATCGGCCGGGCGGGGGCCTGACCGCGCGGGTCCAATTGCCGCTCTGACGCAAGCGCCGACGATCACTTTGTCGTTGGATGCGCCTTTCGACGATCCGACGGCTGATATTTCGCGAAGCGCTTTTTTCAGCTTTGCGGCGCGACGAAGGTCAGAATTTTTCGCGACAACTACTTAGCGCGCCCCGTTTTCGCGCCTTCGCCCCGGCTCGCCGCAAGATTTCGGGCCCGGCCCAATCGACGCTCAATCGATTCTGCGATCCCCCAGTGCGCGAATAGTCGCAGGCTCTTTCGCATTTTACGCGCAACCTCAGCCGCCCTTGGCGAGTTTGCTTGACCGTAACCGGAAGTGAGGCGTCGACCGCCCTCCCCAAGACGGTCGATGCGTAGAGGAGCCGCTCATGGATCTTGAAACCAACGCCAAGCCGAAGTCCCGCCGCGGATTTGCAGCTATGAATCCCGAACGCCGCCGCGAGATCGCCCGCAAGGGCGGCGCCAGCGTGCCCGGCGAGAAGCGCAGCTTCGCCAAGGACCGCGACCTGGCCGCTTCGGCCGGACGTAAAGGTGGCGAGTCCTCGCGCGGCGGCGGCCGCAGCCGCGGCGACAGGCTGGAAAGCTAAGCGCGCAGCAGGACGACTGCGAAGCTCGGAGCGGCGCTTTCCCAAGCCCGTTCCAGCTTCCAACCTGCCTGCGCCGCCAGCCGACCGAAGCCTTCGACCGTGAACTTGTAGGAGTT
The DNA here is from genome assembly GCF_040545335.1 of Phenylobacterium koreense. Classification (NCBI taxonomy): domain Bacteria; kingdom Pseudomonadati; phylum Pseudomonadota; class Alphaproteobacteria; order Caulobacterales; family Caulobacteraceae; genus Phenylobacterium; species Phenylobacterium koreense. The sequence continues at coordinate 491,862 of NZ_JBEPLU010000002.1, forward strand.
CTCGGTGTGGATGGTTTCGCCCGCGGCGAAGCGGAACACGCGGCCAGCGACATGCGCCGCGTGTTCGACTTTGCTCTCCAGATGCATCTCGATCCGGCTCGCCTCGCCGTTCCAGACGGCCTTGTGGCGGAACTTGGCGAGATCGAAGTCGCCGCCTAATTCGCGATTGATCCTCGTCAGGAGGTTCAGGTTGAAGGCGGCGGTCACCCCCTGGGCATCGTCATAGGCGGCGACGAGGGTCTCCTCGTCCTTGACCAGGTCTATGCCGACCAGGAACTCCGCCCCCTCGCCCAGCAGCCGCCGGGCGTTCTCGAGAAACTCGACCACCTCGCCAGGCGTGAGGTTGCCGATCGTCGATCCCGGGAAGAAGCCGACCCGCGGCTGATCCTTGGCCTCGGCCGGCAGGGCCAGGGCCTTCGTGAAGTCCTCGACCAGCGGGGCGACGCGCAGGTTCGGATAGTCGCGGGCGATCGCGCGGGCCGCTTCGTCCAGCGCCGAACGGCTGATGTCGATCGGGACATAGGTCGCCACCTGGGGCGCTGCGTCGAGCAACAGGCGCGTCTTGGTGCTGGCGCCGCTACCCAGTTCCACGAGGGCCGCGCCCTGCGGGATGACCGCCGCCATCTCGGCGGCCTTGTCCCGCATCAGGGACAGTTCCGTCCGGGTCGGATAATACTCCGGAAGCTCGGTGATCTCTTCGAACAGCCGCGATCCCTCGGCGTCGTAGAAATACTTGGCAGGCAGCGCCTTCCGCGGCTTGCCCAGGCCGGCCAGCACATCCCGCTCGAAGCTCGACGCGTCGGTTCGCATATCCTCGTCCCAGGCCAATCTCACCCCCGAGAACATCCAGCGCTGATGGGGATAGAAGAAGTTGCGGTAGCTCGCCCGCACATGCCCCTCGGGGCTCGCGCAGCAGCCGCCGCGCAGGACCATCTGGCCCACCATGAACTTGCCGTTGTACTCGCCGACGGCCCCGGCCGCGGGATGGAAGCCCGGATAGGGCGAATAGGCGCTGCGGGTCCATTCCCACACATCGCCGAACATCTGCCGCAGGCCCGGCTGGGACCTGGCGGCGGCGGGGCCGAACTGGCGCTGCTCGCGGAAGTTGCCCGACACATCCACGAGCGCCGCAGCGGCTTCCCACTCGGCCTCGGTCGGGAGCCGCGCGCCGGCCCAGGTGGCGAAGGCGTCCGCCTCGTAGAAGCTCACATGCGTCACCGGCGCGTGGGGCGCGAGCGCGCGGCGGCCCTGCAGGGTCATGGCCAGCCAGGCCCCGTCCGGCCCGCGCTCCCAGTAGAGCGGGGCTTCCCAGGCTTCGGCCTGGACGCGCGCCCAGCCTTCCGACAGCCAGAGCTCGGGGCGCGCGTAGCCGCCATCGGCCATGAAGGCCAGCCACTCGGCGTTGGTGACCAGCCGATCGGCCAGCCGATAGGGTTCCAGATAGGCCTTGTGGCGCGGGCCCTCGTTGTCGAAGGCGAAGCCGCCGCCCTGGTGTCCGATCTCCACCAGCCCGCCCGCGAAGGCCACCTCGCCGGCAGGGCCAGGATCACGGCCCACCGGCAACGCCGGCGCCGGCGCATAGGCGGGCTTCAGCGGCGACTGGGCGAAGAGGTGCAGAATGTCCATCAGGATCAGTTCCTGATGCTGCTCCTCATGCGCCAGGCCGAGGTTCAGCAGGTCGGCCAGCTCACCCGGCGCGCCCTTGGCCAGCAGCCGGCCCATGGCCTCGTCCACGTGCGCGCGATAGGCCAGCACCCGCTCCAGCGGCGGCCGGGTCAGCAGGCCGCGCTGCGGGCGCGGCTGCCGCGGGCCAATGGCCTCGTAATAGGAGTTGAAGAGGTAGCCGAACGCCGGATCGAACAGCCGGTAGTTCGCAAGATGCGGCGTCAGCAGGAAGGTCTCGAAGAACCAGGTCGTATGGGCCAAGTGCCACTTGGTGGGGCTGGCGTCGGGCATCGACTGGGCGAGTTGGTCCTCTGGCGACAGAGGCGCGGCCAGGGCGAGGGTCGCCTCCCGGACCCGTCGAAAGCGGCCCAGCGCCCCGCGGGCGTCGGTGGGCCGCTCTGCCGCAGGACTGAAGATCGCCTTGTCGGTCGGTGACATCGTCTGCTCCACGGTCATTGGTTTCCGGCGTCAGGCGCCCTTCACCCCGACAGGACCGCAGCGCAGGCAACCGGCCCTTGGTTCCCAAATCTGGTGGCTGAACCACGAAGCGCAAGCCGGAACGGTTGATCAAAGGGAACGTTGAAAGGCCACGCAATCGCGCGCCGGCGTCAGGCCAAGGCGGGCGAATTGAGGTCAGCATGGGCGGTGACGGCGAATGGCGCAGCGAGGTCGTGGCGATGATCCCCGCGCTGCGGGCCTTTGCCTGGTCATTGAGCCATAACGGCTCCGACGCCGACGACCTGGTGCAGGACACGCTGATCAAGGCCTGGACCAACCGCGACAAGTTCGAGCCCGGGACCAATCTCCGAGCCTGGCTGTTCACGATCCTGCGCAACACCTACTACACCCAGGTGATCCGCCGCCGCCGCGAGGTGCGCGACGAATCCGGCGAGTACGCCAACAACGTCCGCACCCCCCCGACCCAGGACTGGAGCGTCGCCATGCGCGCGCTGCAGTCAGCCCTCGCGCAGTTGCCGCCCGAGCATAGGGAGGCGCTGATTCTGGTGGGCGCCGCGGGCCTCTCCTACGAGGAGGCGGCCGAAATCTGCGGCTGCGCGCTCGGCACCATCAAGAGCCGGGTCAACCGCGCCCGCGCGCGCCTCCTGAAGATCATGGACGCCGAGGAAGCCTCCGACGTCATGGCGCAGGACACCCCCGAGGCAAGCCGGGCCTAGCGGCGGAGGTCACCACCGCTACTATGCCGGTCGACTCGAATTCGACCGGAGCCTCCATGTCCCGCAGCCTGCCCCTGGCGCTCGCCCTGTCCGTCATCGCCGCCTCCTCCGCCACGGCCGCGCCAAGGGACGACGTGGCGAAGATCGTCAGGAGCCCAGCTTTCAAGACCGTGACGGCCACCTTGGACAAGGACCACGACCGCACGGTCGCCGACATCGTCACCCTGACCGAGATCCCCGCCCCGCCGCTCAAGGAGGCCGAGCGCGCCAAGGCGTACAAGGCGATGCTCGAGGCCCACGGCCTGACCGATGTGGAGATCGACCCTGAAGGCAACGTCATGGGCCTTCGCAAGGGAACTGCCGGGGGGCCGGTCGTGGTGGTTTCGGCCCACCTGGACACCGTCTTCCCGGAAGGCACCGACGTGAAGGTGCGCCGCGAGGGAACCAAGCTCTACGCGCCAGGCGTCGCCGACGACACCCATAATCTCGCGGTATTGCTGGCCTGGATCCGCGCTCTGGACGCGGCCAAGATCCGCACCAAGAGCGACATCCTGTTCGTCGCCACCGTGGGCGAGGAAGGCGCCGGCGACCTGCGCGGGGTCCGCTACTTCTTCAATCAGGGCAAGTACAAGGACCGCACCAAGGCGTTCTTCTCGGTCGACGGACTGAGCCCCAGCGGCATCACCCACATCGGCGTGGGATCGAAGCGCTACCGCGTGACCTTCTCCGGCCCCGGCGGCCACTCCTACGGCGCGTTCGGGATCGTCAATCCGATGGCGGCAATGGGCAAGGCGATCACCGACTTCTACGAGGTGCAGGTCCCGACCAGCCCGAAAGTGACCTATTCCGCCTCGGTGACCGGCGGCGGAACCTCGGTCAACGCGATCCCCAGCAAGGTCTTCACCGAGTTCGACATGCGCTCGGCCGACGCCGGCGAACTGGCCAAGCTGGACGCTCGTTTCAAGACCATCATGCAGCAGGCGGTCGACCACGAGAACGCCACCCGCTCCACGAGCGTCGGCAAGGTGAGCGTCGAGATCAAGCCGATCGGCGACCGCCCCGCCGGCCAGACCGCAAAGAACACGCCGCTGGTGCAGAGCATGGCCGCCGCGATCGAGGCCATGGGCTACGAGCCCCAGTATGACGCCTCCTCCACCGACGCCAACGCCCCGATGGCGTTGGGCGTCCCGGCCATCACCATCGGCGGCGGCGGCAAGGGCGGGCGTGCCCACTCCCTGGACGAATGGATCGACGTGGCGAAGGAAGGCCGCGCCAAGGCGATGAGCGTCGGCCTGGCCGCCATACTGGCGGTCGCCGGGACGGACTGATCAGGCTCGTCGGCGCGCCGGAACGGGGACCCAGGCCATATCGTTTCTCTTCAAGAGCCGAGGAGGATCAAACGATGCGAAATCGCTCTCCCGACGACCCGCGCGCCAACGCCCCGCGCTCCGGCGCATCGCAGCGCGATCCTCAGCGGAGCTTCGGCGAGGAAGGCCGCTATTCGTCAGACCAGGCCCGCTACTACGGGGCTGACAACCGCTCGTTCAGTTCGCTGGCCACCCACCGGCCGATCGGCGAGCGGCCGGCGTGGCGGCGCGGCCGCTACGATGCGGGGCGCCAGCCGGACCTGGAGCTTCCCTATGACGAGGAAGACGCCCTGACCCGCGGCTACTACAGCCTCGAAGGCCCGCACGGCGGTCAGGAGTTCGGCATCGAGCCGCACGGCCACCGCGAGCCGATCGTCCGGCGTCGCCCAGGACCGGTCAGGACAAGGCCCGAGATGCCCTATGGCGACCAGGAGATCGACCCGACCGACAAGGGGGTCCGGCAGTTCGGACCGCCGGCCGACTATGCCTATCACCCGGATTCGGACATCGAGTTCGAACTCGACTATCTGGACTGGCGCGAGGAACAGCTCCGCGCCCATGACCGCGAGTATGCGGACTGGCGGGACGAACAGCGGCGCAAGTACGACGCGGAATATGTCGCCTTCCGCTCCCAGCGCCGCGACCACTTCGAGCGCAGCTTCGCGGACTGGCGAAACCAGCAGGGCCCGCTGACGGCGCCGGAGAGCGAAGGCGGCGAAACCCCGCCCGAAGACAAGGTCTAGGCCTTCAGACCGCGATCTGCTGGGGACCGCCCTCCCCCGCCACGATCACCCAGGCGCCAGGGACGTCGGAGACCTGCAGTTCCACGTCGCCGTACCAGGCGGTGTCGCGCTGCGGATCGCAGTCCAGCAGGATCGCGCCGTCGCCTCCCTCCACGAACAGGCGCTCGATGCTGTCCGCGCTTGCCGAGATGCGCAGGATGACGCGGCCGGCGGCGCGAAGCTCGGCGAGTTTGGCGTTCAGGCGATTCTGGAGGCCTTCAGTCATGGGTCCGAGCCTTGGCTTGAGGCGCAGACTTAACCCTAACGGGCCCACGCTCAAGCCTCGAACGCGGAGGAAACAGCGAGGCTGCTTTTTCTTTGCCCAGGGCCGTTGCTCCCGGCCGCCGGTTTCGGCTATGGAGTGCGACCCGATTTGGCCCGCAGGCTTTCCGAAGCCGCAGCCGATCAGGGCTGGTGACGTGGCCGAGTGGCTGAAGGCAACGGTTTGCTAAATCGTCATACTCGAAAGGGTATCGAGGGTTCGAATCCCTCCGTCACCGCCACCTAATCCCTGAAATCTGTCCCCTCCTCGCGGCGCTGGCGCAGCCCCGGGCTGCGGCCGCTCTGAAACGAGAAGCGCCGCCCCGGAGGACCGGAGCGGCGCACGTTGGAGGAGTTGGCGGGCTACTCCGTTGGCCTGGAATCAGAACGTGGTCTTGGCCGAGAGGCTGAAGATCCGGCCGAGCTGGTAGGTGTTCACGTTCACGCGGGCGCCGTCAGTCTCCTGGTACTCCTTGTACTTGCGACCGGTGAGGTTGCGGGCTTCGAACTTCAGCTCGACTTCGTGGCCGGCCACTTCGATCCCCTGGCGCAGGACCAGATCGAGGCTGAGGCCCGGATATTCGTAGATGTCGGGCTGGCCGGTGTTGGCCAGGCCGCGGCTGGTGACCCGCTTGCTGGCGTAGTTGAGCATCAGGGTCTGCTGCGACAGGCCCTTGCTGTCCTCGAACCCGATCTCGAGGTTGGCCATATGCCGCGACTGGCCCGTGAGCGGCGCGCCGTCCCGGAAGAAGTCGGTGGCAAGGGTCGAGCTCGAGGCGAAGACCGCGACCGAGTCGTCCGCCGACACCTTCAGCTCGGACTTCGAGAAGGTGTAGTTGCCGGCCACCAGCAGGCGCCGGGTCGACCAGAAGTCGCCGCTCAGCCAGTCGGACGGTTCGAAATACTTCTGGGCTTCGAGCTCCAGGCCGTAGAGGTCGGCCTTGGGCGCGTTGGCGAAGCTGGTGGTGAAGGACTCGCCGGAGACGAACGATTCGATCGGCCGGTCGATGTGCTTGTAGAAGCCCGCCGCGGAGATGCGCTGATCGGCGTCGTAGTACCACTCCCAGCGAACCTCGGCGTTGGTCAGCTCGCTGTCCGTCAGCAGCGGGTTGCCGCGATACATGCGGTTGGAGTCGGGATCGAAGTAGAACTGGTAGATCAGTTCTCGGAACTGGGGCCGGGCCAGCGTCTTGGACGCGTTGGCGCGGACCTGCATGTCGTCGCGGACCTCCCAGGTCAGGGTCGCGGCCGGCAGCCAGTAGTCCTTCTCGAGATCGGTCACCGCGGTCGAGGCGCCCGGGATGTTGAACACCTGGATCGGAGAGACCGACTGCTTGGCGGTCTCGTAGCGGACGCCGACGTCGAACTTCAGCGAGTCCAGCAGCCGCCCGGTCAGCTTTCCATAGCCGGCGTGGTTCTTCAGGGTCCCCAGGAAGGCCGGGGTCCCCTCGTTGGCCTCGACCATGGTGATGCCGAAGGTGTCGACGACGGACGGCTGCAGCAGGAGATCCGGGCGGAACATGTCCACCCCGGCCGGGAACGTGTTCGGGGCCTGGAACTGGAAGTCGCGACGCGTGCTCGTGCGGCGCGTGTCGTTGTAGGCGTAGCCCACGGTCGCGGCGAGATCGGGCGAGAACCGGTAGGAAACGTCGGCGCCACCGGACCAGAGACGCTCGTCAAGCTCGGAGAAGCTGACCTTGGCGTCGCCGTTGTTGCCGTTGTTCAGGCGATTGATGAAGTACTGGCCGAAGGGGTCGGCCTCCGCGTTGGTGCGGACATATTCGAAGGTCAGCTCGTAGGGCGCATCGCGCTTCGTCTCGGCGTAGCTCGCACGGACGTCGACGTCGAGATTCTCGGTCGGCTTGAACTCCCCGACCACCTGCGTGTTGACCAGTTGCCGCTCGTACCAGGCGGTGTCCTGCGGCATGTAGTCGACATCGGTGCCGTGGCGATTGCCGATGCCGAGGCGGGCTTCCTTGACGGTGTCGTGGATGTAGACGTTGGTCCAACGGACCTTGTGCTGGTTGTTGTCGCCGAACTCGGCGGCCAGGCCGAACAGGCCGTTCCAGACGATCCGGTTATCCGTCGTGATGCGACGGAAGTTGGTTTCGAGGTCCGACAGGTCGCCTTGCAGCGACATCTGGTTGATGGCCTCGCGCGTCTGGTACTTGTTGCTGTAGCCGGCGGCGGCGATCAGGCCGAGGTTCACGGTGTCCAGCTCGAAGGACTTGGCGCCCGCCAGACCCAGCGAGAAGTTGGCCGGCAGGTGGTTATCCTTCTGAAGGACCGCGTTGCGGCCGGTGACCAGTTCGCGGGCGATCGCGCCCGTATTCACCTTGCCCGAGCTCATGCGTTCGCCGCTCGCCAGGAAGGCCTTCAGCGCCGGCGACTTGTCGCGATCGCCGTTGTCGAAGCCGGACCAGTCGGTCTTGCTTCCGTAGTAGGTGTAGCCGAGCTGGTTCGTCGTCTCGGTGTCGATCGAGATCCCAGCATCCATGCTGAAGAAGTCGTCCTTGGAGATCGAGCGCGTCGTGAGGTTGATCACCCCGCCGCCGAACTCGCCGGGGAAGTTCACCGAGTAGCTCTTCTGCACCAGGGCGGACGAGACGATGCTGCTGGGGAAGAGGTCGAGGGGGACGACCCGCTTCAGCGGCTCCGGGCTCGGAAGCGGCGAGCCGTTGAGCAGGGCGAGCGAATAGCGGTCGCCCAGGCCGCGGACATAGACGTAGCCCCGGCCGACGAGGCTGAGACCGGTGAGATGGGTGAGCGCGCCGGCGATGTTGCCCTCGCCGCTTCGCGCCAGTTCCTGGGTCGACAGGACCGACAGGACCTGGGTGGTGGACCGCACGACGTTCGTGCGCTCGCCGACGACCACGACCTCGGACACGCCGGGGATCGAAACCTCGGGCGCCTCCTGCTCGGACGCCGCGGCCGGCGTAGAGGCGGAGGCCGCGGAAGAAGCGGCCGGCGGCGCAGCGGGCTCCGCGCCGTGGGCCAGTGTCGGCGCGGTCAGCGCGGTGGAAAGCAGCAATAAGGACGTGAGCCGCCGCGTGATCATTTCCGGTCCCCCTCAGGAAGCTCGATTGTTGAAAAAGGGGGGGCCGCCGTCGCCGGCCGCCCCCCCGGAACAAAGTCTCGCGGCGGATCAGGTGGTCGGCAGCGAGGTGCAGAGGCCGGTGTTGCCGCTGCCGAAGTTCGCGGTGCTGCTGTTGCAGGTCCAGCCGGCGTACCAGGTGTCGGTGCTGTCCTTGACGCCGCCGATGTGGGTCACGGCCGTGAAGGCGCTGCCCAGGCCGCTCACGTTGAACGCCGCGACGCCCATCTCGTTGGAGCCGTTGACGAAGCCGTTGGAGAGCGTCGAGGTGAAGTCGTCGCGATTGCCGTTCGAGCCGGCGCCGAAGAAGGTCGCAACCTGAGCGGCCGTGTAGGCGCCGCTGCCGATGTACTTGGTCGCGTTACAGGTGAGCACCGCCGAGCGCGCGGTGAGGGTCGACGGCGTCGTACCCGAACCGTTCATCCGGATGCACTCGTTGTTCGGCGTGGCCATGATGCTGTTCACCAGCGTCACGTCCGAGTTGCCGCGGTACAGCACGGAAGCCTGGTCGTTGGCTTCGTTGTTGCTGCTGACCTGGCCCTGAACCATCGTGAAGTTCGAGACCTGCAGCTTGGTGCGCGGCGTGTCGGCCTCGAACCCGTTGCTGTCGATTTCCATCAGGGCGTCGCCGGCGCCGGGGCGCTGGATCAGCAGGCCGTACTGGAAGTTGGCCTGGGCGCCGGTGTCGACATCGACGCTGTCGTCGTCGGCCCCGACGGCGATGTAGTACTTCATGGTCGGCGAGCCGCCGAAGTGCTCGGAACCGTCGTCGGAGCTGTTGAAGCTCATGATGTGGTCGAGCACCGTGCCCGAGCCGACGCCTTCGGTGGTGAGCGACTGCAGTTCGACGTTCGCGCCCAGGACGAACCCGGAGTAGCGGATCTGGACGTAGGACATCCGGCCGCTGCTGTCGGCGTCGTTGGCGCCGCCGTAGACCGCCGGGTCAGCCGAGCCTTCGGTCTGACGCTCGCACGTGCCCGCGGCGACCGAGCCGGTGGTGCAGTCAGTCACCCGGCCGCGGCCCATGAGCACCACGCCGCCCCACTGGCCTTGCGAGGAGTCGGTGTTGAGGCCCAGGACGTTATCCCGGCTGGTGAAGATGATCGGCTGGGTGGCGGTGCCGACAGCGCTGATCTTGTTGCCGCGGTTCACGGCCAGCCACGATTGGCCAGCGCCGCCGAAGATGATGACGCCCGGATCGATGGTCAGGGTGACGTTGGTGTCGGCCGCCGAGGCGGTGAAGCCACCGTCCTTACCCACATCCACGCGGCCCGAAAGTTGGTAGAGCAGGCCGGCGACCTTGGTCAGGCGGCTCGAAGTGTTGAAACGCGAGGGGAGCGTGCAGACCCGGTACGTGCCGGTCGGACCGGTGATCGTGCCGTCGTCCTTCAGGCCCTGCGGATCGCTGATGGTGGGGCAGCCGGAAGCCGGCGTGACGAGAGCGCCGCCGCCGCCAGGGGTGCCAGGGGTGCCGCCATTGCCGCCGTTCGCCGGCGGATTGATGATGACGTCCCCGCCGGCGCCGGGCGACGAAATGTCGTCCGCACCACAGCCCGCGAGCGCCAGCGCGCTCATCGAGGCCATCACGAGCACCTTGAACTTCTTACCGGTCATACGTTCGATCTCCCGCCGATGCGCTAATGCATGCATGCGGGAAGGTCGTACGAAGCTATCCCCCAGACCCGCCCCCGCTGCTGAGGGGTGTTCTTAAGGATGGGCCGTGACATCCGACTGACACATATATGACGTATCTATTTCAGTACTCCGGCCGCCCTTCGTGAGGCGGGCCTATCGAGAAACTGAACTTGCGACGACCTTGAGCGGCGGCGAGGCGACTACGTCGCCGCGCGGCGAAGCGGGTGTCGCGTCATCGGATATGGGGGCGAAATTGGGGGCGAAAACGGCCGGCCTCGCGGTTGTCGGGGCGATGCTCGGCCTGACCATGCTGTCATCGCAAGCGTACGCGCAGGTGCTCTCCATCGGCGATGACGGGGCTGTCACAACCTATTCGGGCCCAATGGTCTTCACGCAGGATGGGGCCACAGCCATCGCGCCGCCGGAGCCGATTCCGAGCTTCGCCGCGCCCCCCGAGGAAGTGATCCGCCTCATACGCGAATCATCCGTCCGCCACGCCGTTCCCACGGCGGTGGTCGAGGCCGTGGCCTGGCAGGAGTCGCGCTTCAATCACGCGGCAGTGTCAAGAAAGGGTGCGCAAGGCGTCATGCAACTGTCACCCAAGACAGCTACCGACCTCGGCGTGGATCCGCGGGACCTGAAGAGCAATATCGATGGCGGCGTCGCCTATCTGGCGCAGCAGCTTGCCCGTTACGGAGACCTGCGCCTGGCGCTCGCGGCCTACAACGCCGGGCCCGGCGCTGTAGACCGGTATGGCGGGATCCCGCCCTACGCCGAAACGCAAACCTATGTGCGCGCCATCATGGCGCGTCTGGCAAGCGCCTCAAACCTGGGCGCTCGCGCCGAGTGAAGCCGATGAAAAAACTCGCCTCCTTGATCACAGCGGCCGCGCTCGTCGGCGGGCCCGCTCACGCCCAGGCCGCCGGAGATCCCGCCGGCTCGTCGCCGCTGCTGGCGGCCCTCAACTGGGTGCAGGGCACCCTGCTCGGCAACCTGGCGACCACCGCCGCGGTCATCGCGGTGGCGATCATTGGTTACATGATGCTGGTGGGCCGCTTCGACTGGCGGCGCGGCGTCGTCACGCTCGTGGGCATCTTCGTCATCTTCGGCGCCGTGACCATCGTCGCCGGCCTCCGCTCGCTCGCCGGCGGGATGTAGACGATGAGCCGGCTGGCCTCCGATCCTGTGTTCGCAGCCCTGACGCGACCTCAGATGATCGCGGGGGTGACCTATCCCTACATGGTGCTGAACCTGGTGATCACCGCCGAGGCCTTCCTCATAACGCGCTCGTTTTGGGCCTTGCTGATCGCCGTGGGAGTTCACGCCGTGGGCTATGTCGGCTCCCTGCGTGAACCGCGCTTCTTCGACCTGTGGGTCACGAAGCTCTCCACCTGCCCGCGCGTGAAGAACTTCAGCTTCTGGCGCGGGAACTCGTATCGGCCATGAGCACGACCTACGTGACCACCGGCGCCTCGAAGGTGCTCGCGCCGCGCGAGGCCTCGGTGGGTGACCGGCTGCCCTATCTTGCGCACGCCGACGACGTGACCCTGCGCACCAAGGACGGCCTGCTGATCCAGACCCTGCATCTGGCCGGCTTCCCGTTCGAAACCGCGCCGGACGAGGAGCTCAACTATCGCAAGACGGTCCGCGAGACGGTGCTGCGCGGCTCGGCGAGTTCCCGCCTGGCGCTCTACCACCATGTGGTCCGCCGGCGCGTGAACCCCGCCTTCCCGCCCGGGCCCGAGGAGCCGTTCTGCGCCGGCCTCGACGAACACTGGCGCGAGCAACTGGCCAGCCGCCGGCTCTATGTGAACGACATCTTCCTGACCCTGGTCCTGCGCCCCACCCAGGGGTCGGCGGGCCTGGTCGAACGGCTGCTCAAAGGCCCCCGGAACCGCAACGCCGACATCAGCCGCGACCTGCGCGAACTGCACGCGATCCGTGAGACCTTCGCCGCCGCGCTCGCCCCCTACGGCGCCCGCACGATCGGCCTCTACGCCGCGGCCGGCGGCGCGCAAAGATCCGAGCCGGCGGAGTTCCTCGGGTTGATCCTGAACGGCGAACTGCGGCCGGTTCTGGCGCCCAGCGGCGACTTCGCCCAGGCGATCGCCTCGCGCCGGCTGAGCTTCGGCCTCGACGCCATGGAGTTCGGCCCCGGCCAGGGCGGCGCTTCCACCTTCGGGGCGGTGGTGTCGGTCAAGGACTATCCGGCCCAGACCGCGCCCGGCCTGCTGGACGGCGTGCTGCGGTTGCCCATGGAGCTGGTGCTGACCGAGAGCTTCGCCTTCGTCGACCGGCAGGCGGCCCTGGACCGCATGGGCCTGGCGCTGCGGCGCCTGAAGGCGGCCGAGGACGACGCCTTCAGCCTGCGCGGCGAACTGGCCCAGGCCCGCGACGACGTGGGCGCGGGCCGCGCCGCCTATGGCGAACACCACCTGACGATCCTGGCCAAGGCCGAAACGCTCGACGAGCTGGCCTCCAACGTCGCCGACGTCCAGTCGGTCCTGGCCGAAACCGGGGCCATCGCGGTGCGCGAGGACGTCAATCTCGAGCCCGGCTTCTGGGCTCAGTTCCCCGGCAATTTCAAGTACATCTCGCGCCGCGCGCTCATCTCCGCCGGCAATTTCGCGGGGCTGGCCAGCTTCCACAACCATCCGACCGGCCAGGCCGAGGGCAACCATTGGGGCCCGTCGATCGCCGTGCTTGAGACGACGGCGTTCGGCCCCTACCACTTCAATTTCCACAACGCCGACCTGGGCAACTTCACCGTCATCGGGCCGTCCGGGTCCGGCAAGACCGTGCTGCTGACCTTCCTGCTCGCCCAGGCCGAGCGGCTGAAGCCGAAGATCGCCTACTTCGACAAGGACCGCGGGGCCGAGCCGTTCATCCGCGCCATCGGGGGCCGCTACGAGGTGATCAGTCCGGGAGAGCCCTCTGGCTTCAACCCCCTGGCCCTGCCCGACACCCCCGGCAACCGCGCCTTCCTGGCCGAATGGGTGGCGCAATTGTTGACCTCGGAGGGCGAGACGCTGGATTCGGAAGACCGGCTGATGATCGCCGATGCGATCGACGCCAATTTCGACCAGCCGCCGGGCCATCGCCGCCTGCGCTACCTGCGCGAGCTGTTCCGCGGCGCGCGGCGTCCGCACGCTGGCGACATGGCCGCGCGGCTGTCGGCGTGGTGCGAAGGGGGCGAGCACGCCTGGCTGTTCGACAACCCGGACGACCTTCTTGATATCGACACACGCATCCTGGGCTTCGACATGACCCGGCTGCTGGACGCGCCCACCATCCGTATCCCGACGATGATGTACCTGTTCCATCGTCTGGAGCAGCGGCTGGACGGCAATCCGGCCCTGATCGTCGTCGACGAGGGCTGGAAGGTGCTGGACGACCCGGTCTTCGTCCGCCGGATCAAGGACTGGGAAAAAACCATCCGTAAGCGGAACGGGGTGGTCGGCTTCTGCACCCAGAGCGCCGCCGACGCGCTGGACAGCCGCATCGCCTCGGCGATCATCGAGCAGGCAGCGACCCAAATATTCTTCCCCAACGCCCGCGCCAAGGCCCGGGACTATGTCGACGGCTTCGGCCTCACCGAGCATGAGTTCGAGCTGGTGCGGTCGCTGCCCGACACCTCGCGCTGCTTCCTGATCAAGCGCGGCGACCACAGCGTGGTGGCGCGCCTGGACCTGACCGGGCTGTCGGGCGAGCTCAAGGTGCTGGCCGGCACCGAGCGGGCCGTGCGGCGGCTGGACGCCCTGCGCGAGCAGGTGGGCGATGCGCCGGCCGCGTGGCTGCCCAGCTTCATGTCCGGTTCGCCCGAAGCCGGCCGGAGCGCGGCATGAGCGCCGCCTGCGCCGCGATGGTCGACGACGGTGTCATCCGCGGCGTGCTCGCCACGGTGGAATGCCAGACCAGGGCCTATGCCGAGGGCGGCTTCCAGGCGCTGACCTCCGGTTCGTCGGTGTTCCAGTACGCGCTGACCGCGATCCTGACGATCTATGTGGCGCTCATCGGCTATCGGATGCTGTTCGCCCGAGGAGCCGCGCAGCTTTCTGACGCGCCGGGGATCGCGCTGAAGATCGGCCTGATCCTGGCCCTGGTGACAAGCTGGTCCACCTTCCAGACGCTGGTGTTCGACGTCGCCGACCGCGCCCCCGAGGAGATCGCCGCGATCGTATCGGCGCCCATGGCCGAGGCCTCCGATCTAGCCGCGAGTCCGATTGACGGGCTGCAGGCCGCCTATGACGAGTTCAGCGCCACGGCGTCGGCCTATGGCAAGGTCGCCGGTCCGCAAGCCAAGGGATATTCCAGCCCGCAGGCCGCAGCCGCCGAATCCGCCGCCGGAGCCTCCGGCCTGCTCTTCCTGTCCAGCGCCGGGGTGATCTCTGCCGCGACCCTGGCCATCGGCGTGCTTACCGCCGTCGGGCCGATCTTCATCGTCCTGGCGCTGTTCCCCGTGACCCGCGGGCTGTTCGTCGGATGGGTGCGGGCCATGGTGGCCGCCACCGCGACGCCGCTCGTGGCCTGGCTTCTGATCGTGCTCATGCTTTCGGTGATCGAGCCCTGGATCGGGACGCTCAACGCCCAACGCCTCGGCCAGCGCCTCGCCCCCCAGACGGCGATGAGCGCCTCGGCGCTGATCTTCGTGTTCGCCGGCGGCCAGGCGGGCCTGGTGCTCGGAGCGTGGATCATGGCCCTCAGCTTCAAGCTGCCAACTCTTGACCGCGACCGCGATCGTCGAGGCCTGGGCGCGCGGGCGAACGCCGCCGGGCAGGCGGTGAACGTCAACGCCATGCCCTCGCGCGCCGAGCGCCTGGCGCTGAACCTCCAGCGCGACCAGGCTCAGGCCACCGAGCGCAGCCGCGCCGCCGCCATGGCCGCCTCCACCCGTCCGGCCCCAGGCCGGTCGGTGAACGTCACCCTGGATGAGACCCGCCGGCTCGGCGACTCCTACCGCCGCAACGCCTTTTACTCCCGCCGCGCGGGGGCCGCCCGATGATCCGCAATTCCATGAAGCGTACCCTGGCGCTCGCCGCCGTCTCCGCCGTGCTGGCGGCCACGCCCGCGCTCGCCGTCACCCCGAGGCCCGGCCCCGGCGACCCGCGCATCCATGTCGTGGACTATGACCCCGAGGCGGTGGTCGAACTGCATGTGGGCCTGGGCTACCAGCTCACGGTCGAGTTCGACCAGGGCGAGCGCATCGAGAACGTCGCCATCGGCGACTCCCTCGGATGGCAGGTCACCCCGAACCGGCGCGCCAATCTGCTGTTCCTCAAGCCGATGGCGCAGCGGCCGGCGACGAACATGACGGTGATCACCAACCTGCGGCGCTATAATTTCGAACTCGGCTTGCGCCCGCGGGCGGCCGCGCGCACCGCGCCGTTCACCGTCCGCTTTCTCTATGCGCCGCCGGCTATCGCCTTCGTGGCGCCGCCTCCTCCGCCGCCGCCGCCGGTGGAGCGGAATACGGCCTACAGCTACCAGGGCTCGACCAAGACCCTGCCGGTGAAGGTGTTCGACGACGGCCAGGACACCTATTTCGCCTTCCGCGCCGGCGAGGACATGCCGGCGATCTTCGCGGTCGATCCCGACGGCGGCGAGGCGGTGGTGAACACGCGCCAGCGCGACGGCTACGTCGTCATCGACCGGGTGGCCCGCGGCTTCGTCCTGCGGCGCGGCAGCGAGGTGACCCGCATCTACAACGACGGCCTCCAGGTCGAGGAAGCCAGCGCGCTGAAGCAGCGCGAGAAAGACCCGTGGTGGCGGCGATGAAGCGCAAGAACCAAGTTCCTCAGGAGCTCAGCTCGGTATTCGCCCGCGCCGACGCCGCACGTCCGCAGGTGCGTCAGTCGGATTCGCCCCTGACGCTGTGGGCCGGCATGGGCGGAGCCGTGGTGCTGGGCCTCGTGGTGTTCAACGGTCTTTCGTCCGGACGGGAAGCCAAGGCCCAGACGCCAGCCGCAGCCCCGCCGAAGGCTGCGCAGGCGCCAGCCCCTACGCCTGCGCAGCCACCGCCGGCTCCCGCACCGCCCCCTGCCCCCGCGCCGATCCTCCAGCCGCTGGCGCCGCAACCCGATCCGGAGTCCGCCCACTGGCGCGCGCCCACCATGGTGGTGGACCTGTCCCAGGGCGAGGCCGCGCCGATGCAGCTTGCCCAAGCGACGACGACCGGCCCTGGAGCGCCGGCCTCGCCCGACGCGGGCGGCGAAGGGCGCCAACAGTCGGCGGACGAACGGTTCTCGGCCCGGATCACCGGCGGCCTCGGCGGCGTAGCCCGGGCCGGCCAGATGCGCGACCTTGGCCGCGTGGTGCCGCAAGGCACGGTGATCGCCGCGGTGCTGGAAACCGCCATCAACTCGGACCTGCCGGGCTCGGTGCGCGGCGTGGTCAGCCGCGACGTGCGCAGCTTCGATGGCAGCCGGGTCCTGATCCCGCGCGGCTCGCGCCTGGTCGGCCAGTACAAGAGCGCCGCCGCCATCGGCCAGACCCGGGCCTTCGTGGTCTGGGAGCGGATCATCACCCCCACCGGCGTCACGGTCGATGTCGGTTCGCCGGCCGCCGACCGCGTGGGTCGCGGCGGCCTCGCCGGCGAGGTGGACCGCCATTTCTTCCAACGCTTCGGCGGCTCGATCCTGCTGTCGGTGGTCAATGCCGGCGCCACCGCGCTCGCCAACGCCGCGGCCAGCAGCGGCAACACCACCGTGGTGATCGCCTCCCCCGCCCAGGCCACTCAGGTGGCAAACCAGGCGCTGGAGCAGCAGCTCAACATCCCCGACACCATCAAGGTCGACCAAGGCGCGCCCGTACAGGTCTTCGTGGCCCGCGACCTCGACTTCTCCGCCGTGGTGCGATGAGCGCGAACGTCTATCTCTCGGCCTATCTCGCGCCCTTGTCGCCGTGGCTTTCGCGGCCCGACGTGACCGACGTGCTCATCAACCGCCCGGGCGAAGTCTGGGTCGAGACCACCGGCGGAGGCATCACCCGCGAGCCCGCCGACGAGCTGACCGAGACGGCCCTGCAGCGCCTGGCCCGGCAGATCGCCGCCGCCAGCCACCAGGGAGTCAACCGCGAGCAGCCGCTGCTGTCGGCCACCCTCCCCGATGGCTCCCGCGTTCAGGTCGTGGCCCCGCCCGCCACCCGCGGCGACCTGGCCCTGGCGGTGCGCAAGCACCTGATCTCGGACATGTCGGTGGAGGACCTGGCGCGGGACGGCCTGTTCGAAAGCGCCACCCGTTCGAACCCGGCGATCTCCGACCAGGCGGACGCCGAACTGGAGGCGATGCTGGCGTCCGGCGACGTCGGCGGCTTCCTGAAGACCGCCGTCCGGCGCCGCAAGACCATCGTCATCTCCGGCGGGACGGGCAGCGGCAAGACCACGCTTCTCAACGCCCTGGTCAAGGAGATCGATCGCTCCGAGCGCCTGGTGGTGATCGAGGATGCGCCGGAGGTGCGGCTGGATCATCCCAACAGCGTTGGCCTGGTGGCCGTGCGCGGCGAACTGGGCGAAGCCAAGGTCGATGCGGACGCCCTGCTGGCGGCCTGCCTGCGCCTGCGGCCCGACCGCATCCTGCTGGGCGAACTGCGCGGCAAGGAGGCCTTCGCCTTCCTCCGGGCAGTGAACTCGGGCCATCCGGGCTCGCTGACCACGATCCACGCCGACAGTCCGACCGGGGCGCTGGACCAGATCGCGCTCCTGGCGCTGACCTCCGGCGTCGACCTCGGGTGGGACAAGGTGCAGACCTATGTCAGCCGGGTCATCGACATCGTCGTCCAACTGGATCGCCGTGACGGCGCGCGACGCGTGACCGAAGTCCAGTTCCGCCGCAGATAGGCGAGCGCCGACTTAGCCAAGATTTGCCGGCAAGTTGTCGGGGGGCAAAGAACGACCACGGCGGTGAGGGGTAGTTTCCAGGCATCAAGGAGCCTTTTGATGCCCCATGCCGAGCCCCCGACCCACATGACCGCCACCGTGTCGCCGAGCCTCGCCGAGGCCGAGAGCCTGGACGACTCGGCCCTGATCCGGCGGATACTCGACTACCACTCAGCCCATCTCCGCGATCTCGCTGCGGCTGCCGAACTCGCCGAAGAGATCGCGTCTGCACACGCCTCCGCCGCGTTCCCTGAACGGTTACCAGGCGAGTTGCGGGACATGCTGGACGAACTGCAGGAGCACCAGGCCAGGGAGGAGCTGGCGCTCTTCCCGGCGATCCTGAAAGGGCGAGGCCCCCGCTTGCTCGCGCCCGTCTCGACGATGACGTCCGAACATGACGATGTGCAGGACCGGCTTGAGCGGCTGGTGCGACTTACCGAGGACTTCACACCCCCAGCCGAAGCCAGCGCCTCCTGGCGACGGCTCTACGATCTATGCCGCAAGTTCGACCAGGACTTCAGGACGCACATTCAGTTCGAAGAACGCGTGCTTTTTCCTCGGGTTACCGAAAGCAGCTTCGCGGCGATCAAGTAGATCGCGGGCCGCTCAAAGAAGCCGGGAGCCCTCAGGAAGCGCCATGGTCGGCCATGTCCAGCAGCACATGAAGCTTGCGCACCACGATATGCCGGCGGGAACTGGCGGTGATCCCGCGATCGTCCCACGAAGCGAGGGTGCGGCTCACCGTATGCAGCGTCGAGCCGGCCATCTCGGCCAACTCCTGGCGGGTGATCGGGAAATCGATCTCGATCCCCTCGTCGGTCCGGCGTCCGGCCTGACGGACCAGACGCACCAGAGCGTGTGCGATCCGCTGCTCCACCCGCTCGCCCGAGAGTTCGCCCACGCGGTTCTGCAATTCGAACAGGCGGTGTCCCGCCGATGCGGCCGACCGGATGGCGACCTGGGGGAACCGGGTCATCAGTTCGCGCATGACCTTCACAGGCCAGTAGATCTCGAGACTGTCGAGCACGGCCACGGAATCGGCCGGGAACGGCATGTCCATCAGGGCGGCGACCGTACCGTACATCTCACCCGGGCCGATGAAGCGGATCACCGACTGCGCCCCGTCGGGACGAGTCTGGACGATCTTCACCCTGCCCTCCAGCAAGCTATGGCAAGTGATCCCAGGGTCGCCCTGCGCGAAGATGCGCTTGCCCTGCGGCAGACGGCGCACGACGCCCACGCGCAGCACCTCGGCGCGGTCTTGCGCATCAAGCACATCGAACAGGTCTGCACCTGTGAGAACGGATGGGTCGAGCTCGACGGTCATCATCTGATTCAGCCATCCCGAATGGGGACGTCCAGCATGGACGTAAGCCGTCCGGCCGTCCCCGTCCACCCGGGGCCACTACTTAGCCCTGAATGTCACCCCCGGCCTTAGCGCCTGCCTCGAACGGTCTGCACCATGTCCCCCATCATCGAACGCTACCTCCCCGCGGCCGCCGCGCCGCGCGCCGCCCGGCCTGCGACGGCGGTGCAACTGCGCCACGCCGACCGCAACCTGCCGCGTTACACGAGCTATCCCACCGCGCTGGCCTTCCAACCTGGCGAGGGCGAGGCTGCGCCGCTGGACTGGTTCGCCGGAACCCGCCCGGAGGACGTGATCTCGGCCTATGTCCACGTCCCGTTCTGCCGGCGGCTATGCTGGTACTGCGGTTGCCACACCACCGTCGCCCACGAGTACGATCGGATCGACACCTTCCAGCGGGTCCTTGAGCGAGAGATCGACCTCCTTGGCCGCGCACTGGGCTCGCACGCCGGGGCGGCGCACCTGCACTTCGGCGGCGGCAGCCCGAACGCCCTGTCGCCGGAGCATTTCCTGAAGCTCCTACGCCGGCTGGGGGATCGCCTGCGCCTGCGGCCCGACGCCGAGGTCGCCGTGGAACTGGACCCGGCGCTGCTCAGCGACGCCTTCGTCGACGCCCTCGGCGAGGGGGGCGTGACCCGAGCGAGCCTGGGCGTGCAGACCTTCGATCCCATCGTGCAGGAGAAGGTAAACCGCATCCAGCCCTTCGAGCGCGTCGCCGCCGCGGCCGAGCGCCTCCGCGCCCGCGGCGTGGCAGCGCTGAACTTCGACCTGATGTACGGCCTGCCGGCGCAATCGCCCGAGAACGTCGCCAAGAGCGTGGAGCTTGCCCTGCGCCTGCGGCCCGACCGCGTCGCGGTCTTCGGCTATGCCCACGTCCCCTGGATGAAGAAGCATCAAGTGATGATCAAGGACGCCGACCTCGCCGACGTGGCCGGCCGCTGGGAACAGGCCGAGGCCGCCGACCAGGCGCTGGTGGCGGGCGGTTACATCCGGATCGGACTGGACCATTACGCCCGCCCGGACGATCCGCTCGCCAGGGCCGCCGCCGAGGGCCGCCTGCGTCGCAACTTCCAAGGCTACACCGACGACCCCGCCCCGGTGCTGATCCCGGTCGGACCATCTTCCATCGGCCATTTCCGCGAGGGATTCGTCCAGAACGCCATCGCCACAGACGCCTGGAGCCGCGCGATCGCCGCCGACGAGCTGCCGTTGGCGCGCAAGTTGCCGCTCTCGCGCGGCGACCGGCTGCGGGCCGCGGTCATTGAGCGGCTGATGTGCGACATGGCGGCCGATGTGGGGGCGATCTGCGAGACCCACGGCGCCCCGGCCGACGCCCTGGACGCGAGCCTGGAGAAGCTGGACGAGGCCGTTCGCGACGGCCTCTGCCGGATCTCGGGACGTCAGGTGGAGATCGCGGAGGACGCGCGCCGGCTCATGCGCGTCGTGGCCTCGGCCTTCGACGAGCGCCTGCCGATCGCCCAGACCCGCCACGCCAAGGCCGTCTGACGGGCGGAAGGGCCACGCCCAAATCCACATTCCCGCTTCTTCGCCGCCTGAGCTTGCGCTGCAGCAACGTTGCTTGCCCTCGCAGCGGGCATGGCTGGGTCCTAGGCCGAAGGAATCTCCCGCGGCCGCAGGGGAAAGCGAGATGAACATGCGAAGACTTTGGTTCGTCCTCGCCCTCGTCATGGCGGTGTCGTTCACCGTTCTTGGGCTGATGGGGCGAGAAATCTACCGGCAAGCGCCGCCCATACCAGCCCGTGTCGTCGATCCGTCCGGCGTCGTCCTGATGACGCGTGAGGACATCCAGACCGGCCAACTGGCATGGCAGTCCATGGGCGGCCAACAGAACGGCTCCATCTGGGGCCATGGCGGCTATGTCGCGCCCGACTGGTCCGCCGACCAGCTTCACCGGGAGGCCACGATCCTCCTGGATCTCTGGGCCCAACGGGACCATGGCGTCGCCTATGCCGCGCTGAACCCGGAAGCGCAGGCCGCGCTGAAGGCGCGCCTGACGCGAGAGATGCGCACCAACACCTACGACCCGCGCACCGAGACGATCACGATCTCGGCCGATCGGGCGGCGGCGCTGAAGCAGGTCAAGGCGCACTACGTTTCGCTGTACAGCGATAGCGCCGAGCTGGAGAAGCTGCGCGAGCAGTACGCTATCAAGAACAACGCTGTGCCTGACCCGGCGCGCCGCGAGGTGATCGCCGATTACTACTGGTGGACCGCCTGGGCGACCGGCACGAACCGGCCCGGAGACACGGTCAGCTACACTTCGAACTGGCCGCATGAGCCGCTGATCGGCAATACGCCGACCTCCGCGAACCTTGTCTGGTCCGTGGCCTCGGTCCTGATCCTGATCTTCGGGGTCGGCTCCCTGGTGTTCTGGCACGCCCGCGTCAAGGAGGAGGATCACCTCCGCCCGCCGACCAAGGATCCCCTGTCAGGCTTCAAGCCCACGCCCTCGATGAAGGCCACGGGCAAGTACTTCCTGACGGTGATCGGCCTCTTCCTGCTCCAGGTCGGGCTTGGCGCCCTCACCGCGCATTACGCCGTCGAGGGTCACGAATTCTACGGCGTGCAGATTTCCGATCTCATTCCGTACGCGGTGACCCGCACCTGGCATACGCAGCTCGCGGTGTTCTGGATCGCCACGGCCTGGCTCGCCACGGGCCTCTACGTCGCGCCGCTGATCTCGGGTCACGAGCCGCGTTTCCAGCGTCTGGGCGTGAACGTCCTTTGGGGCGCGCTGGTGTTCGTCGTCCTGGGCTCCATGGCCGGCGAGTGGCTTGGCGTCCAGCAGTTCTTCGACCTCGACATGAACTGGTGGTTCGGCCACCAGGGCTGGGAGTACGTCGATCTCGGCCGCTTCTGGCAGACCCTGCTCTTCGTCGGCCTGATGCTGTGGCTGCTGCT
This sequence comes from Phenylobacterium koreense, assembly GCF_040545335.1. Taxonomy (NCBI): domain Bacteria; kingdom Pseudomonadati; phylum Pseudomonadota; class Alphaproteobacteria; order Caulobacterales; family Caulobacteraceae; genus Phenylobacterium; species Phenylobacterium koreense. The sequence continues at coordinate 514,002 of NZ_JBEPLU010000002.1, forward strand.
TGTCGGCCGCGCCCTCTGGCCCGCTTTGCGGCGCCCATCGGAGAGCAAGCCCGTCCTGGCCATCCTCTTCATGTCAGCCATCGCGATCGGCCTGTTCTACGGAGCCGGCTTCATGTGGGGCAAGCATACTCACGTGAGCATGGTGGAATACTGGCGTTGGTGGATCGTTCACCTGTGGGTGGAAGGCTTCTTCGAAGTCTTCGCGACCTCGGTGATCAGCCTCCTGCTGGTGAATCTCGGCCTGGTGCGCGCCAAGAGCGCCAACCTCGCCGTGCTGTTCGGGACCATCGTCTTCATGGTCGGCGGCGTCCTGGGCACCGCCCACCACTGGTACTTCTCCGGCACCCCAGTGTCGGTGATCGCCATCGGCGCGGTGATTTCGGCCCTGGAGGTCGTGCCGCTCGCCCTGGTCGGCGCCGAGGCCTACGAGAACTGGCGCCACACCAAAGAAGCGCCCTGGGTGGCCACCTATCGCTGGCCGATCCTGTTCTTCGTGGCCGTGGCCTTCTGGAACCTGCTGGGGGCCGGCGTCTTCGGGTTCATGATCAACCCGCCCATCAGCCTCTACTTCATCCAAGGGCTGAACACGACGGCCACCCACGGGCACGCCGCCCTGTTCGGGGTCTACGGAATGCTGGGCATCGGCCTGTTGCTGTTCTGCTTCCGCGGCCTCGCCCGCAGGGAGGCGTGGAGCGACAAGCTGCTGGCCTGGACGTTCTGGCTGCTCAACGGAGGCCTGGCCATGATGGTGTTCATGTCGCTGCTTCCCACCGGGGTGGTGCAGGCGCTGGCGAGCATCGAGCACGGCTACTGGTACGCCCGGTCGCCCGAAGTCATCCACTCGCCGCTGGTGGAGACCCTGGTCTGGATGCGCGTCCCCGGAGACATCGTCTTCAGCTTCGGAGCCTTCACCCTGGCGATCTTCGCTGCGCGCCTGGTGCTCGGCGGCAAGCGCCGGGCGACCGCGGAGGCCCCGCTGCCGGTTGCGGCAGAGTAGACCTGCCCACGCCGCTCGCCTCTCAGGAGGCGAGCCTTCGGGGGGGCCGGGCGGCGACGCCCGGCCCTTCGCCGCTTCCAGCTTGCGCCCGCGCAACGACCGTCCGCCAACGGCCAGACCAAACTCAAGGGCCCAAGACCGGCTCGCCCCCAGATGCTGATCCTCTTCGAACGCACGCCCAATCCCGACGCGCTGAAGTTCCTGCCGCAGATGCGGCTGATCGACGGGCGCGGCTGGAACTTCACGCGGGAGAGCGAGGACGTCGGGGCCTCGCCTCTCGCCCAGGCGCTGTTTGGCCTGGACAGCGTGGCGGGCGTGTATGTGGGCGAGGATTTCGTCACCGTCACCAGGACGCCGGACGGCGAGGCCTGGACCACGCTGCGCATCCAGATCCTGGCGGCGATCGCCGATGTGCTCGGCGATGGTCAGCCTGCGGTGCGGACTTCGGAACTCACGGCCGCCACCGTCGCCGCAAGTCAGATCGAAGCCGAGATCCAGGACGTGCTGGCGCACTATGTCCGCCCCGGCGTGGCCCGCGACGGAGGCGACATCGTCTTCGATCGGTTCGATCCGACCAGCAGGGTGCTCTGGGTCCGGATGGAAGGCGCCTGCGGCGGTTGCCCATCTTCGCGGCGCACCCTGAAAGACGCGGTGGAGCAGATCGTACGCCGCTATGTCCCTGAGGTGACGGCCGTGGCGGAGGCCGCGGCGGTCGGCGAAAGCCGCGCGCCGGCCTGGAAGCGCTGGCTCAGCAGCGGGAACGCGGCGACCAAGCCTTCGCGCACAGTCTTTCGTCACAACGGGCGAGCCATCCGGGATTGATGGTCCCGACCACCTCCGCGGCTCCGGCACAGGGCTTGCTGCCTCGTCCCGCAGCAGGACACTCGCGCGTCAAAACGAGCCCATCGCCCTGGCGCGCGCAGCCGGCGCGGAAAGCACCGGTGAGGAGGGAGCGTGCTCAGCGGTGCGCTCCCTCTGCTCGTTCGCAACTCTAGCGGTTGCCATATCGACCGGCGTTCTCCAAAAGGCGCTTCGGGAGAGCGAGATAATGCGGTTGCTAATCACCATCGCCGTCTCGATGCTGTCCGCCGCGCCTGCGGCCGCGAGCATTCGGGACGAGGCGGCAGGCCCTGGGCAGTTGGTGCGGCTGCCGGGCGGACGTCACCTCAACTTCCGATGCTCCGGCCACGGAACGCCGACCATCCTCCTCGAAGGCGGCTATGGCGCGACCTCCCTGGCCTGGGGCGGCGTTCGCCGTCACCTCGACGCCTCCTATCGGGTCTGCGCCTACGACCGCGCCGGCGCGGGCTTCTCCGATCCCGGCCCCCTGCCCCGCGACGGCGCCTCGATCGCATACGATCTCGACCGCGGCCTGCGGACGGCCAAGATCCGCGGGCCATTCGTCCTGGTGGGACACTCCGCCGGCGCCCTCTACATGCGGCTCTTCTACAATCGCCGACCTCAGGACGTGGTCGGCATGGCGTTGATCGACCCTTCGATCGAGCATCAGGACCAGCGCTTCGCGGCCATGTTCGGTCCGGGCGCGGGCGGCATCGCCTCGATCCGCGATCAGGCCGCAAGATGCGCGGCGGCGGCCGAGCAGAAGGAACTGCCCTCGACCGATCCCAAGCTTGCCCGCTGCGTCCCCAAGCCCAGGGCCAATCAGTCCGAGGCCGCATACGCCGCGCAGAAGGCCAGCAACCTCAGCGCCGCCAGTTGGCAGGCCAAGGTCTCGGAGCTCGACACCCTGTTCGCGGCCACCTCGGAGCAGATCGAAGCGGGGCCGCAGAGCTACGGCGACCTGCCCCTGCTCGTGCTCACCGCCGGCCAGACCTACGAAAGCTCGTCCGAAGAGGCCCAGACGGCCGCGCGGAACCTGTGGTGGGGGCTGCACCGGGAACTTGCCCGGCGCTCGACCCGAGGCGAGAGCCGGCGCATCGCCGAGGCTTCGCACATGATGATCACGGAAGAACCGGAGTTGGTCGCCCAGGCGGTGTCGGAAGTCGCTCGCCGCGCCAAGGAGGCGAAATGAACGAGGCCTCCAAGTCGCCGCGCCGAATAAGATTAGCTGCGAAGAGTTTACAGATGTCGCGATCGGCTCCGTATATGTTAACCGCTCGCACAGAGGCCGCGTGGCAGTCTGACCATCGTCACACCGATATTCGTGGTCCTTTATGTCTTTGACCGGTTCCTTGACGTCGAACGTCGCGCATGAGCGCCGTGGCCGGCGACGGACCGACGCGGAACCCGCCGTCGCCGCAGGTTGGGCCGAGCCTGGACGGGACCGCCGCGGCCCGCTTCGCCCCGAAAAGCTGACGCCGACCCGCCTGCGGATATCGGGCCGGCTGCTGACCCGCTTTTTCCAGGCCGGCGACGGCCTGGCGCTGGTGCTCGGAGGCCTGATCGCCTCCGCGCTCACCCATGGCGCCGACGTCCTGCTGATCTATGGCGGCGCCGCCCTCGCTACCTTCGCCAGCCTGCGCCTCTTCGACTGCTACAAGTTCGGGCGGCGGGAAGATCTCGCCATGCACCTGATGCGGGTCACGGTCGCCTTCGCCGTGGCGGTGGCCATGTGCTTCGCCGTGCTGACCCACTTCGTCGGCGTCATCAAGCTGGCCGCCTCGCTGGGCGTCTGGACGCCGCTCGCATTCCTCTGCGTCGCCGCCGCTCATGGGCTCTGGTGGGTGAACGTCAAGCGCTGGCGGGCCAATGGACGGCTGACGCCCAACCTGGTCATCGTCGGCGCCACTGGCGCCGCTGAGCGTCTGATCGCCGCCATTCTAGAAACCCGCGAGGCGAACGTGCTCGGGGTCTTCGACGACCGGGCCGAACGCGGGCCGGAGGCCCTGCATCGCGTGCCGTTGCTGGGTGGGACGGACAAGCTGCTGGCCCACCGGATCATGCCGTTCGTCGACCGCATCGTCATCACGGTGCCGCCGGAGGCCCGCGAGCGGATCAACGCCCTGCTCGAGCGGCTCAAGGTCCTCCCCAACGAGATCACCCTGCTGCTCGACCGTGAGGGCGAAGCGCCGGAAGCCGAGGCCATCGACCGGATCGCCAACATCCCGCTGACCCGGATTTCAGGCGCGGAGATCAACCAGGGCAAGGCCCTGACCAAGCGCGCCCAGGATCTGATCGTCGGCTCGATCGCTCTCGTCCTGACGGCGCCCATCATGTTGATGGTGGCGCTGGCGGTGAAACTTGACAGTCCTGGCCCGATTTTCTTCCGCCAGCGCCGGCACGGCTTCAACAACGAGGAGATCGTGGTCTGGAAATTCCGCTCGATGCGGAACGAAGCGGCCGACGCCAAGGCCGCGCGGCAGATCAGCGCCGACGACGACCGCGTGACCCGGGTCGGCAAGTTCATCCGCAAGACCAGCCTCGACGAGTTGCCGCAGCTCATCAACGTCCTGGCCGGAGAGATGTCGCTGGTGGGGCCGCGACCGCACGCCATCGGCATGAAGACCGGCGACGTCGAGAGCTCGCGATTGATCGCCGAATACGCCCACCGCCATCGCATGAAGCCCGGCATGACCGGCTGGGCCGCGATCAACGGCTCGCGCGGCGCGGTCGACACGCCCGAACTGGTGCGCCAGCGCGTGGCGCTGGACATCGAGTACATCGAGCGCCAGTCGTTCTGGCTCGACCTCTACATCATGTTCATGACCGTCCCCTGCCTGCTGGGGGACTCCGAGACGGTCCGCTAAACGGAGGTCCTCGTCAGCCGTGCGCGAGCCATTCACGCGCCTGGCGCTGGGCTTCGGCGACATCTTCCGTCGCCATCTCCTGGCTCAGCTCCTTGCGGTAGACCTTCGCCTCGACCGAGCCGCGCATGGCCGCGAGATTGAAGAGCATGTGCGCCGACACATAATCGAGCGGCGCCCCGCCCTGCCCCGTAGAATAGAGCAGCCCCATCTGAAAGAGTTCGTCGCCCGAAGCGTTCGCGCTCGGCAGCGGCAGACCTTGGTGTTCCACGCCCGTAAGCATGTCGATCATCCCTAACCCCGCCGACCGGGTCCCCATTCTGGGTTCCGGACCAGCTCTTGAGTGAACAGAAAAGTCCACCCCGAATAAAGATAGGGTTAATGGCAATAGATGGCGCGCTTACAGGCTGGAAGCTCGCCACTACTGGTCGACTTTACTTTCTGGAAAGCTCCGTATCCGGAAAGCTACCGGGCGCGTTGCCCGAAGAGAACATTGCGTGCAGCCGCCGCGTCGGCGCTTGAGCCGCCGAGATTGCGGCTGGTCAGGTCCTTGCCCACCTGGGCGCTGCGCTGAACAGCCTCGCGGGCGGCGATGCGGTCGTACCAGGCCTTGAGGTGGGGGAACTCCTCGATGTTGATCCCCTGCAGTCGCCAAGGCGTAACCCACGGCCAACTCGCCATGTCAGCGATCGAGTAATCGCCGGCCACATATTCCCGATCGGCCAGGCGCTTGTTCAGCACGCCATAGAGCCGGTTGGTTTCGTTGGTGTAGCGGATGGCGCCGTAGGCGATCTGGCGCTGGTCGCTGATCATGGCGGGCGCGTACTGGCGGAAGTGGTGGGTCTGGCCGGCCATCGGCCCCAGCCCGCCCATCTGCCACATGAGCCACGACTCGACCTCGGCCCGCTCGCGCTCGTTGGCGCCGTAGAACTTGCCGCTCTTGCGGCCCAAGTATTGGAGGATCGCCGCGGATTCGAAGATTGAGATCGGCTGGCCGTCCGGGCCTTCCGGATCGACGATCGCCGGCATCCGGTTGTTCGGGCTGATCGCGAGGAACTCCGGCTTGAACTGGTCGCCGGCGCCGATGTTCACCGGGATCACGGTGTAGGGCAGCCCCATTTCCTCCAGGGCGATCGTGAGCTTGAAACCGTTCGGGGTGGGCCAGAAGTAAAGTTCGATCGGCGCGGTCATCGGCTGCTCCTTACTGTCCGGAGCCATAAGTGGGCGCATCGACGGCGGGCGCAACCGTCAAGCTGACGATGCCGTTCAGCTCGAGTTCAGGCGGCTAGAGTCAAGGTTTCCTCCAGGGACACGAGTTTTCGAGTAAGGAGGCCTGCTGTGAAGCGCCTTATCCTGAGCCTGGTCGCCGTGGCGGCCGTGGCTGGCCCGATGGCCTTTAGCGCCACCTCAGCCCTGGCCGACGACCGTGGGCATGGCCGCCATGAGCGCGGTTGGGACCGTAACGACCATCGCGGCGGCGACCATCGCCGCGGGGACTGGGACCGCGGCGATCGCGGACGCTATGACGGCCGCCGCGACTGGGATCGTGGCGATCGCCGCCCGCACTACGGGAACTGGGATCGCGGCCGACACAACGGCTACTACTACCAGAACCGCTGGTATTACGGGCCGCCGCCGCAAGCCTATTACGGCAATCCGTACTATCGCCCGGGCTATATGAGCTGGCGGCGCGGCGGGCATCTGCCGCCCTATTACCGCTCCTACGTAGTCTACGACTACGGCCGTTATCACCTGCGCCGGCCGCCGGCCGGCTACGCTTGGTACCGCGTGGGCGACGACTACCTGCTCGCGGCGATCGCCAGCGGGATCATCTTCGACATCATCGCCAACAACTAACACCCACGAAGACGGAACGCCCCGGAGTTTCCTCCGGGGCGTTTTTCGCTATTCGACGCCGAGCTTCGACTTCAGAAGCTGGTTGACGGTTCCCGGATTGGCCTTGCCGCCGGTGGCCTTCATAACCTGGCCCACGAACCAGCCGATCGCCTGGGGCTTCTCCTTCACCGAAGCGGCCTGCCCCGGGTTGCCGGCGATCAGGTCCTCGATGATCTTCTCCAGGGCGCCAGTGTCGGAGACCTGCTGCAGGCCCTGCTTTTCGACGATCTCGCGAGCGCGGCCCTCCCCGGCCCACATCCGCTCGAAGACGTCCTTGGCGATCTTCGAGGAGATGACCCCCTCCTCGATCAGCGCCACCAGCTCGGCGATCGCATCGGGCTTCAGCGGGCTCTCGGTGATTTCGAGCCCGCCTGCCGTCAGCTTCGCGGCCAGGTCGTTGGTCACCCAGTTGGCGGTGAGCTTGGCGTCGCGTCCCTTGGCCGCCTCTTCGAAGAAGTCGGCGCGCGCCGCTTCGGTGATCAGCACCCCCGCGTCGTAGGCCGACAGGCCGTACTGCGATTGCAGGCGAGCCTTCTTGGCGTCCGGCAACTCGGGCAGGCTGGCCTCGATCTCCTTCACCCAGGCTGGATCCAGCTCCAGCGGCAGCAGGTCCGGATCGGGGAAATAGCGATAGTCGTGCGCTTCTTCCTTGGAGCGCATCGAGCGGGTCTCGCCCTTGTTCGGGTCGAACAGGCGGGTTTCCTGGTCGATCGAGCCACCGTCCTCGAGGATTTCGATCTGGCGGCGCGCCTCGTACTCGATGGCCTGCTGGATGTAGCGGTACGAGTTGACGTTCTTGATCTCGCAGCGCGTGCCCAGCGGATCGCCCACCTTGCGGACCGAGACGTTCACGTCCGCGCGCAGGTTGCCCTTCTCCATGTCCCCGTCGCAGGTGCCCAGATAGACGAGGATGGTCCGCAGCTTCTTCACATAGGCCGCCGCTTCCGCCGACGAGCGCATGTCTGGACGCGAGACGATCTCCATCAGAGCGGTGCCGGCGCGGTTCAGGTCCACGTAGGTGGCGTTCGGGTCCTGGTCGTGCAGGCTCTTGCCGGCGTCCTGCTCAAGGTGCAGGCGCTCGATTCCGACCTTGAAGGTCGTGCCGTCGTCATGCTCGACGATGACCTCGCCCTCGCCGACGATCGGATCCTTGAACTGGCTGATCTGATAGCCCTGCGGCAGGTCCGGATAGAAATAGTTCTTCCGGTCGAAATGGCTCTTCAGATTGATCTGGGCCTTCAGGCCAAGGCCGGTCTTCACGGCCTGCTCGACGCAGTGCTTGTTGATCACGGGCAGCATGCCGGGCATGGCCGCGTCGACCAGCGACACCTGCTGGTTCGGCTCTGCCCCGAAACCCACGGCGGCGCCGGAGAACAGCTTGGCGTTCGAGGCGACCTGGGCGTGAACCTCCAGCCCAAGAACCACTTCCCATTGGCCAGTGCGGCCGGCGATCAGCTTCGACGTATCAGTCATGTGGCGTTCCTAGCGCCCCTCGCGCGCGAGCGGAAGCGGCCGTCTGAATTCCCTTGCGTTGCCGGGCGGCCAAGCGCTGTCATCCCAATCCTTAACGGCCAATTCTTAGGGGACGAGAAAACGCCATGAGGAAACTTGTGACCACCGGCCTGCTCGGCCTTGCGCTGTCCTTCGGGGCGATATCGGCCTGGGCCGGCGCGCTTTCGGCCGAGAACACGCCCATCGCCGAGATCGCTGCGACGCCCGAGGGCAAGGCCGCCCTCGATAAGAACCTGCCGGGCCTGACGAGCCACGGGGCCTACGAACAGTTCAAGAGCATGAGCCTTAAGCAGGTCCAGCCTCTCTCCGGAGGCGCGATCACCGACGACCAGATCAAGGCCGTGCAGGCGGACCTGAACAAGGCCAAGAAGTAGGCCTTCCGCCGGCAACCTTGGCCGGAGGCGCTGCGTTTTAGAGGCAAGGCCGGTCCCGACGCGAGTGGCCGCCGGGGCGTCCGCGCCTCGATCAGAAGGCGTGCCCGATGCGACAGGCCAGCGCGATGCCGACCACCTTGTTCTTCCTCGTCGCCCTGCTGGGCCTGTGGCCAGCGTACCTGGCCTATCGCGCAGGCGGCCCAGCCGGCGGCGTGAGCGCCAGCCTCCTGGTCCTGGCCTGCGCCATGCTGGTGGGGTCGGCGACCAGGGTCGCCAGCCAGTGGGAGCGCGCCGTCGTCCTGCGGCTTGGCCGATTCCAGGCGCTGCGCGGCCCGGGGCTGTTCTTCATCATCCCGATCGTCGACACCGTGGCCTATCTGATCGACGTCCGGGTGATCACCTCGTCGTTCAAGGCCGAGAAGACCTTGACCAAGGACACCGTGCCGGTCGACGTCGACGCGGTGCTGTTCTGGCGCGTCGTCGATCCGCAGAGGGCGGCGCTGGATGTCGAGGATTATAGCAGCGCCATCGCCTGGGCTTCGCAGACCGCCCTGCGCGACGTCATCGGCAAGACCATGCTGGCGGACATGCTCGAGGGCCGCGAGAAGATCAGCCGCGAGCTTGGCCGCATCATCGACGAGCGCAGCCAGCCCTGGGGCGTCAACGTCATCTCTGTCGAACTGAAGGACGTGCTGATCCCGGCCTCCCTGGAGGACGCCATGTCGATGCAGGCCCAGGCCGAGCGCGAGCGGCAAGCCCGGCTCATCCTCGGGGACTCCGAGCGCCAGGTCGCCGAGAAGTTCCAGGAAGCCGCCCGGACCTATGCCGACAACCCCACCGCCTTCCACCTGCGGGCGATGAACATGCTGTACGAGGGGCTGAAGCAGAACTCGACCATCGTGGTCGTGCCCTCCAGCGCCGTCGATTCGATGAACCTGGGCGCCCTCAGCGGCGTCACAGCGCTGGGCATGGAGCTCGAACGCCGCCAGGGGAAGATCCGAGAGCACAGGCCGCGCGAGCATAAGCCCGCGCCGGTGCGCCCGGCGGCCTAGGGGAGTAGCGCCGGCCTGATCGACCGGCGCTTGGCCCTCACCACCACTTGGCGGGCTTGGCCTTGAAGTCGGCGGCCTTTTCGAGCGCGCCGCCGAGCGAGAACAGCGTGCCCTCGTCCAGCGCCTTGCCGATCAGTTGCAGGCCGAGCGGCAAGCCGTTGGCGTCGACGCCAGCCGGAATGCTCATGCCCGGCAGGCCCGCCAGGTTCACGGTCACGGTGAAGATGTCATTCAGGTACATCGCCACCGGGTCGTCCGAATTGGCGCCCAGCTCGAAGGCCGCCGACGGGGCCGTCGGGGTCAGCAGCGCATCGACCTTTTCGAAGGCCTGGTCGAAGTCTTCGGCGATGCGACGGCGGACTTTCAGCGCCTTGACGTAGTAGGCGTCGTAATAGCCGGCCGAGAGCACGTAGGTGCCGATCAGGATGCGGCGCTTCACCTCGGCGCCGAAGCCGGCCGCGCGGGTGTTTTCGTAGGTCTCGGTGAGGTTCCCGCCGTTCTCGCGCAGGCCATAACGCATGCCATCATAGCGGGCGAGGTTCGACGAGGCCTCGGCAGGGGCGACGATGTAGTAGGCCGGCAGGGCGTACTTGGTGTGCGGCAGCGACACCTCGACGATCTCGCAGCCGGCCTCCTTGAGCCAGGCGATACCCTGCTCCCAGAGCTTCTCGATCTCCGGCGGCATGTTGTCGACGCGGTATTCCTTCGGAATGCCGATGCGCAGTCCCTTCACCGACTTGCCGACGAAGCTGGGGAAATCCGGAACCTCGATATCGAGGCTGGTGGAGTCCTTGGCGTCGTGACCCGACATCGACTTGAGCAGGATCGCCGCGTCCTCGACGGTCTTGGCGATCGGGCCGGCCTGGTCGAGGGACGAGGCGAAGGCCACCACCCCCCAGCGCGAGCAGCGGCCGTAGGTCGGCTTGATCCCGACGGTGCCGGTGAAGGCGGCCGGCTGGCGGATCGAACCGCCGGTGTCGGTCGCCGTGGCGCCCAGGCAAAGGTCGGCGGCGACCGCCGCGGCCGAACCGCCGGAGGAGCCGCCTGGAGTCAGCTTCGAGTTCGAGCCTTCCGAGCGCCAGGGATTCACCACCGGACCGAAGGCCGAGGTCTCGTTCGACGAGCCCATGGCGAACTCGTCGAGGTTCAGCTTGCCCAGCATCACCGCGCCGTCGCGCCACAGGTTGGCGGTGACGGTCGACTCATAGGTCGGGACGAAGTTGCCGAGGATGTTCGAGCATGCCGTCGAGCGGACGCCTTCGGTGCAGAACAGATCCTTGATGCCCAGCGGCGCGCCGTCCAGGGCTCCGGCATCGCCGCGGGCGCGGCGGGCGTCGGAGTCCTTGGCCATGGCGATGGCCTTTTCCGGCGTCTCCAGGATGTAAGCGTTCAGCGGCTTGGCCGCGGCCACCGCCTCGACATGGGCCTTGGTCAGCTCTTCCGACGAGAAGGACTTGTCGGCCAGGCCGTCCAGCGCGGCCTTGAGCGTCAGGGAGGTCAGGGCGCTCATTATTCCACCACCTTCGGCACGACATAGAAGCCATCGACGGTCTTCGGCGCGTTGGACAGCACCTTGGACGCGTCTCCGCCGTCGGTGACCACGTCCTCGCGCATGGGCAGGGTCGCGGCCACGGCCGAGGTCATCGGCTCGACCCCGTCGGTGTTCACCTCGTTGAGCTGCTCGATCCAGGTCATGATCCCGGTCAGTTCCTTGGCGAGCGCTTCAAGCTTCTCCTCGGGCTCGGCGATCCGCGCGAGCCTCGCGACCTTTCGAACGGTCGCGGCGTCGATGGCCATGGGGGCCCTCCTGATGTCCAAGCCAGGGGGTTAGCCGCGCAGGCCTCCCTTTGACAAGCGATGACCGCTAAGAAGCGGCATGGCCGTTGTCGAACTGACCGATCTTCCCGCCCTTTTACCCCGCTATTCGGCCCTGATCGGGCTGGATCTCGGGGAAAAGACCATCGGCGTCGCCGTCTCCGACGTGACTCGCATGGTGGCCTCGCCGCTGGAGCTGATCCGCAAGACCAAGTTCACGGCCGAAGCGAACCGCCTGTTCGCCCTGATCGACGAGCGGCAAATCGGCGCGGTGGTCATCGGCCTGCCGGTCAATATGGACGGAACCGAGGGCGCGCGCTGCCAGTCGAACCGCGCCTTCGCGCGCAATCTCCTGCGCCTGCGCGAGTTGCCGATCGCCTTCTGGGACGAACGGATGTCGACCATGGCGGTTAACCGCCTGCTGATCGACGAGGCCGACGTCACCCGCAACCGTCGCGCCGAACTGGTGGACAAGATGGCCGCAGCCTGGATCCTGCAGGGGGCGCTCGATCGCCTCCGGACTGTGGGCGAATGAGCCGTCGCGCTTGGCGCCCTTCCCTCCCTCGCCTAGAGCCTTTTAGGGCCAGATGAAAATCATCTGGCCCGTTGAAAAAGGCTCTATTTCCCTAATGTTAGAGCGCGTTCTGACCGCAAAACCGGGTTCCACTTTTGCGGAACGCGCTCTATGAGGCGGCTTTAATGAGCGCAGCACCCCTCAACGAGGTCCTCGGCCGGACCTTCCCTTTCCCGAAGCGCCACTTCCTATCGGTGGTGGATCTCAACCCCGTGGAAGTCGCCGGCCTGCTGGACCTGGCCGACAGTTTCGTCGTCCTGAACCGCCAACATTCGAAGAAGCTCGATCTGCTCAAGGGTCGAACGCTGATGAATCTCTTCTTCGAGAACTCGACCCGGACCCAGAGCTCCTTCGAACTGGCCGGCAAGCGGCTGGGCGCCGACGTCGTGAATATGAGCCCGCGGTCCTCCTCGATCTCCAAGGGCGAGACCCTGATCGACACGGCCGTCACCCTCAACGCCATGCAACCGGACCTGCTGGTGGTGCGGCACTCGTCGTCGGGGGCGGCTTCGCTGCTTTCTCAGAAGGTCACCTGCTCGGTGGTCAATGCGGGCGACGGCCAGCACGAGCACCCGACCCAGGCCCTGCTCGACATGCTCTCCCTGCGCCGGGCCTTCGGCCGCATCGCGGGGCTGAAGATCGCCATCTGCGGCGACATCCTGCACAGCCGCGTGGCCCGTTCGAACGTCGGCCTCCTGCAGATGATGGGGGCGGAGGTGCGTTTGGTCGGGCCGCCGACCCTGATGCCGACCCAGGCCGACCGTTGGGGCTCGGCCGTCTATCACGACATGCGCAAGGGCATCGAAGGCTGCGACGTGGTCATGATGCTGCGCCTCCAGCTCGAACGCATGGACGGGGTGATGGCCCCGTCGAAACGTGAATACTTCCGCTTCTACGGCCTGGACCGCGAGAAGCTGGCCCACGCTGCGCCGCATGTCCGCGTCATGCACCCAGGCCCGATGAACCGGGGCGTCGAGATCGACTCCGAGGTCGCCGACGACCTGGCCGTCTCGCTGATCCAGGATCAGGTGGAGATGGGCGTGGCCGCGCGTATGGCCGTGCTGACGTCGCTCGCCGCGCGGTTGGACAACGACTGATGAACGCCATCGCCTCGGTGTGCGTGTTCTGCGGGTCCAGCCCGGGGGCGGATCCTGCCTATGCCGCGGCCGCCCGCGCCATGGGACGCGCCATCGCCGAGCGGGGCTTGCGGCTGGTCTATGGCGGCGCGAAGGTCGGGCTGATGGGCGCTCTGGCCGACGCGGCCATGGCCTCCGGCGGGGAGGTGATCGGCGTCATGCCCCACGCCCTGGCCGACAAGGAGATCGGTCACCACGGCCTCACCAGGCTGGAAGTCGTCGGCTCCATGCACGAGCGCAAGGCGCGAATGGCCGAACTGTCCGACGGCTTCGTCGCCCTGCCCGGCGGCGTCGGCACGCTGGAAGAGATCTTCGAGATCTGGACCTGGGGCCAGCTGGGCTTCCACGCCAAACCGGCCGCCTTTCTGAACGTACGCGGCTATTACGACGGCCTGCGCAATTTCCTCGATCACTCGGTGGGCGAAGCGTTCCTGCGCGCGCCTCACCGCGACATGGTGATCTTCCGCGAGGACGCGGGCCAGGTGTTGGACGCCCTGGCCGCCTACGTCCCCCCCATCGTCGAGAAATGGATCGGACGCCCCGAACTATGACCCAACGCGCGACCGCCTTCGTCAACGCCCGCCTCGTCGATCCCGCCAGCGGCTGGGACGGTCCCGGCGCCCTGCTGGTCCGCGACGGCAAGATCGCCGACGTCGTCCAGGGCGGCGACCTCGGTGCGCTCGCCGCCGATATCGAGGTGATCGACGCCGGCGGCGCGATGCTCGCGCCCGGCCTCGTGGACCTGCGGGTCAAGACCGGCGAGCCCGGCGCGGAGACCAAGGAGACCCTGAAGTCGGCCAGCCTGGCCGCGGCCGCCGGCGGGGTGACCTCCATCGTCCTGCAACCGGACACGAACCCGGTCGTGGATGAGGCCTCGGTCGTGGACTTCATCCTGCGTCGCACGCGCGACATCGAGTTGGTCCACGTCTATCCGGCCGGCGCGGCCACCAAGGGGGCGCAGGGCGAGCGAATGGCCGAGATCGGCCTGATGCGCGAGGCCGGCTGCGTCTACGTCACCGACGCCGACCGCCCGATCGTCAATTCCAAGGTGCTCCAGCGGGTGCTGGCCTACGCCAAGAGCTTCGGCGTCCTGGTGGCTCATCGCCCCGCCGATCCCTGGCTCTCGACCGGCGCCGCGGCCACCGCCGGCGAGTTCGCCGGCCGCATGGGCCTGCCCAGCGTTCCGCCGATCGCAGAGAAGATCATGCTGGAGCGCGACCTGGCGCTCGTGGAGCTCACCGGCGCGCCGTTCCTCGTGGACCAGGTGACCACCGCCTGCGCCCTGGAGAGCCTGAAGCGTGGCAAGGACAAGGGCCTGCCGGTCTCCGCCACCACCTCGATCAACCACCTCTCGTTCAACGAGGTGGATATCGGCGACTATCGCACGTTCCTGAAGTTCGACCCGCCGGTGCGCGGCGAGGACGACCGTCAGGCGACGATCGACGCGCTCGCCTCCGGCCTCATCGACATCGTGGTCTCAGCCCACTGTCCGGCGCCGGCCGAGGACAAGCGCTTGCCCTATGACGAGGCCGCGCCCGGCGCGGTCGGCCTGCAGACCCTTCTGCCGGCCTTGCTCGCCTTCCAGGACCAGATCCCGCTCATCGACCTGATGCGGACGGTGACCAGCCGTCCCGCCGAGTTGCTTGGCCTGCCGGCCGGCAAGCTGGCCAAGGGCGCGCCGGCCGACCTGGTGCTGTGCGACCTGAATGCGCCGATCGTGATCGATCTCGACAAGCTGAAGTCCAAATCTCACAACTCTCCGTTCGACGGCCGTCGGCTGTTCGGCGAGGTGAAGATGACGCTGATCGACGGTCGGACCGTCTACCAGGCCTGACGCGTCAGCCAGTCCGAGATTGAACGCCGATCTCGGAGCGCCTATAGGTAGTCGCGAACAAAGCGAGAACCGACATGACCTATCATGGTGGCTGCCAGTGCGGCGCGGTGGCGTTCGAGGCCGATGGGGAAATCACCCAGTTGGTCGAATGCAACTGTTCGATCTGCAAACCCAAGGGCTATCTGTTGTGGTTCGTGCCCGAGGCGGATTTCCGGCTGACGACCGACGAATCCGCGCTCAGCGAATACCGATTCAACACCCACAAGATCGCCCACCAGTTCTGCTCGACCTGCGGGGTTTCGACCTTTGGTCACGGGCCGGGCATGTATGCGGTCAACGCCAGGACCTTGAAGGATTTCGACGTCAAGAGCGTGCCGATCCAGGCCTTCGACGGGGCCTCGCGTTGAGCATCGGCCTATGGCGACGGATGACGGCGGCCGATGCGGACGCTAGGACTCTGGCCAGACCTGGGGGGAAAATATGCCGGCCGACTCGCTCAGCCCTGTCCTGATCGCCGCCGCCGTGGTGGGCGGCTACCTGCTCGGCTCGATCCCGTTCGGAGTGATCGCCACGCGCCTAGGCGGCGCCGGCGACGTGCGCTCGATCGGCTCGGGCAACATCGGCGCGACCAACGTTCTGCGCACCGGCCGCAAGGATCTGGCTCTGATCACCCTGCTGGGCGACGGCGGCAAGGGCGCGGTGGCGGTGTTCATCGCCTGGCTGCTGACCCGCGGCGGCGGCGTCCAGGCTCAGGCCAGCCTCACCTCGCTCGCGGGCGGCGCGGCCTTCCTGGGCCATCTCTTCCCGGTCTGGCTGAAGTTCAAAGGCGGCAAGGGCGTGGCGACCTTCTTCGGGACCTTGCTGGCGGCCGCCTGGCCGGTGGGCATGGCGGCGGGCGCAACCTGGATCCTCATGGCCCTGGTCTTCCGAATCTCGTCCCTCGCCGCGCTAGCGGCTGCGATCCTGGCGCCGATCTACGTGATCCTGCTGGGCCGCCCCTATCCAATCGCGCTGATGGCCGCCTTCATGGCCGTGCTGATCTACATCCGGCACAAGGAGAACATCTCCCGGCTGCTGAAGGGCCAGGAGCCTAGGATCGGAAAGAAAAAAGAAGCCGCGTGATCCGCCAGCTCACCGACGCCGCCCGCCGCGACTGGCTGCGCCTGGCGCGAACGGAGAACGTAGGCCCCGTCACCTTCGCCCAGCTCATCGCCCGCTATGGCGAGGCCTCGCTGGCGCTCGCGGCGATTCCCGACCTTACTCGGCGCGGCGGTCGCGTCTCTCCGCTGGGCATCCCATCGCACGACGACGTGCGGCGCGAATTGGAGGCCGGCGCCGCGCTGGGCGCTCGTCTGCTCCTTTCCTGTGACGCCGCGTACCCGGCCGCGCTCGCGGCGCTCGACCCGCCGCCGCCGGCGATCTGGGCTCGCGGCGACGTCTCCCTGCTCAATCGTCCTAGCGTCGCCTTGGTCGGGGCGCGGATCGCCTCGGCCGGCGGCCAGAGGTTCGCCCGCGGCCTGGCCTCGGACCTCGGCGCACAAGGCTTCGTCATTGTCTCCGGCATGGCGCGCGGCATCGACGGCGCGGCCCACGAGGGCGCGTTGCCGACCGGAACCGTCGCCGTGCTCGGCGGCGGGATCGACGACATTTATCCGAGCGAGCATCGGAGCCTCTACGAACGCCTCGTCGAAGAGGGCTGCGTCGTCTCCGAAAGCGCCCCAGGCCGCACGGCCACGGCCAAGGACTTCCCCCGTCGCAACCGGATCATCTCGGGCCTTTCCCGGGCGGTCGTGGTGGTCGAGGCCGAACTCCGGTCGGGCTCGCTGATCACCGCAAGGCTTGCCGCCGAACAGGGCCGTGAAGTGCTGGCGGTCCCAGGTTCCCCGCTCGATCCGCGCGCCCGCGGTACCAACGACCTGATCCGCCAGGGCGCAGCGCTGTGCGAAGGCGTTGATGACGTCCTGCGGGCGCTGGAGGGCGTCCGCGGCCTGCGCGAGCCTGAATGTCCGTTCGCGCCGGCTCCGGTGTCCGACGCGGCCATCGACGGCGTGCGTGAAAAGGTCGCCGCCCTGCTGTCGCCAACGCCGGTTTCTCGGGACGAACTGGTGCGCGCCGCAGGCGCGCCGGCGCCGGTTGTCCTGGCCGCGCTGACCGAACTCGCCCTGGCCGGCCGCGCCGAATTGCTTCCCGGGGGCCTTGTGGCGCTGGCCTGACGAGCCTAGTTGACAGCGCCCGGGCCCCGCCCGCAACTTTCGCGCCCTTGATTTCTGGGCGATCCGTCCACGACGCCCCACATAGAGCGCCCATGAACCTCCTCGTCGTCGAGAGCCCGGCAAAGGCCAAGACCATCAACAAGTACCTCGGCTCGGACTATACGGTCCTGGCCTCGTACGGGCATGTGCGCGATCTTCCGGCCAAGGACGGATCGGTGAAGCCCGACGAGGACTTCGCCATGTCCTGGGACGTCGACGCCAAGGCCGCCAAGCGGCTGAGCGACATCGCCGAGGCGGCCAAGAAGTCCGACCGCATCATTCTGGCCACCGACCCCGACCGTGAGGGCGAGGCGATCTCCTGGCACGTGCTGGAGGTCCTGCAGAAGAAGAAGGTCCTCAAGGACAAGAAGGTCGAGCGGGTGGTGTTCAACGCCATCACCAAGTCAGCCGTGACCGAGGCGATGAAGTCGCCGCGGGCCATCGACATGGAGCTGGTCGAGGCCTATCTGGCCCGCCGCGCCCTGGACTACCTGGTCGGGTTCACCCTTTCGCCGGTGCTCTGGCGCAAGCTGCCGGGCTCGCGCTCGGCAGGCCGCGTGCAGTCGGTGGCCCTGCGTCTGGTGGTCGACCGCGAGATCGAGATCGAGCGCTTCAAGACCCAGGAGTACTGGACCGTCGAGGCCGACGTCTCGGCCGGCGCCGAGCCGTTCCTGGCCCGGATGGTCAAACACGAGGGCAAGCGGCTCTCGAAGTTCGACCTGGGGAACGAGGCCAGCGCCAACGCCGCCAAGGCCGCGGTCGAGAGTGCGAGCTTCAAGGTCGCCGCCGTCGAGAAGAAGCCGGGCCGGCGCTCCCCGCCCCCGCCCTTCACCACCTCGACCCTGCAGCAGGAGGCCGCCCGCAAGCTTGGCTTCTCGGCGCAGCGGACCATGCAGGCCGCGCAGAAGCTGTACGAAGGCGTCGACATCGGCGGCGAGACGGTCGGCCTGATCACCTACATGCGGACCGATGGGGTGCAGGCTGCGCCCGAGGCGCTGGATGAAGCACGCAAGGTGATCGGCAACGTCTACGGCAAGGAATACGTCCCCGAGAGCGCCCGGATTTACAAGACCAAGGCCAAGAACGCCCAGGAGGCCCACGAGGCGATCCGGCCGACCAGCTTGACCCGCAACCCCGGCTCCCTGCGCCTGGATAGCGACCTCGGCCGGCTCTACGAGCTGATCTGGAAGCGGATGATCGCCTCGCAGATGGAGGCTGCGCGGATCGAGCGGACGACCATCGAGCTCGACAGCGCCGACGGCAAGACCGGCCTGCGCGCCACCGGCCAGGTGGTGCTCTTCGATGGCTACCTCGCGGTCTACGAGGAAGGCCGCGACGACGCGGACGACGAGGAAGGCGGGCGCCTGCCGCCGGTGCGCGAGGGCGCCGACGGCCGCGTGGTAGCAGCCCGGGCCGACCAGCACTTCACCGAGCCGCCGCCGCGCTATTCCGAAGCCAGCCTGGTTAAGAAGATGGAGGAATTGGGCATAGGCCGGCCCTCCACCTACGCTTCGATCCTCACGGTGCTGCGGGACCGCGAGTATGTCCGCATGGACAAGAACCGCTTCGTCCCCGAGGACAAGGGGCGCTTAGTCACTGCTTTTCTTGAACAATTCTTCTCGCGCTACGTGGAGTACGACTTCACCGCGGCGCTGGAGGAGAAGCTCGACCTGGTGTCGGCCGGGGATATGGACTGGAAGGCCCTGCTCCGCGAGTTCTGGCAGGACTTCCACGCCGCGGTCGGCGAGATCGCCGAACTGCGCGTCACCAACGTCCTGGACGCCCTGAACGAGGCGCTCGGCCCGCACATCTTCCCGGCCAAGGAAGACGGCTCGGACCCGCGCGCCTGCCCGACCTGCGGCACCGGCCGCCTGTCGCTAAAGACCGGAAAATTCGGGGCTTTCATCGGCTGCTCGAACTATCCGGAGTGCCGTTTCACCCGCCAGCTCGCCCAGTCGGACGACGAGGCGGCGCAGGAAAACGGCGACCGCGAACTCGGCGTCGATCCGGTCACCGGCGAGACGGTCTTCCTCAAGGCCGGGCGCTTTGGCCCCTACGTCCAGCTCGGCGAGGGCGAGAAGCCCAAACGCTCCAGCCTGCCCAAGGGCTGGTCGGCCGGCGCCATGGACCTGGAGAAGGCGCTGAGGCTGCTCAGATTGCCCCGCGAAGTGGGTCTTCATCCGGAAGATGGAGAGCCGATTACGGCCGGTATCGGCAGGTTTGGGCCCTTTGTCCTCCACAAAGGTGTCTATGCGAACCTGCCGAATGCGGACGAAGTCTTCGAGGTCGGGCTGAATCGGGCGGTCGCCCTGCTGGCCGAGAAGCGGGCCGGCGGCGGTCGCGGGCGCACGGAAGCCACGGCGCTCAAGGACTTGGGCGCGCACCCGGCCGACGGCGCGCCGGTGAAGGTGCTGTCGGGTCGCTATGGCCCCTACATCAAACACGGCTCCACAAACGCCAACATTCCAAAAGGCAAGGATCCGCAGGAAATCACCCTCGAAGAGGCGGTGCTGCTGATCGCCGAACGCGAGGCCAAGGGCGGCGGCAAGAAGAAGGCGACCAAGGCCAAGGCGGCCGCCAAGCCGAAGGCCGAGAAGGCGCCCGCCAAGAAGGCGGCGGCCAAGTCGCCCGCGGCCAAGAAGCCGGCTGCGAAGAAGCCCGCCGCCAAGAAGACGGCCAAGGCCGAACCGGCGCCCGCGGGCGGCCCCGCGCCCTGGGACGACGACGAGTAAGGCGGGGACGCAAATCCCCGCCACCGCCGCGTGATTCCTGCGCTACAAGGCAGGGATGGCCAAAGCGCGCATACCGAAATCCGCCCGGTTCACCTCGAAGTCCGTCAGGGTCCCCCAGGGCCTGCCCGACCGCGAGACACTGCTGAAATTCATCCGCGAGGCGGGCGAGACCGACAAGGCGGACATGGCCAAGGCCTTCGGGCTCAAGGGCAATGACCGCCGCGCCCTGCGCGACATGCTGAAAGCGCTCGAGGCCGAGGGCGCGCTGGGCAAGCGCGGCCGCAAGGGATTCTCCGAAGCAGGCGCCCTGCCCCCGGTCGGCGTCGTGGACGTGGTCGAGCGCGACCCGGACGGCGACCTGCTGGTCAAGCTGACCAAGGGCGAGGACGCGCCGGTGGTGCGGCTGGCCCCCGACCGCCGCGAGGCGACCGGCGGCGCGCCGGGCCTGGGCGACCGGCTGCTGGTGCGGTTCGAGACGCTGGAGAACGGCGAGACCGAAGCGCGGATGATCAAGCGGCTGGGCCAGAGCGCCCACCGCATCCTTGGTGTGATTCGTAGAGCCAATCGGCAGGTTCGCGTCGAGCCTGTCGATAGACGCTCCAAGGAGAGCCTGTCGCTGCTGCCGGCGGACGCGGTCGATCTGCACGACGGCGACCTGGTCCTGGCCCAGGTCACCCTCGAGGCCCGATACGGCCCCAAGCGCGGCAAGGTGCTCGAAGTCGTCGGCCGCGAGGACCAGCCGCGTGCGGCCTCGCTGATCGCGATCTACAGCCATGGCATCCCGACCGGCTTCAGCCAGGCGGCGGAAGCCGAGGCCGAAGCCGCCGAGCCTCCGACCCTGAAGGGCCGCGAGGACCTGCGCGAGGTCCCACTGGTCACCATCGATCCCCCGGACGCCCGCGACCACGACGACGCGGTCTATGCCGAGCCGGACACCGACCCCAAGAACGAGGGCGGCTGGATCGTCTGGGTCGCGATCGCCGACGTGGCCGCCTATGTGCGCCCGGGCTCGGCCCTGGACCGCGAAGCCCGGGACAAGGGCAATTCCACCTACTTCCCCGACCGGGTGGAACCGATGCTGCCTGAGCGCCTGTCGGCGGGGCTCTGCTCGCTGCGCCAGGGCGAGAACCGCGCCTGCCTGGCGGTGCGGATGGTGTTCGACAGGAACGGGCGCAAGCGCTCGCACAAATTCGTCCGTGGCCTGATGCGGTCCGCCGCCAAGCTCTCCTACGAGCAGGCCCAGCGGGCCATCGACGGCTTCCCGGACGACCACACCAATCCGCTTCTGGAGCCGATCCTCAAGCCGCTGTGGGCGGCCTACGAGACCATGATGAAGGGCCGCCGCGCGCGCTCGCCGCTGGCGATCCAGAGTCAGGAGCGGAAGATCGTGCTCAACGCCGAGGGCGAGGTCACCTCGATCACGCCGCGGGCCTCGCTGGAAGCGCACCGGCTGATCGAGGAAATGATGGTCCAGGCCAATGTCTGCGCCGCCGAGACCCTGGAGCAGAAGAAGAGCCCGCTGATCTACCGGATCCACGACGCGCCGACCCAGGAGAAGGTGCAGTCCCTGGCCGAGTTCCTCCAGACCCTGGGAATCGCCTGGAACAAGGGCGAGGCGCCGCGGACCGAGCGCTTCAACGGCCTGCTCGACCAGACCCGCGAAGGCCCGCACGCCGAGATCGTCAACGAGGTTGTGCTGCGGACCCAGATGCAGGCGGTCTATGCGACCGAGAACATCGGCCACTTCGGGCTGAACCTCGACCGCTATGCGCACTTCACCTCGCCGATCCGGCGCTATGCCGACCTGATCGTGCACCGGGCGCTGATCCGGGCCCTGGGCTTGGGCGAAGACGGCCTGACCGACCGCGACATCGCCCAGATGAAGGACACCTCCGAGCGGATCACCTATGCCGAGCGGCGCTCCATGGCCGCCGAGCGCGACGCCACCGACCGCTATGTCGCCGCCTTCCTGGCCGACCGGGTGGGCGCGGAGTTCGCCGGGCGGATCACAGGGGTGACCAGGTTCGGCCTCTTCATCCGCCTGGACGAGACCGGGGCCGACGGCCTCGTGCCTGCCTCCAGCCTGGGCGGGGAGTTCTTCATCCACGATGACAAGGCTCACGCCCTGGTGGGCGAGCGCACGGGCCGGCGCTGGCCGCTGGGCCTGCGGGTGCAGGTGGAGCTGAAGGAGGCGACGCCAATCACCGGCGGCCTGCTGTTCGACATCCTGAGCGATCCCCTGCCGGCCGATCCCAACGCGCCGCGTCCGCGGCTGGGGATGCGGGCCCGCGGCGGCGGCTTCTCCGGACCCAAGCGCGGCGGCGGCGCCGGCCGCGCGGCGGCGCCGAAACGGGGCAAGCGGCGCTAAGCGAATGGAACCTTCGCGACCGTAACACCGTTCCGCAACCTGAGGATACATCAGGGACGAGGAGTTCAGCATGGCCGATACGCGCCCCAGTGCGAACGTCTTGCTCACCAAGTATCTCGTGGGATTGCTGCTCCTGGTCATCGGTTTGGCGCTCACCCTGGTGGGCGTTTTCAACGGCGCTCACAACCTTACGCTTGTCGGACTGGCGATCGCCGCCGTGGGCATGCTGCTGATCGTCCTGAAGATCATCGCGCGCAACCGACCGCTGCATTAGGCGGGGAGCGCTTGGCCGGGCTACGTCCAGGCCCGGCAGGAACAGGGGGATGCCCCATGCTTTCCTGTACGCCGGCCGACGAGCCGAACGCTTGCCCTTCGTGCCGGTGTTGCAGCCCAGGCCTGCAACTGGCCTCGGCGCAGATCACACAGGCCCTGTCGCGACGCGGGATGCTAGCAGGCGCCGGAGCCGTGTCTGCGGCCTTCGCCGTGGGACGGCCAGGGTCGGGGCTGGCGGCTCCGGCCTCCACGCCTCCGGTGGTGCTGACGAACTTCCAACTGTTCGACGGCAAGGGCGCGGCGCTGCGCGGCGGGGTGCGGCTGCTGATCCAGGATGGCCGGTTGAAGCTGGGCGGCGGAGAGACCTCGGCGCCCGGCGGGGCGAAGACGATCGACTGCGGCGGCCGGGTGCTGATGCCGGGTCTGATCGACGCCCACTGGCACACCATGTTCGCGGCCATGTCGGTCGAGACGCTGCTGCAGGCCAGCATCGAAGACATCCTGGCTTCCGCCAAGGGCGAGGCCGAGCAGACCCTGATGCGGGGCTTCACCACGATCCGCGACCTCGGAGGCCCCTCCTTCGTCCTGAAGCACGCGATCGACGCCGGGGCGGCGAAAGGCCCGCGCATCTATCCCAGCGGCCCGATGATCACCACGAGCGGCGGCCACGGCGACCTGCGGCCACTGTCGGATATTCCGAGATCGCCCGGCGGCCCGGTGAGCCAGGCGGAAAAGACCGGCGGGATCGCCATCGCCGACAGCGCCGACGAAATCCGGCTGCGGGTGCGCGAGCAGTTCATGCAGGGCGCCTCGCAGATCAAGCTGGTAGGCGGGGGCGGCGTCTCCTCCCCCCGCACCACCCTGGACATGCTGACCTTCAGCGAGGCCGAACTTCGCGCCGCCATCGAGGCGACCAAGGACCGCAACACCTATGCAACGGTCCACGCCTATCCGTCGCCGGTGATCCGGCGGGCCATGGCGGCCGGCGCCCAGTGCATCGAGCACGGCCACCTGATGGACGAGGCGACCGCCAGACTGATGGCCGACAACGGAATCTGGCTCAGCACGCAGCCGTTCGTCAGCGAGGAAGACTCCCTGCCGCTGACCGGCCAGAGCCATACCAACCTGTTGCAGGTGATCGGCGGCACAAACCGGCTCTATGAGCTGGCCAAGGCCCACAGGATCAAGACCGCGTTCGGGACCGACATCCTGTTCTCCGCCGAGATGACCCGCCGCCAGGGCCTGATGCTGACCCACCTGACCCGCTGGTACGAGCCGGCCGACATCCTGCGCATGGCGACCTCAGTGAACGGGGAGCTGATGGCGCTGTCGGGGCCTCGAAATCCCTACCCTGGAAAGCTGGGAACGATCGAGGATGGGGCGTGGGCCGACCTGCTGGTGGTGAACGGAAGCCCCTTGCAGGACATCTCGTTGCTCGCCCGGCCCGAGCAGAGCCTGGCCCTGATCATGAAGGACGGGGTGATCTACAAGAACACGCTCTCCTGAAAGCCCGCGGCTAGCCGCCTTGGTTGGCGTAACCGGAGTCCGCGGGTAAGCATCGTCCTTTGCGGTGATCGGGGGCGGACGGCATGGCTTTGGGAAAGGCGACGGGCAGGACGAGCCCGGCCGTCGTGGTGGCGATCTGTTTCGCCGTGGCGGCGCTGGAGGGCTACGACATCCAGGCCTTTGGGGTGGCCGCGCCAAAGATCGTGGCCGAACTCTCGCTGAACGCCGGGCAGATGGGCTGGGCTGCGAGCGTCGCCATGCTGGGGTTGGTGATCGGGGCATTCATCGGCGGCTGGCTGGCCGACCGGATCGGCCGCAAGCCGGTGCTGCTGGTCTCCACGACCATGTTCGGGGTCTTCTCGGCGATCACGGCGCTGAGCCCGAGTTACGACGCCCTGGTGCTGGCGCGGCTGGCGACGGGCCTGGGCTTTGGCGGGGCCATGCCCAACCTGATCGCCATCGCCACCGAGATCAGCCCGCCAAGGCGGCGGGCCGCGGCGGTGACCACCATGTTCTGCGGCATGCCGGCCGGCGGATCGGCGGTGGCGCTGATCGCCGGCATGGCCGGCGAGGCGTTGGACTGGCGGGCGATCTTCTATCTCGGCGGCCTGCTGCCGCTGTTGCTCGTGCCGGTGATCTTCTTCGTACTGCCGGAAACCCGGCCCCAGCATGATCCGGCGGCGGATCGACGGGTCGGATTTGCGCTGTTCGGCGAGGGCCGCGGTCCGGCGAGCCTGATGCTCTGGCTGGTGGTGATGCTGACCCTGGCGGTGCTCTACCTGATGCTGAACTGGCTGCCGACACTGGTGGTCGAGAAGGGCCTGAGCGCGGCCGATGGGGCGATGGCCTCACTTTCCTTCAACCTGACCAGCATCGTCGGCGCCCTCTTCGTCGGCTTCCTGGTCGATCGAGTGGGATTCCGCTGGCCGCTGACGGCGACCTACCTGCTGCTGGCGGCGGGAATGCTGGCCCTGGCGGCGGCGCAAGGGCGCGGACCGATCCTGGCGCTGGCCGGAGTGACCGGGTTCATGGTGCTGGGCGCGCAGTATGCGCTCTATGCCCTGGCGCCCGTGCTCTATCCGCCGCAGGTGCGGGCGTTCGGGGCGGGTTCGGCGGTGGCGGTGGGGAGATTCGGCTCCATCGCGGGGCCTCTGGTCGCCGGTCAGTTCCGGCAGGCGGGGTTGGGCCCGGGCGAGGTGTTCGCCTCCATGACTCCGGCGGTGTTCGTCGCAGCCGCGGCAGTGCTGGGCCTGAGCTTCCTGGCCAGGCCGCACGAGGAAGACTGAGACCCTCAGGCCGCCAGGAAGCCGGTTCGGGTCAAGGTGATGCGCTGGGCGTCGAGGTCGCGCACGCAGTCCTTGGCGCGCAGGGAGGCGAGCGCTCGGCGCACGCCCTCCTCATCGAAGCCACGGAGGATCGCCGCCTCCTCCACCGCGGCCCAGGAGATCGCCTCCCCCGGCCAGAGGTCGAAGCCGCGCATGGCCGCGAGCACGCCGCGTTCGGCGTCGGCGAGGATCAGGCCGGTCGGCTCGGCGGCGGGCATCACGGGAGCGGCGGGGCTCTGCAGCATCGCCTCGGCCTGCGAAGGCGCCGGGGCGGGTGGGAGGTCCAGCATGCCACGTGCGATCTCGGCCTCGCCCATGACGACCCGGTTCGCGCCGTGGGCGGTGAGGTGCTCGGCCTCGGCGTCGGAGTGGGCGCGGGCGACGATCTCCAGGGCCGGATTGGCCTTGCGCGCCTTGTCGACCACGATGCCGCCCTCGAAGCCGTCGGCCACGGCCACGAACAGCCGCGCGGCCCGGGCGACGCCGGCGGCCTCGAGCACGGCGCTGTCCGCGGCCGAGCCGATGACGACCTCATAGCCGCGCTCGGCTGCCTGTTCGCCGAACTCCCGCTCCATCTCGACGAGGACGAAGGGCGAGCCCTTGGCCTGCATGCCGGCGGCGAGCGCTCGCCCCACCCGGCCGTAGCCGACGAGGATGGTGTGGCCCGAGAGCGTCGTGGCGACGAGGTCGTTGGCGGGCTCGGGCGTGGGCACGGCGGCCGGCTCCGGCGCAGGAACGCCCCAGGATCGGGTCGCGAGGGCGAAGACCAGGGGATTGAGCATGATCGAGATGATCGCCACGGCCAGGATCAGGTCGCGCCCTTCGCGGGGCAGTATCTCCAGCTCGACCCCGAGGCCGGCGAGGATGAAGGAGAACTCGCCGATCTGGGCGAGGCTCGCGGCGACGGTCAGCGCGGTGACGTTCGAGCGCCGGAAGAGCTTGAGGATCGCATAGGCGGCCAGCGACTTGCCGAAGATGACGATGGCCAGCACCGCCAGGACGGTGAGCGGATGGGCCAGCACCACGAACGGGTTGAACAGCATCCCCACCGAGACGAAGAACAGCACGGCGAAGGCGTCGCGCAGGGGCAAGGTCTCCTCGGCCGCGCGATGGCTGAGTTCGGAATCGGCCAGGATCATGCCGGCGAAGAAGGCGCCCAGCGCGAAGGAGACCCCGAACAGGGTGGCCGCGCCGAAGGCCACGCCCAGGGCGATGGCGAAGACCGCCAGGCGGAAGAGCTCACGCGAGCCGGTGTGGGCCACATAGTGCAGCATCCAGGGGACGGCGCGGCGGGCGATCAGCAGCATGAAGGCGACAAATGCGCCGACCTTCAGGAAGGTGATGCCAAGGGGCGCCCCCCAGGCGACCAGCGGATTAACCGCGCCAGCGCCTGCTTTCGCGGCCTCGGCCAGGGGCGGCAGGAGCACGAGCGCCAGGACCATGGCCAGGTCCTCGACGATCAGCCAGCCGATGGCGATCTTGCCGCGCTCGGTCTGGACGATGCGCTTTTCCTGCAACGCCCGGAGCAGGACCACCGTGGAGGCGACCGACAGGGCCAGGCCGAAGACCAGGCCCGAGATCAGCGGCCAGCCGAGCAGCAAGGCCAGGCCGATGCCCAGGAGCGTCGCCGCCGCCATCTGGGCGAGGGCCCCGGGCACGGCGATGCGCCGGACGGCCAGCAGGTCCTTCAGCGAGAAATGCAGCCCCACCCCGAACATCAGCAGAATGACGCCGATCTCGGCCAGTTCGTTGGCCATCCGCTGATCGGCGACGTAGCCGGGCGTGAACGGGCCGACCAGCACGCCGGCCAGCAGGTATCCCACCAGGGGCGAGAGCCGCAGGCGCTGGGCGAGCGCGCCGAAGAAGAAGGCGACCACAAGGCCGGCGACGATGGTGGCGATCAGCGGCGTGTGATGGGGCATGGGCCTCCGCGGTCTGGAACTGGGGTGGTCGAGCCAGCTCCGAACATGCGGCGGCGAAGCTTCATATCAACTGAAAATGACGGCTTAGCCCGGACACAACCGCGTCATCCGACCTCCGGCGGGAGCCTTCGCCGGGCGAAGGCGAGGACGATCCAGGCGGCGATGGCCCAGCTTGTCCCCAGGCACCAGCCGCCGAGCACGTCGGTCGGCCAATGGACGCCGAGATAGATGCGGCTGAGCCCCACGGCGACGACCATCGCCACCGCCAGCCCGTAGATCAGCGCCTTGGTCCGCCGCCGGGTCTCGACGCTGGCGAAAACCGTGGCCAGCACGAGGAACACCACCGCGGCCATGGCGGCGTGCCCCGACGGGAAGCTGTGGGTGTAGACGTAGCTGCCATGGGTCACGAGCTCGGGGCGCGGCCTCTCGTAGAAAGCCTTCAGGAACGAGTTCGAAAACTGCGCCAGGAGGACCGTCCCGGCGAAGACCAGGGCCTCCAGCCGCCGGCGCTTGAAGATCAACAGCAGGGTCGCAGCGACGGTCACGATGGTCAGGACGGTGAAGCCGCCCAGGGCGGTGATATCGCGCACCGCCTCCTCGAACCCGCGCGGGCCGATGGGGTCGGAGGGATCGCCCGGCGCGCGCATAGCCAGGAGCAGGCGGCGGTCCAGGGCTTGGGTCTCACCTTCGGAAACCTCGTCGGCGATGCTGAGGAAGAGCCAGGGAACCCCGGCCAACGCCAGCAGGGCGACGAGGGTCCTGGTTTCCAGCCGTTCGCGGATCGCCTTGAGGCGCCTGATCATCGAACTCTCTTGCGATGCGGATTCACGCAACGTTGGTCGTTTCCATGACTCGCTGAGGCTCATACAGTTGTTTCATGAGCACCGTCGAAAACAAACGTCCGCCCGAGGGTGGGCGGATGAGGGTTCCTGGGACCCGCGCCGTCCGGCCGCGCAACGCCGCCACACTGATCATCGTCCGCCGCGACCGCGCCAAGCCGCAGGTGCTGATGGGCAAGCGCAACAGCGGGCATGACTTCATGCCGAACCTCTGGGTGTTTCCGGGCGGGCGGATCGACCGCAGCGACTTCCGCGCGCCGTTCGCCACCGACCTGAAGCCGGACGTGGCGGCCCGGTTCGAAAGCCACATCCCGATGAATCGCGGGCGGGCCCTGGCCCTGACCGCCGTGCGCGAGACTTTCGAGGAGGCCGGGCTGCTGCTGGCCAAGCCGGCGCCCTCGCGTCCGGCGGTCGGGCCCTGGCGGGAGTTCCTGGAACAAGGGGTCGCCCCGGACCTGGAGGCTCTGGAGATCGTGGCCCGGGCGGTGACCCCGCCGATGCTGGCCAAGCGCTTCGACACCTGGTTCCTGATGGCCGACGCCGAGCGCCTGACCAGCCTGGAACGCCAGCCGGACTGCGGCGAGCTGGAAGAGGTGGCCTGGGTCGACTTCGACGAGGCCATCGCCCTGCCCCTTCCCGCCGTCACCCGGATGGTGATCGGCGAGGCGGTGGCGCGGCTGGACGCTCCCGACCGCCCCCGCCCGTTCATCCGCTTCGGCGTGGGCAAGACGAAGACGACCCACCTCTAGAGCTCAATCGTTCCGCAGCAGCGCCATCGTTCCCTGGCCGCCGTCGGCGCAGATCGAGACCACCGCCCAGGTCCCCGCGGGCATTGCGGCCAGTTCCTTGATCGCCTGCGAGAGGATCCGGGCGCCGGTGGCGCCGAACGGATGGCCCAGGGCGGTTGAGCCGCCGTTGGGGTTCATCCGCTCGACCGGGAATCGGCCGAGGTTCGCGGTGACGCCGGCCTTCTCGCGAAGGAAGCCGTCGTCCTGCAACGCCTTGATGTGGGTGGCCACCTGGGCGGTGAAGGCCTCGTGGATCTCCCAGAGGCCGATGTCCTCATAGGTCAGGCCATGGCGGGCCAGCAGGCGCGGAATGCCATAGGCCGGCGCCATCAGCAGATACTCGCTGCGCAGGTCGATGGCGTTGATCTCGTAGTCGACGAGGCGGGCTCGCGGCAGTTCGGCCGGCAGCCGGCCCAGGCCCGCCTCCGTGGCGACCCACAGGCCGGCGGCGCCGTCGGTGAGCGGGCTGGAATTGCCTGCGGTCAGCGTTCCCTTGCCGCTCGTGCGGTCGAAGGACGGCTGGAGCTTGGCGAGCTTCTCCAGGCTGGTGTCGCCGCGCACGGTGGTGTCGCGGCCGATATCGGGCATCCGCAAGACCAGATCGTCGAAGAACCCGGCCTTCCAGGCGGCGTCGGCGCGCATATGGCTGGCCAGCGCCAGTTCGTCCTGCTCGGCGCGGCTGATCGACCAGCCCTTGGCCATCTCCTCGGTGTGCTCGCCCATGCTCTTGCCGGTCACGCGGTTGGCGACGCGGGGAATGTGCAGGCGGATGTCGGAGGGCTTGGTGGCGGCGATCGCCGCCAACTGCGCTTTCAAGCCCTTGGCGGCCATGACCGCACGCAGGTCATCCGAAAGCGCGGGGGTCAGGCCGACCTGCACCCGGCTCATGCTCTCGGCGCCGCCGACCAGGGCGAGACTGCGGCCGCGATCATCCAGCATGCCCGCCGCCTGGAAGGCCGCCGCCATGCTGGTGGAACAGGCCATGACCGTCGAAAAGGCCGGGATCGAAGCATCCGCGCCGGCGTCCAGCAGCACCTCGCGGGCGATGTTGCTCCACATCAGGGTCGGAACCACGGCGCCCCATATGGCGAGGTCAGGCCTGACGCCGTCCGCCAGCATCGCCCTCACCACGGGCACGGACAGCTCGAGCGCGTCGTAGCGGGCGAGCGCCCCGTTCACCCGCGCGAAGGGCGTCCGCTTGCCAGCCACGAGCCAGATGTCCCGAGGCGCCTGTTTCGCCGCCGTGTCGTTCATCGTCGTCCCTCATTTCCCTGGTTGAGGTTGGGACATGGTGATCGGCGGGGGATAAGTCACGACACCTAAAAATGCGAACCACTCTCAACTAACTTGCGCCCAACCACAACGCTTGCTAGTGCGAATTGATATCAGCGTTGGCAGGGGACGAAGAGTTGGCGGTTACCGAGCTCGCCGGGGGCAAGCCTGCGGTCGATGAGGCCAAGGCCCAGGCCAAGCGCAAGGCCCAGCGCCGCGCCGGCTTCCTGCGCCTGATGCTCAAGTGGCACTGGATCAGCGCGGCCGTCTGCCTGATCGGGATGCTGCTGTTCGCGGTGACCGGGATCACCCTGAACCATGCGGGCGCCATCGAGGCGAGCCCGAAGACCGTCGAACGCCGGGGCCAAATGCCTGAGCCGTTGATCGCCGCCGCCAAGACGGCCCAGACCTCGCAACGCGCGCTGCCCGAGCCGATCCGCGCCTGGCTGGCCAAGGAGATGGACGTCCGCGCGCCCAAGGGCGCGCCGATCGAGTGGAGCGACGATGAGGCCTATGTCGCCCTGCCCCGGCCCGGCGGTGACGGCTGGGTGACCTTCGATGCGGCGACCGGCGAGGTGGCGCACGAGAACACCAATCGCGGGGCGCTGGCCTATCTCAACGACCTGCACAAGGGCCGCAATACCGGCCTGGCCTGGAGCCTGTTCATCGACATCTTCGCCGTGGGTTGCGTGGTGTTCTGCGTGACGGGCCTCATCCTGCTGCAACTGCACGCGCATGGCCGGAAGATCACCTGGCCGCTGGTCGGGCTGGGCCTGGCCGTTCCGCTGATCCTCGCCCTCATCTTCATCCACTGACCGGAGTGCGCATGCGCCGTCTGCCGATCTATACAGCCGCCGCCTCGGGCCTGATGGCCGGCCCGGCCCTGGCCGCCGACCTGCAGGTCGGGCTGGAAATCCCGCGCCTGACGGTGGCCGAGTATCATCGCCCCTATGTGGCGATCTGGGTCGAGACCCCGGACAAGACCGCCGTGAAGACCCTGGCGGTCTGGTACGACGTCAAGCTGAAGAACCAGGAAGGCCAGAAGTGGCTGAAGGACATGCGCCAGTGGTGGCGCAAGGCGGGCCGCGCCATGACCCTGCCCGCAGACGGGGTCAGCGCCGCAACCCGTGCGCCGGGCAAGCATCAGGTGGTGTTCAAGGGCGGCGCAGCGCCGCTGGGGAACCTGCCGGCCGGACAATACAACCTGGTGGTCGAGGCGGCCCGTGAAGTCGGCGGCGTCGAAGTGCTGCGCGCGCCATTCCAGTGGCCACCGAAAGCAGCCGCGACCTCTTCGGCCAAGGGCGCAAGCGAACTGGGCGCCCTGACCGTGACCGTGAAGCCCTAAGACAGTGAGGACCTCGATGATCTCCGCCCGCCGCGGCGCCCTGGCCGCCCTCTCCATCGCCGCCGCCCTGGCGGTTCCCGCCGCGGCTAGCGCGCACCGCCAATGGATGCTGCCGTCGGCGACGGTGCTCTCCGGTTCCGATCCCTGGATCACAGTCGACGCAGCGGTCTCCAACGACCTCTTCTATTTCGACCACGTGCCGATGCGGCTGGACGGCATTGCGGTGATCGCGCCGGACGGGTCCAAGGCCGAGATCAAGAATGGCGCGACCGGCAAGTACCGCAGCACCTTCGACGTCCAACTCGACAAGCCTGGCACCTACAAGATCGTCAACGCCGGCGAAGGGCTGATGGCGTCCTACAAGCAGGGCGGCGAGACCAAGCGCTGGCGCGGCTCGGCCGAGGGGCTGGCGACGGCGATCCCGAAGGACGCCACCGAGGTGCGCATCATCGAGAACCAGCGCCGGGCCGAAGTCTTCGCGACGCGTGGGGCGCCGACCATGGAGGCCCTGAAGCTCACCGGCAAGGGCCTGGAGCTCGAGCCGGTCACGCACCCGAACGATCTAGTCGCGAGCGAAGAAGCCACCTTCCGGCTGATGCTGGACGGCAAGCCGGCCTCCGGCGTCGAGGTGGACATCATCGAGGGCGACGGCCGCTACCGCGCCTCCAGCGCCGAACTGAAGGTGAAGACGGGCGCCGACGGCGCCTTCACCGTGAAGTGGCCGGAAGCGGGCATGTACTGGCTCGAGGCTTCGGCTCGCGGCGGCCCGGGCTCGCTGCCGAACAGCGAGCGCAACGCTTCCTACGTGGCGACCCTGGAAGTTCTGCCCGATTGACGGTGCGGGTCGCCGTACCGCTCGGGCTTTC
Organism: Phenylobacterium koreense; assembly: GCF_040545335.1. Classification (NCBI taxonomy): domain Bacteria; kingdom Pseudomonadati; phylum Pseudomonadota; class Alphaproteobacteria; order Caulobacterales; family Caulobacteraceae; genus Phenylobacterium; species Phenylobacterium koreense. The sequence continues at coordinate 546,384 of NZ_JBEPLU010000002.1, forward strand.
GCCGCGGGCGATCCAGCCGCGAGGCGGGACGGCCGTCGAGTTCGGCGGACCGACCATGGGCGTTTCCTGGTCGGTCAGGGCGCTGGCCCCGGCCGAGCTCGACGCGTCCGGCGCGCAGTCGCAGATCCAGGGCTTGCTCGACCGTATCGTCCGGCAGATGAGCACCTGGGAGCCGGAGGCGGACATCAGCCGCTTCAACCGCCTGCCCGCGGGCGGGTGGATGGAGGCGCCCGCCGCCTTCCGGCATGTGCTGGAGCGTGGGCTGTATTGGGCTCAGGAGAGCGGCGGAGCGTTCGACCCGACCGCGGGGGCGCTTGTCGATCTCTGGGGATTTGGCGCGGCCGGGGCCGTGGACGCGCCGCCCAATGATGCGCAGATCAAGGCGGCGCTGGCCGCAAGCGGTTGGGACCGGCTGGCGGTCGATGGCGCGCGGGTCCACCAGCCTGGGGGGCTGCAGCTCGATTTCTCCGGAATCGCCAAGGGTTTCGGCGTGGACGAAGTGTCGCGCGCGCTCAGCCTCATGGGCCTGACCGATCATCTGGTGGAGATCGGCGGCGAGTTGCGCGGCGCCGGCGTGAAGACTGACGGCTCGCCCTGGTGGGTGGAGATCGCGCCGCCGCCAGGCGCCGCCCTGCCCGGCGGCCGAATTCTGGTGGCGCTGCATGGCCTGTCCGTCGCCACATCCGGCGACTACCGGCGCCGATTCGAGCATGCGGGCCGAATCTATTCCCACAGCATCGACCCGCGGACCGGACGGCCGGTGGTGAACGGGCTGCGCTCGGTCAGCGTGATCGCGCCCGATTGCATCGACGCCGACGCCCTGTGCACCGCCCTGACCGTGCTGGGCGCGCAGGAGGGCCTGGATTTCGCGACCCGAAACGACGTCGCCGCGCACTTTCTTGTGGAGCGGGCGGGCCGACTGGAAGAGTTTTCGTCGCCTGCCCTCACGGCAATGCTAGGCTGATGAGGCAGCCGCACAGGAATTTCCCCCAGTCGCATTGACTTTGGGTTCGAGATTCGTATTGTCCGCGGCTCTTTCGAACATCTGCCGGCCTCGCCGGCCCCGCGAGGACCGACCATGGCGAAGCCCGCCTCCATCAAGATCCGCCTGAACTCGTCTGCGGACACCGGCTACTTCTACGTCACGAAGAAGAACGCTCGCACCAAGACCGAAAAGCTGGTCATGATGAAGTACGACCCCGTCGTGCGGAAGCATGTCGAGTTCAAGGAAGGCAAGATCAAATAAGCCTCCCACAGATCTCCAGTCTGTGAAAACGCCCGGCCGCAAGGTCGGGCGTTTTGCGTTTCGGGGTCCCTGCAAAGGCGAGTGTCATCCCTGGTTTGCGAAGCAAGACCGGGAGTCCGATCTGGACGGGGTCTGCGCAGCAGGGCGGTGAGCCCCGCCCTCCTAAGCCAGGGCGCGAAGGCCGCCGCGGATGTCTTCAGGACGATCTAGCAGGCCTTCCACCTCAGCATGGATCTGCACCCAGATCGGCGTCGCCGCCTCCAGCGCCTCCAACCCGGCGGCGGAGAGCTTCACCAGGCGGCTGCGGCGGTCGACCGGATCGACCAGGATCTCGACCAGCCCGCGCCGCTCCAGCGGCTTGAGGTTGGCTGTGAGCGTGGTCCGGTCCATCCCGAGCACATCCGCCACCTCCCCCACCGACGGCGGCTCCGGCCGGTTCAGGGAGGTCAGCAGAGAGAATTGGCCGCTGGTCAGGCCGACCGGGCGCAGGGCTTCGTCGAAGCGCCGAGCCAGGCTGCGGGCGGCGCGCTGGGCCGCCAGGCACAAGCAATGGTCGCGAACATGCACGGTCATGTCGAAGGAAGCGGCTTTTGACATGACACAATTGTGTTGATATCAACCTATAACGTCAAGACGGCCTCTCCCTCTTAGGGCCGCACGCGCCCGAAGCGGCGCTGAGCGCAACAGCGCAAACCGATCAACGGAGGAAACCATGGCCTATATCGAAGGCTTCGTCTGCGCCGTCCCCGCCGACAAGAAGGACGCCTATCGCAAACATGCGGCCGATGCGGCGCCGCTCTTCCACGAACTCGGCGTCGCCCGGATGGTCGAGACCTGGGGCGACGATGTGCCGGATGGCAGGGTCACCGACTTCAAGGGCGCGGTGAAAGCCAAGCCGGACGAAGTGGTGGTGTTCTCGTGGTTCGAGTTCCCGGACAAGGCGACGCGCCAGGCCGCCAACGAGAAGATGCGCAGCGACCCGCGGATGGAGGCGATGGGGGCCGACATGCCCTTCGACGGCCAGCGAATGATCTATGGCGGCTTCGAGGTGCTGAGCGACGAGAAGACCGGCGCCAAGGCCGGCTATGTGGACGGCATGGTCCTGGCGGTTCCGGCCAATGCGCGCGACGCCTACCGCGAGCTGACCGCAAAGACCAATGCGGTCATCAAGGAGCATGGCGCGACTCGGGTGGTCGAGGCCTGGGGCGATGACGTTCCCGAGGGCAAGGTCACGGACTTCCAGGGCGCGGTCAAGGCCGGCGGCGACGAGGTGGTGGTCTTCAGTTGGATCGAGTGGGCCTCCAAGGCCGCGCGCGACGAGGGCTGGGCCAAGATCATGGCCGATCCGCGGATGAACGAGGCCATGAGCCATGCGCCCTATGACGGCAAGCGCCAGATCTATGGCGGCTTCTCGCCCTTGGTCGACATGTAGAAGGCGTAGCGCGGGCGACCCGGGCGCCGCCCGCCTCCGCTGTGAAAAGCAGCGACTGGTTGCAAGCGTGAAGCTTTCGCTTTGCTTGATCGTAAAATCGCGTAACGTCGTTTTTCGTTAATCATGCGGACAAGCCGCTGATTGGGAGGCGATCATGCGACGGGCGGTGGCCTGCTTGGCGGGCGCGATCGCGCTGATGGGCGGCGTCGCCCACGCGCAAGTCACCGGCGTGGTGACGCACACCAGTGGAAAGACACAGTTCCAGCCGGGTGCGGACCCCGACGACACCGGCATCGCAATCTTCCAGGGGGAGCAGCTCAACCTGATGGCTGGCGGCAACGCCTTCGGATCGGCGGGCAGCTTCACCTCCACCTCGGACATCAGCGACCAGGTCGTCGAGTTCCAGAACGGCAACATCGCCGGCGGAGCGCTGGCCCACCTCACCTCGCGGACGGTGGTCGACATCAGCTTCACCAACGACGGGGACACGGCCGTCATCCCGACCCTGCACTCCACGATCACCCCGGCGGGCATGGGCTTCTTCGCCGCCCGCGAGTGCCTCAACGTCATTACCGGATGCACCGCCGGCGCGACCTATCCCGGCGATTTCCACGATTTTCAGGACTTCACGACGAACGATCCGGCCGGCCGACTGGCCGGCGCGTCCTTCACCTTCCGGATCACCGGCGGCGATGAGGTTGTCTATGAGCTGAAGGGCAATATCGCCCTGCTGTACGACGCCGCGTCCAATTCGAACGTTATCGTCAGCGACATGAACGCCGCCCAGGCGGCCTTGGCGGGCTTCCGTCCGGTCGCCGACGACGGCAGCCAGAAGGAGTTCGGCTTCGTCTGGGACGCCACGGACATCGAGGTCGCCTTCCCCAAGGGCTCCCTGCTGCTGCCCGGCGAATCCTCGACCCTGACCTACGAGACGATCGTCGAGAGCTACAGCTACGCCGACTGCTTCAAGCTGCAGACCGGTTCGTGCCTGGTCGCCTATTCCTCGTTCGGCGACCCGATCGGGCGCGGCGGAGGCATCAAGCCATCACTGTTGAAGGTCGCGTCGAACGAGAGCTCCAGCTTCCAGGTCGATCAGTTCGACTTCGCCTATCCGACCTTCAGCAAGGGCGTGCTGACCTTCAAGCCCGTCTCCGCTTCGGCGGTCCCCGAACCCGATAGCTGGGCGCTGATGATCGTCGGCTTCGGTGCTCTGGGCGCCGCCTTCCGACGGCAACGGCGATGGATGGTTCCCCGCATACTGTAACGCCGCGCTACAAGGCCTTCCTGAGCTATAGTCATCGGGACAAGGCGACGGCAGTGTGGCTGCATCGCGCGCTGGAATCCTATCGCCTGCCCTCGAAGCTGGTCGGCTCGGCCACCGGGATCGGGAAGGTTCCGGCGCGTATCAGGCCGATCTTCCGCGACCGGGAGGAATTGTCCGCCTCCCATGACCTGGGAAGCGAGATCAGCGCGGCACTGGCGGCGTCGGAGTTCCTGATCGTCATCTGCTCCCCTGCAGCGGCCGCTTCGAAGTGGGTGAACCAGGAGATCCTGAACTTCAAGCAGATGCACGGCGAGCATCGCGTGCTGGCCCTGATCGCCGGCGGCGAGCCGTTTTCACCGCCCGCCAAGGCCGACGAGGAGTGCTTCCCGGCCAGCCTTCGCTACCAGATCGCCCCCGACGGCCGGCTGTCCGAACGCCCCGCCGAGCCGGTGGCGGCCGACATTCGCCCCGAGGCGGACGGCAAGCGCCTGGCCAAGCTCAAGCTGGTCGCCGGCCTGACGGGACTGCGCCTGGACGATCTCATCCAGCGCGAGACCCAACGGCGGCTGCGGAACGCCGGACTGGTCGCCGGAGCCGCCAGCGTCGGCATGCTGGCCGCCGGTGCGCTCGCGGCCTATGCGAACGCCCGCCGGATCGAGGCGAACGAGCAGCGCGAGATCGCCGAGCGCGAAGCCCGCGCAGCCAAGACGGCGTCGGACTTTCTGATCGGCACCTTCGTCCTGACCAATCCGGCCACGGAAAACCCACGGGAGATCACCGCGCTCACAGTGCTCGAACGAGGCGCAGAACGCGCACGGGAAGAATTGGCCGAGCAGCCGCAGATCCAGGCCAGGCTGATCGGGACGATCGGGCGGGCCTACAACAATCTTGGCCTGTTCAGCGAGGCGCGCCGACTGCTGGAGACCTCGTCCGGCGCCATAGGTCGGGCCGGGCCGGAAGGCGCCAACGCCGAGCTGGCGCTGGCCATGACCTATCTGCAGCTCGGCTTGCTGGACAAGTCCGCCGCCAGCGTCCGCAAGGCCGAGGCCCTGCTCGGCTCGGACGCCGACCAGTTTGCGGACATTCGCGCCAGCGCCGAGTTCACCCGCGGGATGATCTACACGGCCAATGGCGAGCTGACCGAAAGCCTCGACGCCTTCGCCCGCAGCCTGAAGCTCTACCGCTCCATGCCGCGGCCCGACGATCGCAAGATCGCCGCGGTGCTGGTGTCGCAAGGCAGCGTGCTCTCCGACAGCGGTCAGTTCGAGAAGGCCGAGACGGCGCTGATCGAGGCCCTGGAAATCCACCAGCGCGTGCTGGGGCAGCAGCACCTGTCGACCGGCCAGACCTGGTTCATGCTGGCGCAGAACGCCTTCCTGGAGGGCAACCTGCCGATCGCCGAGGCGCGGATCAACACGGCCCTGACGATCGAGCGCCAGATGCTCGACGACGACAATCCGATCATTGCGGACTCGCTGTCGATGCAGGGCCAGATCCTTCAGGGCCAGGGGCGGCTACCGCAGGCGGAGAAGTCGCTGGAGGAGGCGATCGCGATCTATCGGAAGGCGTTCGGCGGGCCGCACTATCTGATCGGGATCGCGGAAATCTATCTGGCGCTGGTGGAGTCCGAGCGGGGGCGGACGGCCAAGGCCCTGGCCATCCTGGACGACGCCAAGACGAACTACGACGCCAGCTATGGCGGCCTGCACGCCAACCATGGCGACCTGCTGGTCAACCGGGCGACGATCCTGGCCCGGGCCGGGCGGCGCCCGGAGGCCCTGGCCGACTGCGCCAAGGGCATGAAGATCCTGGGGCAGACGCTTGGGGCCGAGGCCGCCTTCACCAAGCAGCTCGGCGAGGTTTGCGCGAAACTGTGAGGGCGATCAGGCCGCCCGCGCCACGACCCGGTTGCGACCGGTGGCCTTGGCCTCGTAGACGGCCTCGTCGGCGCGCTTGAGCAAGGCCTCGGGCTTGTCGGCGCCGCCATTGGTGGCGGCGACGCCGATTGAGATGGTGACGCTGAGCAGTTCAGCGCCGCCCATCACCCGGAACGGCGAACCGGCCACGTGCAGGCGGATACGCTCGGCGATGCGCTGGGCGTCGACGATGCTGGTGTCGGGCATGACCACCACGAACTCCTCGCCGCCGTAGCGGCAAGGCAGGTCCACGGCCCGGACGTTGGAGGCCAGCCGCACGGCGAACTCGCGCAGCACCTCGTCGCCGACGTCGTGGCCGTAGCCGTCGTTGATCTTCTTGAAGTGGTCGATGTCGATCAGCAGGCTGGCGACCGGGTCGCCGCCGTGGCCGGCTCGGCGGACCAGGGCCTCGAGCTGGCTGACCATGTAGCGCCGGTTGTGCAGGCCGGTGAGCTGGTCGGTGACGGCGAGCTCCAGCGAATGGTCGAGGTTGTCGCGCAGATAGTCAGTATAGCGCTTGCGCCGGATCTGGGTGCGGGCGCGGGCGGCCAGCTCTTGCGGGTCGATCGGCTTGGGCAGGATGTCGTTGACGCCGATCTCCAGCGCCTTCACGACCCGCGAACGCTCGTCGTAATCCACCACCGCGAGGATCGGCAGGTGGCGAGTGGCCTCGTCCGAACGGATCTGGGCCGCGAACCGCAGGCCGTCGAACGAACGGGCGGTGGCGTTGACGATGATGAGGTCGGCCATGCCCCTGGCGCTGAGCAGGGCCTTCTCGACGTCCCCCTCGATCACGGGCCGATGCTCTATGGCGAGTTCGGCGGCGACGCGCTGGGCCTGGCGCTCGTGGTCGTCGACGATGAGGACGCGCCCCCCTGCCCCGCCCAGGCGCGAGGCGGAACCGGCGATGACGCCCATGCGGCGGCCGGACGCCTCGCGGTCGCGCAGCTCGTCGATGACCATCTTCAGGCGGGTGAGGCTGCGCACGCGAGCGAACAGCATCATGTCGTCGATCGGCTTGGTCAGAAACTCGTCGGCGCCCGCCTCCAGGCCGGCGATGCGGTCGCCGCGTCCGTCGAGGGCGGTGACCAGGACCACCGGCAGGTGGCGCGTCTCGGGATCGTTCTTCAGGCGACGGCAAACCTGGAAGCCGTCCATGCCCGGCATCATCACGTCGAGCAGGACGATGTCCGGCTTCTCCTTGGCGGCAAGGGCGAGCGCCGTCGGCCCGTCATGCGCGGTGAGGACCTCGTAGTACTCGGCCGTCAGCTTGGCTTCCAGCAGACGGACGTTGGCCTCGATATCGTCGACGACAAGGATGCGTGCGGTCATGCGGCGGCGTCAGTTCAGCAACCGCCGTATGGTGTCGAGGAAATGCGACACCGAGATCGGCTTGGAGATATAGGCCTCGCAGCCGCCCTCCCGAATCCGTTCCTCGTCACCCTTCATGGCGAAGGCGGTCACCGCGACGACCGGGATAGAGGCCAGTTCGTCGTCCTCCTTCAGCCACTTGGTGACCTCCAGGCCGGAAATCTCGGGGAGCTGGATGTCCATGAGGATGAGGTCGGGGCGGTGCTCCCGCGCCAGCGCGAGCGCCTGCAGCCCCTCGCGCGTCTGCAGGGTCTCGTAGCCTTGGGCATCGAGCAGATCATGAAAGAGTTTCATGTTCAGCTCGTTGTCCTCGACGATGAGGACTCTCTTGGCCATCTTGATCTCGACGATGTTTCGAGCCCACGACTACGCCGCTCTGGCCCTACCTGTTGATCCTTGATCACACGGATATCCTTAAACTCGCGTTAGCCGAGATTGGAGAACCCCGTTGGCGCAAACGCCCCGAGAGTTTCCGCAAAGGCCGCCGAACCTGGCGGAGATGGGCGTCGATCCCGATCGGCCGCTGCTGCTGGTGGATGTGGACGAGGTGCTGGGCCTGTTCATGCAGGGCTTCGGCCGTTTCCTGGAGGATCGGGGACTGGAGTTCCGGGTCGACCGGTTCGCCCTGTTCCAGAACATCTACCGACCGGGCGAAACGCAGCACCTGCCGATCGACGAAGGGCGCTCGCACTTCGACGACTTCTTCCGCCTGGGTTGCGGGGACATGGAACCGGCTCCAGGCGCGACGCAAGCGCTGCGCACGCTCTCGCAGCGGGCCAATGTGGTGATCCTGACCAATGCGCCGGGCCCGGCGCGGATGGCGAGGGCGCGGTGGCTGGCCCGCCACGGCATGGACTACCCGCTGGTGCTGAACACCGGGCCGAAGGGCCCTTCCGCGGCGGCGATGGCGGGGCAGATGCGTGCGCAGGCGGCCTTCATCGACGACCTCATCTCCAACCTCGATTCGGTGGCCGAGACGGCGCCGGCGGTCAGCCGCTTCCAGATGGTGGCCGACCCTCGCCTGCGCCCCCTGGCGCCGAGCGCGCCGGACCGCCACCGGCGCATCGACGACTGGCGCGAACTGCGCGAGGCGATCGAGGCGTCGGTGTTCTAGGCCGCCGGCTTGGCGGGCGGGGCCGCGCCTGCCCGAGGCTGGGTGAACTCAGTCTCGATGAAGATCTCGACCTCGTCGCCGACGCCGAAGTTGGTCCCCGGGGCGGGAATGCCCGCGGTGAGGCCGAAGTCGGAGCGCTTGATCGCGCCCTGCGCCGAGAAGCCGATGCGTGAGCCGGCCGGGTCCATATCGGTGGCCGCATAGCCGCCGTTGAAGGTGACATCCAGGGTCACTGGCTTGGTCACGCCACGCAGGGTGAAGTCGCCTGTCACCTTGGCGGTGTTCGGGCCGGTGGTCTCGACCGCGGTGGACCTGAAGGTGATCTGCGGGAACCGCGCGGCGTCCAGCCAGTCCGGGCCGGTCAACTGCTTGTCGAAGTCGGGTTCGTCCAGGGGGTAGTCGGTCTCGATGGACTTGGGATCGATCGTCGCCTCGACACTCATGGCCGAGGGGTTGGCGGGATCGAAGTTCAGCTTGGCATCGACGCCGGTGAAGCGCGCGGTGTAGCGCGACAAACCCAAGTGGCTGACGCGGAAGGTGACGCTGGTGTGGGCCAGGTCGATGGCGTAGGCCCCGGCGGGCGCGGTGTTCCGGACGCCAGACGCGGCGGCCTTCTCGACCGGCGGGGCCGCCGCCTCTTTCTTTTCGGCGGTTTGCGGCGAGCAGGCGGCGAGCGTCAGAGCGGCCAGCGCCCCGGCGAGCTTGTTCATCGGCGTTCCTCCCTTTGGGCCGCGGAGCCTCGCATCAGATAGCGGCGTTCGACAACCCTGATGTGCAGCGCGATCTGAGCCGTTGAACTCCGGCGCGAAACGGAACAAACCATGACCCATGATCCGGATCGGGGTGGATTTCGGCGGCACGAAGATCGAGGCCGCGGCGCTGGACGCCGACGGGCGGTTCCGCGCGCGGGTGCGCGCACCCTCCCCTCGCCAGTACGAGGCGGGCCTGGAGACCGTGCGCGAACTGGTGGCCGAGGCCGAGCGCCAGGCCGGTGTCCGCGGCGCGACCGTCGGGGTGGGAGGGCCGGGCTCGGCCTCGCCGGCCAACGGCTTGATGCGCAACGCCAATTCCACGGAGCTCAACGGCCGCCCGTTCCCCCAGGACCTGGCGCGGGTGCTGGAGCGGCCGGTGCGCTACGCCAACGACGCCAACTGCCTGGCGCTGTCCGAGGCCACGGACGGAGCCGGCGCGGGCGCCAGGACCGTGTTCGCGGTGATCATCGGCACTGGTTGCGGCGCAGGCCTGACGGTCGATGGCCGCATCGTCGAGGGCCACAACGGCCTGACCGGCGAATGGGGCCACATGCCCCTGCCCTGGCCGGAGGGCGAGGAGTATCCGGCCCCGGCCTGCTGGTGCGGCCAGAGCGGCTGCATGGAGCTGTGGGTTTCCGGAACCGGCCTGGCGCGCGCCCATGGCGACCGACGCTCGGCGGAGGCCATCGTGGCGGCGGCCCAGGCCGGAGATCCCGCGGCGGTCGCCAGCCTGGACCGTTACGTCGACCGGCTGGGGCGCGGACTGGCCGTGATCTGCAACGTGCTGGATCCTGACGTCATCGTGCTGGGCGGGGGGATGTCGAATGTGGGCGAACTCTACGAAGGCCTGCCCGGCCTGATCGCCGGCCGGGTCTTCTCTGACGTCTTCGAAACCCCGATCCGCCGCGCCGAGCATGGCGACTCCTCGGGGGTGCGCGGCGCGGCCTGGCTCTGGCCGCTGGAGCCATGAGCGCGCTCTGCCGCGACTGCTTCCGACGCGGCGCCTTCGAGCGCCGCTGCCCGGCCTGTGGCTCGCCGCGGATCGTGGCGCACGAGGAACTGGAGCGGCTGTCCATCGCCCACATGGACTGCGACGCCTTCTATGCCTCGGTGGAGAAGCGCGACCGGCCCGAGTTCCGCGACCAGGCCGTGATCGTCGGCGGCGGCAAGCGCGGCGTGGTGACGACCTGCTGCTATATCGCCCGCATCTCCGGGGTGCGCTCGGCTATGCCGATGTTCAAGGCGCGCCAGCTCTGCCCGCAGGCGGTGATCCTCAAGCCCGACTTCGCCAAGTACCGCACCGAGAGTCGGCGGATCATGGAGTTGGTCCGGGACCTCACGCCGCTGGTGCAGCCGCTGTCGCTGGACGAGGCGTGGATGGACCTTTCCGGCACCGAGCGCCTGCACGGCGCGCCGCCGGCCGAGACCCTGGCGCGACTGCAGGCGAAGATCGAGGCCGAGATCGGCATCACCGTCTCCATCGGCCTGGCCCCCAACAAGTTCCTCGCCAAGATCGCCTCGGACCTGGACAAGCCCCGAGGCTTTTCGGTGATCGGCGCGGCGGAGGCGCAGAGCTTCCTGGCCGGCAAGCCGGTGGGCATTATCCCCGGGGTCGGGCCGGCCATGGTCAAGTCGCTGGAGGGGGCCGGCCTCTTCAAGGTCGGCGACATCGCGCGGGCCGACCGCAAGGCCCTGGCTCAGCGGCTCGGCGCCGGCGGCCTGCGACTCTACGATCTGGCGCACGGGCGCGACGCCCGGGCGGTCAATCCCAACGAGGAGCGCAAGGGGATCAGCGCCGAGACCACCTTCAACGAAGACCTCAGCAAGGTCTCCGACCTGGAGGACCGGCTGGCGCCGCTGTGCGAGCGCGTGGCGCGTCAGGCCCGGGCCGGCGGCGTCGCGGGCCGGGTCGTCACGCTGAAGCTGCGCAAGACCGACTTCAAGATCATCACCCGCCGCCGGGCCCTGCCGGTTCCGACCCAGACGGCCAAGACCCTGTTCGCCACCGCCCGCGAACTGCTGGCCAGGGAGGCCGATGGCCGGCCCTGGCGACTGATCGGCGTAGGCATGGCCGAGTTGATCGACGCCGCGGCGGTGGAGCACGACTTCTTCGCCGGGGCCGAGCAAAAGGCCCTGGTTGAAGAAAGGGCAGTGGATAAGCTGCGTGCCCGATTCGGCCCGGGGGTGGTCACTTCGGGACGCGCCTTGGGCTCCAAGCGAACGAACGACGATTGAAAGTCGCCCGTTTCCGAAGCGCTGGGCGTGACAAAAACACGCGGAAGGAGGCGTTAGGGTGTTCCGGGGCGATTTCGACCCTTCCAAACCGCAGCCTTTTTCATATCTAATCCATTAGTAGAGAGGGCGCCTGCCCTCAGGAGACCTGTGCGATGGCCGAGCGCAAGCAAGGTGATCAAGATACGGGCGTCCGGTCGGCGGTCATAACTCAGACCAAGCCGAAGACGCAGAAGCCGTCGATGTATCGCGTGCTCATCCTGAATGATGACTACACGCCGATGGAATTCGTCGTCTACGTTCTTGAGCAATACTTCAATAAGTCGCGCGAAGACGCGACGCGCATCATGCTGCACGTTCATCAGCACGGCGTAGGCGTCTGCGGCGTATTCACTTACGAGGTCGCGGAAACCAAAGTCGCTCAGGTCGTTGATACTGCTCGCAGGCATCAACACCCTCTGCAATGCACCATGGAAAAGGATTGAGGCTCAGTGCCGTCATTCTCTCGCCAGCTAGAAGAATCCCTGCATCGCGCCGTTGCTTTCGCCAATCAGCGTAAGCACGAGTACGCGACGCTCGAGCACCTGCTGCTCGCCCTCATTGACGATGAGGACTCGGCTGGTGTGATGCGTGCCTGCGACGTGGACCTGGCGGCCCTTCGCACCACGCTGACCAACTATGTGGACAACGAACTGCGATCGCTGATCGTGGACGACGGCGAGGACGCCAAGCCGACCTCCTCGTTCCAACGCGTAATCCAGCGCGCGGTGATCCACGTCCAATCCTCGGGCCGCGAGGAAGTGACCGGAGCCAACGTGCTCGTGGCCATCTTCTCCGAACGCGAGAGCCATGCCGCGTATTTCCTGCAGGAGCAGGACATGACGCGGTACGACGCGGTGAACTACATCGCGCACGGCATCGCTAAGAAGGCGGGCGCCGACCAGCCCAAGACGGTCAAGGGCGCCGAGGACGAGGACAAGCCCGCCGTGAAGACCGGCGGCGAGGCCCTCGAGGCCTACTGCGTGAACCTCAACGAGAAGGCCAAACAGGGCAAGGTCGACCCGCTGATCGGGCGTTCGGCCGAGGTGGAGCGCTGCATCCAGATCCTGTGCCGCCGGACCAAGAACAACCCGCTGCTGGTGGGCGACCCTGGCGTCGGCAAGACCGCCATCGCCGAAGGCCTGGCGCGCAAGATCGTCAACGGCCAGGTGCCCGAGGTGCTGTCCGGCTCGACCATCTTCTCGCTCGACATGGGTTCGCTGCTGGCGGGCACCCGCTATCGCGGCGACTTCGAGGAACGCGTGAAGCAGGTCGTCAAGGAGCTGGAAAACCACCCCGACGCGATCCTGTTCATCGACGAGATCCACACCGTCATCGGCGCCGGCGCGACCAGCGGCGGGGCGATGGACGCCTCGAACCTGCTGAAGCCGGCCCTGGCCTCGGGCACCCTGCGCTGCATGGGCTCGACGACCTACAAGGAGTTCCGTCAGCACTTCGAAAAGGATCGCGCCCTGGTGCGCCGGTTCCAGAAGATCGACGTCAACGAGCCGACGATCGAGGACACCATCAAGATCCTGAAGGGCCTGAAGTCCTACTACGAGGACTTCCACAAGCTCCGCTACACGAACGACGCCATCAAGACGGCGGTGGAGCTGTCGGCCAAGTACATCACTGACCGGAAGCTGCCGGACAAGGCGATCGACATCATCGACGAGGCCGGCGCCAGTCAGATGCTGCTGCCTGAAGGCAAGCGGAAGAAGATCATCGGCGTGAAGGAGATCGAGGCGGTCGTCGCCAAGATCGCCCGCATCCCGCCGAAGTCTGTCTCCAAGTCCGACACGGTGGCGCTGAAGGAGCTGGAAACCGACCTGAAGCGGGCGGTCTACGGCCAGGATGACGCGATCGAGCAGCTCTCCGCCGCCATGAAGATGGCGCGGGCGGGCCTGCGCGACGCCAACAAGCCGATCGGCTGCTATCTGTTCTCCGGCCCCACCGGCACCGGCAAGACCGAGACAGCCCGGCAGCTCGCCTCGACCATGGGCATCGAACTCCTGCGCTTCGACATGTCGGAGTACATGGAGCGGCACACGGTCAGCCGGCTGATCGGCGCGCCTCCCGGCTATGTCGGTTTTGACCAGGGCGGCCTGCTGACCGACGCGGTCGACCAGCATCCGCATGCGGTGGTCCTGCTGGACGAGATCGAGAAGGCGCACCCCGACGTCTTCAACATCCTGCTGCAGGTCATGGACCACGGCGTGCTGACCGATGCCAACGGCAAGAAGGTCGACTTCCGCAACGTGGTCCTGATCATGACCACCAATGCGGGGGCGTCCGACGCTCAACGCAACGCCATCGGCTTCGGCCGCGGCAAGCAGGACGACGAGGTGGACGAGGCCCTGAAGCGCCTGTTCACGCCGGAGTTCCGCAACCGCCTGGATGCGGTGGTGCAGTTCAAGGCGCTGACCCAGGAGATCATCCGCCAGGTCGTCCAGAAGTTCGTCATCCAACTGGAAGCCCAGTTGGCCGATCGTCACGTCACCATCGAGACGACGGAAGAGGCGGCGGACTGGCTGGCCAAGAACGGCTTCGACGAACTGTACGGCGCGCGGCCTCTGGCCCGGGTCATCCAGGACAACATCAAGAAGCCGCTGGCCGACGAGATCCTTTTCGGACGGCTGGTCAAGGGCGGCCACGTCAAGGTGGTGCTCAAGGATTCCAAGCTGGCCTTCGAGATCGAAGGGGACGAGCGCGAGCCCGGCGCCCCGGTCATCGAAGACCCGGCCGAGGATCCCGCGCCCGAACTGGCCAACTGACCAGCGCCAGACTGCTAGAACGGGAAACCCCGGAGCTCACGCTCCGGGGTTTTTCTTTGCCGTCACCTGCGCAGGCGCTCCAGCGCAGTCTCTATGACTTGGCCCAACTGCGGAACGAAAGGGCTTGGATATCGCCGCAGCGACCTGAGAAGAACAAAGTGGTCGAGCCAGCCCGCCTGATCGGGCGACAGTTCCCCATAACCCTCGTGAAAGGCCCTCAGGCGCGCGGCGTCGTCTTCCCGGACAACACCATATCGGCCCGCGAAGAACGCTTCGGAATAGATCAGCGCGAGATCGAAAACCGCCGGCGCGCTCCAGATTTCGCTGGCCTTGTCGAAAAGAACCAGATCGCCGTTCCTGATGAGCGCGTTGTTGAGATGGAGATCGCCGTGCGCCAAGACGAAGCTTTCCGGCTCGAACTGAAGGAGCAACGCCAAGCGTCGTTCGGCCTCGGTGATAAGAGACGGCTCCAAGTCCGACCTACGGCTGCATTGGAGCGCCTGGTGGATCAAGGCTTTGGTGAAGTCTCGCCAACTGGACTCCAGCAACGCCCCGTCGTCGGTCAGCGTCAGGAAGCCGGCTGACGGCAGGTGATGAAGCTTGCCGACCGCGTCGCCCCACAGCCTGCAGGCTTGAAGCGACGGCGAGCCGCCGATCGTCGGCGAGCCATCGACATACTCGAGAAGCACCGCCTCCGGACCGAGTTCGGCGTGATCCTCGATGTGCAGGCGCGGCAGGCCGGCCACGCCCAGCGCCTCGTGAAAGAGGCGCTCGCCAGCGATATCGCGGCGCCGATTCTGCTTGAGGACGAGCAACCGACCAGCGACCTCCACGAGATGTACGGAGGCGACGCCGCCGCCGCCCGCCAAAGGCCGCAAGATCCGGATTTCCGCAGGCGCGCTCACCCGGCCCTAATTCGCGAAGGGAATGCGCAGGACGTCGCGGATGACGCCGCCGAAGACGCGCTTGGCGCGCATCTGGGCCGGGCGGCCGTTGAGCCTTGGCCAGGTCCAGAGGCCGGTGCGGACGTTGGCCGGGACACGCAGGTCGTAGCGTCCGGCGGTCTCGTCCGAGGTCATCGGCGTATAGTAGAGGCAGTCCTCGAAGTAGCAGTGGACCACCAGGGACCGGCGTGTGGAGCCGGGCTTGGTGATGGCCGATCCGCCATGGGCGAGGTTGGCGGCCCAGACGAAGGCCCAGCCCTTCTTGATCAGCGCATGGCGGGCCGGCAGGCCGGCGGCCGCGATGCGCTCGGCGAAGCGCGGCACGAAGGCCCGCTCGTAGTCTTCGACCGCGGGCAAGGCGGTGTTCACCCCGGCCTCCCGCATGGTCATGATCGGCAGCTTGTGCGAACCGGGATGATAGACCAGCGGGCCGGCCCCCTCCTCCACGTCCTCCAGCGCGATCCACACCCCGCACATGAAGCGCTCGGGCACACTGCTGAAGTGGATAGTGTCGGCGTGCAGCGGCTGCTGACTGCCGGCCTCGAAGTTCAGCGTCTGGAATGGGAACGGGTCGCGGCCATAGGCGGCGCGCAGCAACTCGCGGATGCGCGATGAAGAGGCCAGCTTGCGGACGGCGCGGGAACGGTACCAGGCGTCCTGCACCCGGCTGATCCCGGGGCGCTTGAAATAGCGTCGGGTGTCTGCGATCGCCCGGTCGCAGAGCTCGCGGGCCTCGTCGCCCAGATCGACCACTGCATAGCCATGCTCGGCCATGTCCCGGATGAAGGCCGCCGTTTCGGTGTCGAAGCCCGATCGGACGATGTAATCCTCATAGGCCTCGGTTTCGAACCAGGGACGCTCCGGAAGCATGGTCACGCGATCTTCGCGGCGATCTGTTCCGCCAGGACCTTCAGCTCGGCCGGATCGGCCATGCCGCCGCCGGCGTGACGGCCGAGCGCGACGCCTTCCCAGCGCGGGATGATGTGGAAGTGCAGGTGATAGATCGTCTGCCCAGCCGGCGCGCCGTTGAACTGAGTCACGACGATGCCGTCCGGATTGAGGGCGGCGCGAACTGCGCGGGTCACGCGCTGGACGCCCAGCATCAGCGGGCCCAGCACCTCCGGCTCCACCTCCAGCAGGTTGCGGGCGTGGGTGTGCTTGGGGATCACCAGGGTGTGGCCCTTGGCCTGCGGAAAAACATCCATGAAGGCGTAGATATCGCCGTCCTCGAACACCTTGGCCGCAGGCGCCTCGCCACGGAGGATCTTCGCGAAGATGTTGCCGTCGTCGTAGGTCCCGTCCAGGCTCATGCCTCGCTCCTCCAGACTCTAGGTCTCGGTGGTAGCGCATCGCCGGCGAGGACGGAACCTCGGCAAAAGCCGTTAGCCGTTGACCGGCGTGGGCGCCTTGCCGCCGCCGCTGATGGCGGTGTCGTTCAGCGGCGTGATGTGCTTTTCGATCCTCGGCAGGAACTCGCGGATGATGGTGTCGGCGTCCCACCCGCCTTCACGGCTGAAGGTCTCGATCGGCCGCGGCTGCTGGAAGATCGAGAGGTTGTAGCCGCCGGCGCCGAACACCTGGCCCGACAGCGGCGCGCTGGCCGGCGCAGAGAGGGCGACGGCGAGCTGAGCCGGGCGCTCGGGGCTGTTGATCGCC
The DNA here is from genome assembly GCF_040545335.1 of Phenylobacterium koreense. NCBI lineage: Bacteria > Pseudomonadati > Pseudomonadota > Alphaproteobacteria > Caulobacterales > Caulobacteraceae > Phenylobacterium > Phenylobacterium koreense. The sequence continues at coordinate 563,124 of NZ_JBEPLU010000002.1, forward strand.
CGCATGGCCTCGCGCCGGGCGATGCGCTCAGGATCGGTGGTGGGGATGGAATCGGTCAGGCGAGTGGCCGCGCCGGGCGCGATGGTGTTGGAGCGGACATTGTTGCGCGCGCCCTCCAGGGCGACGATCCGCGAGAGGCCCGCGACGCCCATCTTCGCAGCGCCGTAATTGGTCTGGCCGACATTGCCGATCAGGCCGGACGTGGAGGACCACATCACATAGTTGCCCTCCTGCTGGTTGCGGAACAGGCCGATGGAGGCCCGGACCACGTTGAAGTGCCCACGCAGATGCACCTCGATGATCCCGTCCCACTCTTCCTCGGTCATGTTGTGGATCATGCGGTCGCGCAGGAAGCCAGCCGGATTGCTGATGACGTGCAGTCCGCCGAAAGTGTCGACCGCCTGCTGGATCATGCGGTTCACGGCGGAAAGATCGGCGACGCTGTCGAAATTGGCCACCGCCTCGCCGCCCGCGGACTTGATGGTGTCGACCACTTCCTGGGCCGGAGACTTGTCCGCGCCTTCGCCATGGATGCCGCCGCCGAGGTCGTTGACCACCACCTTGGCGCCCTGCTGCGCCGACAGGATCGCTACGTCGCGACCGATGCCGCGCCCGCCCCCGGTGACCAGCACCACCTTGCCATCCAGAAGTCCCATCGAACCCTCCCACAATCCGAAATTTTTCTTGTGAATGGAGCATAGGAGAGGCCGGCGACACGAAACAATCCGGACGCCACGTCAAGCACCGCAACGGGTTTACGGCCCCTCGGCTTGCGATAACCTGTTCGTCGAAAACACAAGTCGACGGCCGGAAAGGCCGCAGAGGGAGGGACTGATGTATCTCGCCGATCACGCGCGCCTGACGCCCGACAAGCCGGCCATCATTTCGGCCGACACCGGCCAGGCGGTGACCTTCGCCGAATTGAACGAACGGTCGAACCGCTTTGCGCAGTTCCTCTACGCACAGGGCCTTCGGCGGGGCGACCACATCGCCGTGCTGATGGAGAACAACCTCTCGTTCATGGAGCCGATCTGGGCGGCTTTCCGCTCGGGCCTCTATGTCACGACGATCAACCGCTACCTGCCGCCGGACGAGGCCGCTTACATCGCCAACGACTGCGGAGCGAAGGCGCTGGTCACCTCCTACGCCAAGCGCGAGACGGCCGAGGGGCTCATCGACCTGATCCCCAATTGCCCGATCCGCCTGATGGCCGGCGGGACCATTCCCGGTTGGGCATCCTACGAGGACGCCGTGGCTTCCGGCTCGCCCGAGCCGCTGGCGCAGGAGTGGATGGGCGATTCCATGCTCTACTCATCCGGCACCACAGGGCGGCCCAAGGGCATCCTGCGGCCCCTGCCCGACATCACTCCGGCCGAGGGGTTCGAGAACCGCCAGATGGCCAACCGCTATGGCCTGACCGCGGAGTCCGTCTACCTGTCGCCGGCGCCGCTCTATCACGCCGCGCCGCTGGCCTATGTGCTGTCAGTGCAGTCCTTCGGCGGGACAGTGGTGATGATGGAGCGCTTCGATCCCGAACAGGCGCTGCAACTCATCGAGAAGTACCGCGTCACCCACAGCCAGTGGGTGCCGACCATGTTCGTCCGGATGTTGAAGCTGCCGCCGGAGGTCCGCGCCCGCTACGACCTCTCCAGCCACCAAGTCGCCATCCACGCCGCCGCGCCCTGCCCGGTGGAGGTCAAGCGGCAGATGATCGAGTGGTGGGGGCCGATCCTCTACGAGTACTACGCCGGGACCGAGGGCTCGGGCTCCACCTTCATCACCAGCGAGGACTGGCTGGAGCATCCCGGCTCGGTCGGCCGCGCCTCCGTGGGCGTCCTGCACATCTGCGACGAGGACGGGAACGAGCTGCCGGTGGGCGAGACGGGCCTGGTCTATTTCGAGCGCGAGGCGCCGACCTTCGAGTATCACAACGACCCGGCCAAGACCGCGTCGGCCCGGCACCCCAAGCACCCCAACTGGAACGCCCTGGGCGACGTCGGCTACCTCGACAAGGACGGTTATCTCTACCTCACCGACCGCAAGGCCTTCATGATCATCTCCGGCGGGGTGAATATCTATCCGCAGGCCATCGAGGACGCGCTGGTCACCCACCCGAAGGTCGCCGACGTGGCGGTATTCGGGGTTCCGGACCCGGAAATGGGCGAAGCGGTGAAAGCGGTGATCGAGCCCGCTCCGGGCCAGATCCCCACCGACGAACTGGCCGCGGAACTGATGACCTACGCCCGCGAACGGCTGGCGCGCTACATGGCGCCGCGCTCCATCGACTTCATCGAGGAGATGCCGCGGCTGCCGACCGGCAAGCTCTACAAGCGCGTGCTGCGCGACGCCTACTGGCAGGACCGGAAGATCTAGGGCGCGAAGTCAGCCTTCTTGGCGGAAGGGCGAATACTCCTCCGCCAGCCACTCCATCTCGCCTTCGACGGCGGCGCGCTCCCGCTGGACGAAGTCCTCGACCGGGCCACGCAGTCGGGGATCGGCGATGAAGTGGGCGGAGTAGACGGGGCTGGGCAGGTAGCCGCGGGCGATCTTGTGCTGGCCCTGGGCGCCGGCCTCGACGCGGGCGAGGCCCTTCCCGATCGCCCACTCGATGGCCTGGTAATAGCAGAGCTCGAAGTGGAGGAATGGCACGTCCTCGATACAGCCCCAGTTGCGGCCATAGAGGCAGTCCGCGCCGATCAGGTTGAGCGCGCCGGCGATCCAGCGACCGTTGCGGCGGGCCATGACCAGCAGCACCCGATCGGCCATCCGCTCGCCCAGCAGCGAGAAGAACAGGCGGTTGAGATAGGGCCGCCCCCACTTGCGCGACCCGGTGTCCATGTAGAAGGCGAAGAAGGCGTCCCAGTGGTCCTCGGTGATCTCCGAACCGGTCAGGGCGAATATCTCGACCTGGCTCTGCGCATCGCGGCGCTCCCGGCGGATGGTCTTGCGCCGCCCTGACGACAGGTCGCCGAGGAAGTCGTCGAAGCTGGAATAGCCACGGTTCTCCCAGTGGTACTGCTGGCCCTGGCGTAGGGAGAGCCCCTGCTGGCCCATCCAGGTCCATTCGGCCTCGGTGGGAAAATTGACGTGCAGGGACGAGGCCTCATAGCGCTCGCAGACCGCGAGCGAACCGCCGAGCAGGATGCGCCAGGCCTCCTCGCGATCGACGTCTGGCCGCGCGAGCAGGCGCGGCCCCGTGGCGGGGGTGAAGGGCGCGGCCGAGATCAGCTTGGGATAATACTGGCCGCCAGCGCGCTCATAGGCGTCGGCCCAGGCGTGGTCGAAGACGTATTCGCCCTGGCTGTGGGACTTCAGATAGAGCGGCATGACCGCCGCCACCGCTCCCTGCTCGTCCTCGACCGACAGGTGCTGGGGCCCCCAACCGGCCTTCTCGACCGCACAGCCGGCTTCCTCGGCGATGTCCAGGAAGTCGAAGGACATGAAGGGATTGGCGCAGTAGTCGGGATTGCCGGCGCAACCGTCCCACGCCTCATGCCCGATCTCGGAGATCCGGCGGTTGATCTGGACCGCCGCCTTCAGCTTCACGCCGCGAAACCCTCGAAGATCAGGTTGTCGCAATGAGGCCGGACCGCTTCCCACTGGGCCGGATCGCGAATGGTCCAGGCGATGATCGGCATCCCCTCCTCCCGATACTTGGCGGCCCGCTCATCGGGCAGCATCTCGGCATGGAGAGCCAGGAAATGCGGCTTGGCGATGGCCACGTGCTCCAGACGAGCGAAGGACTGCCGCTGGGTCTCGGTCATGTGCGGCGCGCGCTTGTAGTCGTAGCTGTCCAGGCCACGCAGCACGCCGGGATAGCGGTCGGCGAACCACGCGTGGGAATAGGGATTGAAGCCGATCACGCAGACCGGGCCGGCATGGTCGATGAGGACTTCGTGGGTCCGCTGCTCCAGCGGGCCGACCTCGCCATAGGGGGTCTTGAGCTCCACATGGGTCATCGCCCGGCGGCCGATGAGCGTCAGGGTCTCGCGCAAGGTCGGGATCGGTTCGTCGGTTCCGGCCAACCGCAGCTCGGCGAGCTCGGCGGCGGTGCGGTCGCGAAGCTTGCCCGCCACGCCGGTCATGCGGGCAAGGTCGTCGTCGTGGAAGACCATCGCCTCCCCGTCCGCCGAGAGCTGGACATCGAGCTCAATGCCGTAACCTGCGTCGCAGGCGGCCTGGAAGGCGGCCAGCGAGTTCTCCGGCGCGCCGCCCTTGGTCCACAGCCCGCGATGGGCCACCGGCGGGTGGAACAAAAGGTCCCAAGCCTCGCCGAAGGAATTGGTCACCGAACCTGCACCACGGCGTCGACCTCGACCGCGAAGTTCAGCGGCAGGCGGTAGACCCCGACCGCCGAGCGGGCGTGCTTGCCGGCGTCCTCGAGGACCGCGACCATGAGGTCGGAGGCTCCGTTCACGACCTGGGGAATGTCGAAGAAGTTCGGGCCGGCCTGGACGAAGCCGCTCAGCTTCACCACGTGAACGACGCGGGAGAGGTCGCCCTCGCAGGCGGCCTTCATCTGGGCCAGAAGGTTGATTCCGCAGAGCCGCGCGGCGGCCCTCGCGGCCTCCAGGTCGACGTCCTCGCCGACCACGCCGCGAATCCCGCCATTGGCGTCCACCGAGACCTGACCCGAAATGTGGACCAGGTCGCCCGACCGAACGAAGGGCACGTAATTGGCGACCGGCGGATTGGGCTGCGGCAGGGTGATGCCGAGCGCAGCGAGACGTTCTTCGACCTGAGACATGCCGCAGGTCTAACCCTGGCGCTCGAAAGCGGAAAGAGAAAAGGGCTCGCGCTGGAGGTTCGCGAGCCCGTTCCCGGGAGGACGCCTAGATACGCAAGGCGTTTGAACAGAGGTCTATATCAGCGCGCGGCCTGCAGGCGCTCGACAGCGGCGGTGACGCGTTCGTTGAGCGGCTTGACCGAGTCCTTCATCGAGGCGGTCACGATGTCCGACATCTTCGAGACTTCGGCGATGTAAGCGTCCAGCGCGGACTTGGCGTAGGCGCTCTGAAGCTCGACGGCTTCCTGGAAGGACTTCACGCCGGACAGCGACTTGGCCGCGGCGACCTGGTCTTCCATAGCCTTCTTCGAATAGGCCATGGCCTGGGCGCTCAGGGCTTCGACGCCCTTGGTGGAAGCGGTCACCGAAGCGACCATGGCTTCCAGGTTCTTCTTGGAGTGGGCGTTGAACTCGTTGAGTTGCGCCAGCGACTTTTCGATGGCGTCCTTGAAGGCGACGTTACCGGCGGTCGTGAACTGCTCGACGGTGGACTTGACGGTCTCAGCGGCCATGGGGCGGGGCTCCTGAAATCAGACGGGGCGGCGCGGGGGCCGCGGCGCAGATGGGAAGGGAAATTGCCTCGAACTCGGCCCCTTACGTCCCATGTTGCAGTGCAGCAGTCAAGCAACTTTTGTGCACCGCACAAATTTGACGCTCAGGTGACAACGACATCCGATCACGCAACAGTTGATCGGAAAAAGCGCGACAAAACAGCCCGTTCAAGTCCTGTTTACCATCGCGCAACGCTCTGACTGTCATGCTACGATTCATCAGGAGCGGCCGGGGGGCCGCCTAACCCTTGTACCGACGGACGAACTGCATGTTCGAGCGCGCCCGCCGCCTGTTTGTGTCCCTGCTGATCGCTGGTGCGACGACCCTCGCCCCGGTGGTCACCACGACCGCTCAGGCTCGAGTTCCCTATCTGCAAACGCCTGCCAACCAGCCGAAATACGCCGCGCTGGTTGTCGATGCGAAAACCGGCGAAGTGCTGTACGCCAAACGCGCGGACAGCCCGAGGTATCCTGCGTCGCTGACGAAAGTGATGACGCTGTACCTGGCTTTCGAGGCGCTTCAGGCGGGGCGGCTGCATCCGAACGATCTGGTGCCTATCTCGCCCCACGCCGCCGCGCAGGCGCCCAGCAAGCTCGGCCTGCGCCCCGGCGACAGCTTGACCGTCGATCAGGCCATGCAGGCCCTGGCGGTGAAGTCGGCCAACGACATCGCCGTGGCGCTGGGCGAAAAGCTGGGCGGCACCGAAGCCCGCTTCGCCGCGATGATGACCCTGCGCGCCCAGGAACTGGGTATGCGCAACACCCGCTTCGTCAACGCGTCCGGCCTGCCCGACAGCCGTCAGATCTCGACGGCGCGCGACATCGCCATCCTTTCGCGCGCCGTGATGCGCGACTATCCGCAGTATTATGACCTGTTCAGCCAGCGGTCGTTCACCTTCCGCGGCCAGACGATGCGCAACCACAATGGTCTGCTGGGCCGCATGGATGGCGTCGATGGGCTGAAGACCGGCTTCACCAACGCCTCCGGCTTCAACATCGCGGTCTCAGCCGTGCGGGGTAACCGCCGCCTGATCACCGTGGTGCTGGGCGCGCCGTCCACCGCCATCCGCAACAACAACGCCGAGGACCTGATCCTCACCGGCTTCGACGTGATGGCCCGTCGCGAGCGCGGCGAGAAGATCACCGTGGCGCAGAACCTGTTCGAGCCGACCCCTTCGGGTCCGGTCGTCCGCGGCTCCACCGAGCAGGGCGATGGCGACCAGGACGGACTGAAGATCGTGCTGGCCTCCGCCCCTCCGCCGGCCGCGGCGTCGCGGACCAAGATCGTCGAATCGTCGAAGACCTCCCTCGGCAAGGGCAAGTGGGTCGTCCAGGTCGGCGCCTTCAAGTCGAAGTCCGACGCCAAGGAACAGATCACCTTCGTCACCAAGCGCTTCAGCAAGCACTTCCGGGTCAAGGACGGCCAGGTCAGCGGCAAGTCGGGCTCCTATCGCGCCCGCTTCTCCGGCTACAGCGAAGTCTCGGCCAAGAACGCCTGCCAGGCCCTCAAGGCCAAGCGCCTGGCCTGCATGGTGGTGAAGCCGGCCTGACGGCTACTTCCTCAGTAGGCGGTCCCTGGCGGCGTTGAGCTGAGCCGCCAGGCCGCTGGTTCCGCCCTTGTCGGGGTGGGCCATCCGCATCAGCCGCGCATAGGCGGCCTTGATCTCGTCATTCGAAGCTTCCGGCCCGACGCCCAGGATCGAGCGGGCTTCCGCATCGCTGACGGTGCGTGAGGGCTGCTGCGGGGACGGTCCGGTACGGCGGGTCGAAACCGCCAGCCACAGGCCCATCACCACCAGGACGATGGACTTACCCCACCCTCCCCGCACGCCGACATAGGCCGCCGCGGCGAAGCAGGCGATCGCCAGGGCTCCAGCCAGGAAGCGCCACTCGCGGCGCTTGAGGGTGAACTTACCTCGGCTTACCCAGATATAGAGAAGCAGGGCCGCGCAGCCGAGGGCGAGATAAATCATGGCGCCTGTTATTGCGCGGCGAGCCGCTCTTCGCCATCCAGTCCGGAGATTCCGAGCGAACCCATCAGGGCGCGAAGCTCCTGGCGCGCGGCCACGTGCTGCAGCGACATCGCCACCGGACGGATCGCCGGCGACAGGTCGGCGATGGTCAGGCCGAAGGGGAAGAGCTCGCGATAGATCACCCGGTCGCGCAGGCCAGGCCCGACGCGGAAGCCGACGCGGCGCGACAGCGCCTGGACCCGCTCGTCCAGGCGCTTGCGGTTGCGGGCCTCGGTGGGGGCCAGGCGGTTGCGCAGAACCACCCAGTCGATCGACTTGCCGGATGCGACGGCGCGGGCCTTGCGGCTGTTCCAGACGGTCTCAGAATAGAGGCTGGGCCGTTTCAGATCGAGGCTGACGGGATCGACCACGCCCAGCATATCGAAGTCGACGAAGCTGTCGTTCATCGGGGTGACGACGAGGTCTGCCGCCCCGTGCGCCGCCCGGCCGACGGCGGTGTCGCTGCCGGGCGTATCGATCAGCACGAAATCCGCCTGATCGCAGGCGCGATCGAAGGCGTCCTCGAAGTGGGCCACGGCTTCGGCGTCAGGCGCCTTGGCCAGTTCCGCGCCGAGCAGGAACTCGATCGGGACCGGCGCGACCGCGCCGTTGGCGTCCAGCCAAGCGCGGCGGTGAGCGAAGAAGTGGGCCATGCTCTGCTGGCGCAGGTCTAGATCCAGAGTCGCGACGCGCGCGCCGCCGTGCAGCAGGGCCGTAGCCACGTGAATGGCGATCGTGGACTTGCCCGCCCCGCCCTTTTCATTACCGACGACGATCACCTTGGCTTGCGACATCGATCCTCAACTCCAACACCGGGGGCGTACCCGCCGATTCCATTTATTAACAGGAACCTTCACCGCGACGCCGCGTCAACGCAGTCATCCTCTAGGCCTGTGGATGGAATGGACGCCGAGGCGGGCCCGCGCCATAAGCGCGGACGGTCCTTCCAGCGAGTCCAAGCATGTCTCAGATCCCCATCGTCCGTACCGTCGCCGATCTCCGCGCGCAGGTCCGCGCCTGGAAGGCCAAAGGCGAGCGCGTGGCGCTTGTGCCCACGATGGGCGCCTTGCATGACGGCCACCTGTCGCTGGTGGCCCTGGCCAGGACCAAGACGGACCGGGTGGTCGCGAGCGTCTTCGTCAACCCGACCCAATTCGGCCCGAACGAGGATTTCGACGCCTATCCGCGGGGCGAGGCGCAGGACGCCGAGGCCTTGGCGAGCGCACAGTGCGACCTGATGTACGCCCCGACCGTGGCGGAGATGTATCCCGAAGGCTTCGCGACCACGGTCAATGTCACCGGGGTTTCCGAGCCTCTCGACGGCGCCGCCCGGCCCGGCCACTTCGCGGGCGTGGCGACCGTGGTGACCAAGCTGCTGCTGCAGTCTGGAGCCGACGTCGCCGTGTTCGGGGAGAAGGACTACCAGCAGCTCCAGGTCATCAAGCGGGTTGTGCGTGACTTGGATATTCCTGTGGAAATCATCGGCGCGCCGACCTCGCGCCTCGAGAGCGGCCTCGCCCGTTCCTCGCGCAACGCCTACCTCAGCGACGCCGAGCGCGAGGTCGGCGAACGCTTGAACCTCGCCCTGGCCGACGCCGTGCGTCGCCTGCAGGCCGGTGAGACCGTGGAGCGGGTCGAAGCTACGGGCCGCGCGGCCCTCGAGCGGGCCGGCTTCCAGCGGATCGACTATTTCGAGGTGCGCAACGCCGACGACCTGAGCCATCCGGGCCCTGGGCCGCTGGCGGTTCCCGGCCGGGTGCTGGCCGCCGCGGTCATCGGCCGGACGCGGCTGATCGACAACATGGCGGTCTAGCACCTTTCCGGTCCAAGCGGAGCTGTCACGCTCCAAGACCTACCAGGCGCCGGCCTCGCGGAGCTGGCGGGCGAGTTCGGGCGGGATTTCGCCGTCCACGTCGCCGGCCAGGTCCGGCGGCGCGTCCTTGGCCTCGAGATAGCGCCAACCCTGGAAAGCGCGCCGCGGCGTCGGGGCGACGCGGATGATCTCCGGATCGACCGTGACCTCGCAGCGGGCGGCAGCCCCCTCGCCCACCGTATCGACCGCCAGGATCGTCTGGCGGCAGAGGATGACGCCCTTGAACACCCGGTAGAGCGAGCCGCCGTCCAACAGTTCGGCGGCGCGCTTGGGCGTCTGGCGCGTGTGCATGATCCAGGGCTGGCCTTTCTGGTGCCAGGCGACAAGGTCCTCGACCGTGTCGCATCCCACCACCAGCTTGATCATGTTCAGGGCCATCAGTTCAGGCCTCAGGCGAGCCAGCTCGGCTTGCGCTTTTCGAGGAAGGCCCGCACGCCTTCCTGGCCTTCTTCGCTGACTCGGGCGCGGGCGATGCGGCGGGCGGTCTCCTCCATCACCTCTTCGACCGGGCGATAGGCCACGTCTTCTACGAGCTTCTTGGACTCGGCGACGGCGATCGGGCCGCAGGCCATCATCTCCCGCGCGATGGCCTCGCGAGCGGCGTCCAGGGCCGCAGCGTCGGCGACGATCTCGCTCACCAGGCCGACCTTCTCCGCGTGGGCGGCGTCGAACACCTTGCCGGTCGCGAACAGGGCGCGGGCGTTCCGCGGGCCGATGGCGGCCACGACATAGGGGCTGATGGTGGCGGCGATGATGCCGAGGCGCACTTCCGAGAAGCTGAACTTGGCGTCCGCCGTGGCGATGGCCATGTCGCAGGCGGCCGCCAGGCCAGCGCCGCCGCCGTAGGCGCCGCCCTCGACCAGGGCGACGGTCAGGGCCGGGATGTCCCAGAGGCTCTTGAGCATCTTGGCCATCTGCATGGCGTCATCGCGATTGTCGGCCTCGGTGTGCTCGGCGGCGTCGCGCATCCATTCGAGGTCGGCGCCGGCGCTGAAGGTTCCGCCTGCGCCGCGCACGAAGACCACGCGGACGCCCTCGGCGCCCTGCAGGGTTTCGAAGGCTTCATGCAGGGCGGCGATCACCTCCGCATTGAACGCGTTGCGGCGCGCGGCCCGCGTGATGGTCACGAACGCGACGCCTTCGGGCGTGGCGTCGAGGTCGACGAAGCGCGACTCGGCGTCGGTGTCGGTCACTTCGACCAGGGGATCGGCGATGGGATTGGTCATGGCTGCGCACTCCGAGGGGCGTTTCAATGAACGCCGAAGACGGCCTAGTGGATCTGGCCAAGCCAATAGCCGGGGAAAGCGAGGCAAGCTAGGCTGCCGAGGTGGTCAGTTTGCCCGACATCCCTGGGACCTCAGCCCTGACGCAGCTCTTCCAGGAGGAGCGGAGCCAGGGCGAGGCGACCTGGTTCTCCCTGCCCGGCGGAGCCACCCTGTTCGAAACAGGGGAGCCGGCGGACCACCTCTATTTCCTGCGCACCGGCCGCCTCGGCGCCTTCCGGCGCAGCGAGAACGGCGAGCTGGAATTCATGGGCGTGATCCGGCCGGGAGAGCCGGCGGGCGAGATGTCGCTGATCTCCGGCGCGCCGCACAGCGGCACCGTGATCGCCCTGCGCGACTCCGAGATCTTCGCCCTGCCGAGCGACGTCTTCTTCGAGGCCTGCGAATCCGACGCCCACGTGATGACGGAGCTGGCCCGGCTGATGATCCTGCGTAGCCGACAGGCCGAAACCAAGGCCTCGATCGGCGAGCCCTCGGTCTTCGGTTTCCTTGCCGCCAGCCCCGGGCTGCAGGTGCGCGCGATCGCCGACCGGATCGGCCGCGAAATCGGCAAGCTCGGCTATTCGGTGAAGGTGGTCGGCGCCGAGGCGTCGCAGGCCTCCACCGGATGGTTCTCGGAAATCGAGCAGCGCACGGACTTCGTGCTCTATGCCGCCGAGGCCGAGGACGGCGGCTGGCGCACCGTGGTCGGCCGACAGGTCGACCGGCTGTTCTGGGTCGGCGACGGCGAGGCGTCGTCCCCATCCGTACCGCCGATCCAGGCCCCCCTCGCCGCCCAGGGGCTGGTGGACCTCATCCTCGTCCAGCCCAGACTGCGCCGGGCGCCGCGGCGCTCCCAGGCCTGGGTGGACGTCCTGCGCCCGGCCCGCGTCTTCCAACTGCACCGCGACGGCGCGGCGGACGTCAAGCGAATCGCCCGGGTGATCGCCGGCCAATCCGTGGGGCTGGTGCTTTCGGGCGGGGGGGCGCGCGCCTACGCCCACGTCGGTGCGATCAAGGCGCTGCAGGAACGCGGCGTTCCGATCGACTTTGTGGGCGGTGTTTCCATGGGGGCGATCATCGGCGCGGGCCTGGCCATGGGCTGGGACGAGCCCGAGCTGGAGGCGCGGATCCGCGACGCGTTCGTGGCGACCAGCCCGCTGGACGACATCGCCCTGCCCCTCCTGGCCATGACTCGGGGCGACAAGGTTCGCGAACGCCTGGCCAAGCACTTCGGGGACACGCAGATCTCCGACCTGTGGCTGCCGTTCTTCTGCGTCTCGTCGAACCTGACCACCGGTTCCTACGAGATCCACAAGAGCGGCCTGCTGCGCGAGGCTCTGCGCGCCACGATCTCGCTGCCGGGAGTGCTGCCGCCGGCCACCAACGCCGAGGACAACGTCCTGGTCGACGGGGCGGTGATGAAGAACTTCCCGGCCGACCTGATGCGCCTGTCCCACCTGGGGCCGATCGTCGGGGTCGATGTCAGCCGCGGCCGCTCGATCACCGCCGACGACGTGGCCCGGCCGGAGTCGGTCTGGCGCTGGATCCGCACCGGCGACTGGCGCAAGGGCCCGCCGATCGTCTCGCTGCTGATGCGGGCCGCGACCGTCTCGACCGGCCGAGACCTGGCGGCGGCGCGAGAGGCGACCGACGTCCTGGTCACTCCCGACCTGACGGGGGTGGAAATCCGCGACTGGTCGGCCTTCGAGCCGGCGGTGGAGGCAGGCTATCGCGCGACGCTCGAGGCCCTCGACAAGTTGAAGCATCCGGTCACGGAGTTGCGGCGACGCCCCAGCATGCACGAAAGCGAGGCGATCGAGACGAAAGCGGCCCAATGACGCAGAAAGGCCGTTTGCAGATGGCCCGGGGCCGTCCCATACTGGGGGTCCTGTTCAACAGCTGAAAGGAGGTGACCCAGTGTCTCATTGTCCTCATCCGAGTGTGGAAGCCGCGACCCGGGTCGCCGCTTACGAGGTCTCCAAGTAAGCGCCGCGTCGTGGACCGCACTGCGGTCCGACAATGGAAGGGCCGGTTCTCGAAAGGGAGCCGGCCCTTTGTCTTTCAGGGATCATTACCTCGCAGGTCATGGAGCCGGGTCCCAAGCACCGCTAGGCTTATCCCATGACCGCACAAGCCATCGCAGTCGGCGATCATCTTCGCCAATGGCGCCAGCGCCGCAGGCTCAGCCAGCTCGACTTGGCGCTCGACGCCGAGATCTCCACCCGACATCTGAGTTTCCTGGAAACCGGCCGCGCACAGCCGAGTCGCGAGATGGTGCTGCGGCTGGCCGAGCACCTGGAAATCCCCCTGCGCGAGCGCAACACCATCCTCGTATCGGCAGGTTTTGCGCCGATGTTTCCACAAAGGTCCCTGAATGACCCGGCCCTGGCGGCCGCGCGCAAGGCCGTGGAACTGATCCTGACCGGCCATGAGCCGCATCCGGCCCTCGTGGTCGACCGCGGCTGGAATCTGGTCAGCGCGAACCGGATGATCGCGCCGCTGCTGGAGGGCGTGGAGGCGGACCTGCTGGCTGGGCCGGTCAACGTGCTGCGCCTGACGCTGCATCCGAGAGGACTGGCGCCGCGAATCGCCAACCTGCATGAATGGCGGACGCACCTGCTGGATCGGCTGCGGCGGGAGGTGCAGCTCACCGCCGATCCCGGCCTGGCCGACCTGCTTACCGAGCTGAAGGCCTATCCGATCCCAGGCGGCCAGACGCCGCGCAAGGCCTCGGACGAATACGGCGGGGTGGCCGCGCCGTTCCAGTTGCACACCCAGCTCGGCCTGCTGTCGTTCTTCAGCACCACGACGGTGTTCGGGACGCCGGTGGACGTCACCCTGGCCGAGCTGACCCTGGAAACCTTCTTCCCGGCCGATGCGGCCACGGCCGAGGCCGTCCGGCGACTGGCGGCGAACGCCTAGAAATCGACGCAGGCGGCCTGGGTGACCAGCAGCACCGATTCCTGATGGAAGCGGGCCTTGTAGGCCTTGCGAGCGGCCTCGAGCTTCTTGCCGGCCTCCGGCCCGTTGGGCAGGACCAGGACCACGACCTTCGAGGCCTCACGGATCAGCCGGTTCTCGTCGCCCTTCCATTGGCCACCGCCGTCGAGCACGGTCAGGCCGCTGGGAAACAGCGGAGTGAGTTCCTCGTCCACGAACCTGCGGAACTCGGCGTCCGAAACGCCGGGCTTGCCGCCTATGTTCTGGCCGAAGAAGAGCTGCGCCGTACGCATCGGCTCCTGCCCCACCGGGCAGGCGGCAGGCGTCGGCAGGGCCGCGCAACCCGCCAGCGCGAGCGCTCCCGCCATCGCCGATATGGAAACGAGACGCATCATCGGATGCGTCGTTAGCATGCGTCGCCCCTAGCGAGAAACCGGCGCGTGCCTATTGGTCGCGGTCGGGACGTCCGTCGATCTGCTCCAGCGCCGGCCGGCCGAGCCGATCGAGGATCAGGTAGACCGCCACACCGACCAGGGCGACGCCGAGGATTCCGGCGAGCCATACCACCGCGCCGCGGCTCAACGGGCCGTTCGCATAGGTGGCGGGCGTGTTCATCGCCCAGAACACTGAGCCGCCGAAGATGGCCAGGCCCGCGGCGGCCAGCGCCACGGCGGGGCCAAGGCCGCCCTTCCGCTTGGCCCGCGGACGCGGACCGAGACGATCGGTGAAGAGATCGGCGACCGGCTCCTCCTGCGGCCGGGCCGCCGGCGCCGATTCGGCCTCGAACAGGGTCGGTTCGGATTCGTTGGCGGCGACCAGTTCGAGCTTGGGCTCCTTGAAGAGATCCGCCGGCTCCGGCTCTTCTTCCTCGGGCGGGGTCAGCACGAAGAGCGCGTCGGCCGCCGCATGCGGAAACGGCGCCATGGCGTTGCGCTCTTCGACCACGAGGCGCGGCGGCTCGGGCGGCAGTTCGACCTCCTTGAACACCCCGGCCAGGCGCGAGGAGACGGATGCCGCGGCCTGCGCCGCCGCGCTGGGCGGCTCGTCATGGGAGATGGGATGTTCCTGCTCGGTCTCGTCGAGATAGAGCGCAGCCGTCGTCCCCTCCAGCGAGGTGCGTAAAGCGGCCGGAACCTGGCGCGGCACGACACCGGTGGCGTCGAGGTCCACATTCGGCCGCACCACCGGACTGGGGGTCGGAACCCATCCGTTCGGCGGGGTCAGGAACAACGCCTTCTCAGCCGAGCGGCGGCGGACCAGGGCGTCGACCACGATCTTCTCGCCCTCGAACTCGGCCTTGCGCCAGAGCTCCATCGCACAGGCGGCCTGGATGAAGGCGCCCTCGTTCAAGCGGCGCAGCACCGCCGAGTGGCGGAAATTCTCCGCGCCGATGTTGAAGGCGAAGGCCACCAGGGCGTCGAACTGGTTCTGGTTGAGGGGCGCGAAGACCCACTCATTGACCACGTGGGAGATGGCGATGAGGTCGTAGATCAGCAGCGCCTCGGCGTCGTCCGCCGAAACCTCGGCGCCCTCGCGCGCCGTGAGCGTGTGGCCATAGCCGATGGTCCAGCGCCCGTCGGGCGCCTGGGCCGCCTTCCGGCGATAGCCCTCGCAGCGCTTGATCAGCTCGATGGCCGCTCGCGACACTTGATTGCGCGATTTCATCGATCCCGTTGACCCATCCTGACACACGGGCGCACCCACCCGGTCATTAACCGGCAAGATAGGGGCCGCTTACAGCAGGATCAGCGCCGCAAGGCCGAGAAACGACAAAAACCCCGTAAAATCCGTCGCAAAGGTCACGAAGACCGACGACGAGACGGCCGGGTCACGGCCGATCCGATCCAGCACCAGCGGCGCCAGCACCCCCGCCAGGGAGGCGACGAAGAGGTTGATGATCAGCGCCAGCCCGAAGGTCACGCTGAGCTTTACGTCGTGGAACAGCAGGAAGATCACCCCGCCGGTGACCAAGGCCAGGGCTGTGCCATTGGCCAGGCCCACGGCCATTTCCCGGAAGACCGTGCGGTAGGCGTTCACCTCGGACAGTTCCTTGCTGGCCAGGGCGCGCACGGCCACGGCCAGGGCCTGGGTGGCGGCGTTGCCTCCCAGGGAGGCCACGATGGGCATCAGGACCGCCAGGGTGACCAGCTTGTTGATCTCGCCCTCGAAGGCGCGGATGACGCTGGCCGCAAGGGCCGCGGTGACGGTGTTGAGGGCGAGCCAGGGCAGCCGCGCACGGATGATGTCCAGCACGTCGGCGTTACGGCCGGCGTCGGACACGCCGGCCAGGGCGAGGATGTCCTCCTCGCTCTCTTCCTGGATGACGCCGACGATGTCGTCGACGGTGATCTGGCCCACCAGCCGACCGCCCGGCTCCACCACCGGGGCGGAGATCAGGTGGTACTTGTCGAAGATGTAGGCCACCTCTTCCTGGTCCATCCCGACCGGGATTTCGGTGACCGGCTCCATGAGCTGGGCCAGCGGCGTGTTGCGCGGGGCGCGCATGAGGTGGCTGACGGGCGCGGCGCCGACCGGCTTGTAGGCCGGGTCCACCACATAGACGTCGAAGAACAGCTCCGGCAGGCCGTCCGCTTCGCGGCGGAAATGGTCGATGGTCTGGCCGACGGTCCAGAACTGGGGGGCGGCGACGACCTCGCGCTGCATGATTCGGCCAGCGGTCTCGTCCTCGTAGGCCAGGGACGATTCGATCGCCGTCCGCTCGGTCTCGGGCATGGCGGCGAGCACCTGGACGCGCTTTTCGTCCTCCAGGTCGTCGACGACGTCGGCCGCGTCGTCCGAATCGAGTTCTTCGAGGACCTTGGCCAAGGTCGCCGGGGCGACGGTCTCGAGCACTTCTTCGCGAATCTCGGTGTCGAGTTCGGAGAGAATCTCGGCCAGAGCGTCGGACGGCAGGTGGGCGAGCACCTCCTCGCGATAGTCCGGCGAGAGGAAGCCCATCAGGTCGGCCACGTCGGCCGGGTGAAGCGCGCCCAGCAGCTCCCGCAGGCGCTCGGCGTCGCCGCGATCGGCGGCGTCCACCACCATGGCCACGAATTCGGGATTTAGGGCGTAGTCCTCGCCCAGGGCGAGGTCTTCCAGGTCTTCTTCGAGTTCCGGAGCGTTCTTGTCTTCGGCTTCGGACAGGTCGGCCGTTTCGCGGCTCATGCGGACCTCCCTAGGCGTCGGACAAAGTTTTGCTCAGTCGCTCTTGAAGACCCTGATTCACTGGTGCGGTCGAGAAGACTCGAACTTCCACGGGTTGCCCCACAGCGACCTCAACGCTGCGCGTCTACCAATTCCGCCACGACCGCTCGTGGTGAGGCGCGGCTGGTAGCAAACCCCCACGCCTTTGTGAAGCCCTACTGACCACCTGCCATGAAGTCATACACATCTGCCGCACGGGTGACGGCGATCGAGATGCGATCTTCGTTGATCTGGATCTCGCCGCGAGCGACCGGATGGTTGTTCGCCAGGATCCAGACTTCCTCGTTCACGCCGGCGTCCAGCGGGATCACCGCCCCCCGGCCCATACGCAGCAATTGCTGCATCGGCAGGCTCGAGCGGCCCAGGAGGACCGAGATCTCGACATTGACCGCATCGACCTGACCCAAGACGCAAAGCCCCCAAAACACTAGAAGTCTGGCAAGCGCGGGCGTTGCGAGACGCCGCGCGAGCACCACATTGGGTCTGACATGCTTGACCGGTCGTTAAACATCCTTACCGAGCCCCCGGTCTTCGGCCGCGAGGACGGCGCGCCCGCCGGATGGGCGGTTTCGCAGGGTCAGGTCCCCTACCCCGAGGCCGTGGCGGCCATGGAGGCGCGAGCCGCGGCCATCGCCGAGGGCACAGCCGGGGAGCTAGTCTGGCTGCTGGAGCACCCGCCGCTCTACACCGCCGGCGTCTCCTCGAAGGAGTCGGACCTGCTGGATGCGAATCGATTCCCGGTCTTCCAGAGCGGGCGCGGCGGACAGTTCACCTATCATGGGCCCGGCCAGCGGGTGGCCTATGTGATGCTGGACCTGACCAAGCGCCGTCGGGACGTGCGGGCTTTCGTCGCCAGCCTGGAGGCCTGGGTCATCGGGGCGCTGGCCCGCTTCAACGTCGAGGGAGAGATTCGCGACGGCCGGGTCGGGGTGTGGGTCGAGCGGCGCGCGCCGGGCGTCCCTCCCCGCGAAGACAAGATCGCCGCGATCGGCGTGAAACTGCGCCGCTGGGTGTCGTTCCACGGCATCTCGCTGAACGTGGAGCCCGAGCTCTCGCACTTCTCCGGCATCGTGCCCTGCGGGATCTCCGAGCACGGAGTCACCAGCCTGGTGGACCTGGGCCTGCCGGTGACCATGGACGAGGCGGACGAGGCCCTGAAGGCCAGCTTCAAGATCGTGTTCGGCGAGGTGGAAGAGGTCGTGGCGCCGGTTTAGGGCGGGGTGACGGGACTTACGGTGTCATCCCGGCTTCGGCCGCAGGCCGAAGCCGGGACCCATGAACACCGGATCTCTCAGAAACAGGTTGGGCCGGCCGCGCATCCTTGTCGGGCGCGGCGCGTATGGGTCCCGATCTTGCTTCGCAAACCGGGATGACAATGTAATTGGAGCCAGACGGTCTGCTCGCCACGCTAAGCATCCAACCGGCGGCGGATGAATTCGGCGGCGAGTTCGATGGACTGGCGGGCCTTTGGAGTGCGCATGCGCTCCCATACGTGGGTTTCGTCGGACCAGAGCCGGACAGTGAGATCGCCGCCGACTTCGCGGATCCTGTCGGCGAGGCGGACGGCGTCGTCGTAGAGGATGTCGCCGCGGCTGGCGTGGATCAGCATCGGCGGAAAGCCGCTCCAGTCCCCGAACAGGGGCGAGGCGATCGGGTCGGTGCCCGGACGGCCGTCGAGATAGAACCGCGCGACCAGGGCCAGGCTCTCCATGGTGTAAGGCGTGGTGCCCATCAGGGAAGCCACGGTCACCGACCAGCTCTGCAGCGACAGGTCCACCCAAGGCGAAAGCAGGACGACGCCGGACGGTAGGGGCAGGCCCTCGTCCCGTCCCTGCTGCAGGGCCGCCAGCAAGATGGCCGCGCCGGCCGATTCGGCCAGGGCGACGACAGGCTCGTCGGGCCAGGTCTCATGGAACCACCGCCAGGCGGCGAGGATGTCGTCGACGGCGGCCGGACAGGGGTGCTCGGGCGCGAGGCGATAACTGGGGGCAAAGACGCGGGCCTCGGCCGCGGCGGCGAACCGGGCGACCAACTCGGTGATCTTCGGGCTGCGCTCGGCGATGAACGAGCCGCCGTGGACGTAGAAGACGAAGCCTCTGGGCGTCGCCTTGCGCGGGGCGAACCACTCGGAGGGCGCGGGCGGCGAGGAAAGGCCCGCGCCGGGGCCGATCTGGCGCACGGCCTCGGCCTCAAGCCGCGGCAGGATCGGCGCATCAAAGCGCTCGTGGATGCGGCGCTGGCGGGCGGTGTGGGCGGCGAGCGCCTCGGGACCGGCGGCCTCGGCCCGCAAGGTGGCCCGCATGGTTCGGGTCACGATGGCCTGCATGGTCCGGTTGACGAATCTGCGCCACGCCGATTGGAGGCCGGCCGGCGCGTCCATCTGGCGGAACTCGACGCGCCCTCCGGCGACGAATTGGTCAGCAATTTCAGCTAGGCTCATGGAATTCGATTCATCTGCCCGACTCGACCATGAGCGACGACGACGCATTCGACCAGCGCTTGATCAAGTCCGCCCAAGCCTATGCCCGGCTCTATCCGAGTATCGGACCAAGGTTGAAGGCGGCTTACGATTCCGGCCATCCCGCCGCGCGGCAGGCGGCGAGCGCCATAGCCGCGGCCCAGAGGCGCGCCGAAGGAGCGCGGGAAACGGTCCTTCGCGACCGCTACGGCCTGAGCGCCAAGGAGGCGCAGGTGGTGCTGCATCTCACCGAGGGCGGCGCCGTGAGTTCCTGCGCCGAGGCCCTGGGCGTCGCAGAGAGCACCATTCGCAGCCACCTGAAGGCGATCTTCCGGAAGACCGGCGCCAACCGGCAGGCCGAGCTGTTCGCGCTGGTCGGCTGAGAAGCGACTTCTCCCTCCCCTTCGTGCGCCTAGACGCCGCTGCGCAGCGGGTTGGGGCCATAGCGGTTGGATCCCATCTCGCCGCCCATGACGCCGAGTTCAACCACCGCCCAGACCAGGGCGAGGCCGAAGAGGAAGTCGAAGAAGCCGATCGGCCGAGGCCAGACCGCGACCAGGGCGAAGAGGATCAGGGCCGCCCACCAGCCGGACTTGCCGCGGTCGTGCAAACGCTTCGAGAGCACGCAGGCCCCGGCATAGATCAGGGCCGGATAGACGAACCAACCGGTCAGCCAGTGCAGGGTCACCCCGACCACGGCCTCGTAGACCGAGGCGACGCCCAGCAGGGCCGCGGCCACGATCAGAAACGGCGCGCGGGCGATGCGGCCGTCGGCCGACAGCAGCAGGGCTCCAAAATCGGTCTGGCCGTTCATCGCCGTCAGTCCCCGGATTCGCCAAGCAGCATCCGATCGAATCCAATCGAATGCTGCTCAGATTCTTTTCGGCAGCGGGGACAATAGCTCAGGCGAACTCCAGCAGCACCTCATCGGCTGCGACGCTGTCGCCGGCCTTCGGACCGACGGACTTCACGACCCCATCGCGCTCGGCGCGGATGATGTTCTGCATCTTCATCGCCTCGACCACCGCCACGGCCTGGCCGGCCTGGACCGACTGTCCGGGCTCGACGTCGATGCTGACCACGAGGCCCGGCATCGGCGAGATGATCAACTTGGAGGTGTCTGCGGCCTTCTTGGGCGGCAGCTTCTCGTGCAGCTCGGCGGACCGGGGCGTCAGGACCAGCACGTGCAGGGTCGTGGCGCGATGGCGGATGACGAAGCCCTCGGCCGCCGGCTTCACCGAGGCGGTGAAGGGCTTGCCGTCGAGGGCGCCGCGGAAGAGCGGCAGGCCGGGCCGCCAGTCGACGTCGGTGAGGGTGACGGCGCGGTCGCCTTCGAAGGTGACCTGGAAGGCGTCGCCGCCGTTCGAAAGGCGCACGCGGCGGCGGTCATGGCCGGCGACCACCACCCACTCGTCACGCAGGAGCTCGGGCGCGGCGCGGGCGGTCAGGCGGCGGTGCATGGCGCAGGCCACCGCCGCCAGCAGATCGCGCTGGGAGTCGGTGGGCGGGACGCCGATGAAGCCCTCAGGGAACTCGTCCTTGATGTAGTTGGTGGAGAGCGCGCCGCTGCGGAAGCGTTCCTGGTCCATCACCGCGGCGAGGAACGGGATGTTGTGGCCCAGTCCCTCGATGTGGAAATCCTCCAGCGCCCGGCCCATGGCGTCGATGGCGGCCGTGCGATCAGGCCCCCAGGTGGAGAGCTTGGAGATCATCGGGTCGTAGAACATCGATATTTCGTCGCCCTCGCGGACGCCGGCGTCGTTGCGGACCTTGGTCTTGCCGAACTCGCCCTCCTCCGGCGGCGCGTAGCGGACCAGTCGGCCGATGGAGGGCAGGAAGCCGCGGTAGGGGTCTTCTGCGTAGATGCGGCTCTCGATGGCCCAGCCGTTGATCGAGAGGCCATCCTGACCGAAGGCGAGCTTTTCGCCATAGGCCGAGCGGATCATCTGCTCGACCAGGTCGACGCCGGTGATCATCTCGGTGACCGGATGCTCCACCTGCAGGCGGGTGTTCATCTCCAGGAAGAAGAAGCTGCGATCCTGGCCGGCGACGAACTCGACGGTGCCGGCGCTGTCGTAGCCGACGGCCTGGGCGAGAGCCACGGCCTGGGCGCCCATGGCCGCGCGGGTCGCCTCGTCGAGCAGCGGGGACGGCGCCTCCTCGATGACCTTCTGGTTACGGCGCTGGATGGAGCATTCGCGCTCGAAGAGGTGCACGACATTGCCGTGCTTGTCGCCGAGCACCTGGATCTCGACGTGGCGCGGGCTCTCGATGAACTTCTCGATGAAGATGCGGTCGTCGCCGAAGCTGGCCTTGGCCTCGGCTCGGACGGCGGGGAAGCCTTCCTCGACGTCCTGGGGCTTCCAGGCGACGCGGATGCCCTTGCCGCCGCCGCCGGCGGAGGCCTTGATCATCACCGGATAGCCGATGTCGGCGGCGATCTTCAGGGCGTGGGCGGCGTCGTCGATCTCGCCCACGTGGCCGGGCACGGTCGAGACCCCGGCCTTGGCGGCGAACTTCTTGCTCTCGATCTTGTCGCCCATGGCCTCGATGGCCTTGGGGTTCGGGCCGATGAAGACGATCCCCTCGTCGGCCAGCCGCTTGGCGAAGCCCGCGTTCTCCGAGAGGAAGCCGAAGCCCGGGTGGACCGCCTCGGCGCCGGTCTGCTTGCAGGCGGCGACGATCTTGTCGGCGACAAGATAGCTCTCCGAGGCCGGCGCGCCGCCGATGAAGACGCTCTCGTCGGCCATCTCCACGGCCATGGAGTCGGCGTCGGCCTCCGAATAGACCACCACCGTCGCGATGCCGAGACGGCGGCAGGTCTTGATGATCCGGACGGCGATTTCGCCCCGGTTGGCGATGAGAATCTTCGAAAACATTGAACCCTAGCGCAGCTTGACGGCGGTTCCGGCGGCGGTGACCATCAGCATCCCGTTGTCGGCCCCGAGGCTTTCGTAGTCGAGATCGACCCCGACCACGGCGTCGGCGCCGAGCTTTGCAGCCTCGTCGCACATTTCGCGCAGAGCGATGTCGCGGGCCTCGCGCAGGGCCTTTTCGTAGCCCCCGGCGCGGCCGCCGATGATGTTGGTGATGCCGGCGAAGAGGTCGCGGAAGATATGAGCGCCGATGATCGCCTCGCCGCTGACCACGCCCACCGTCTGCGAGATTTCGCGTTCGGCGATGTATGGCGTCGTGCTGGTGATCATGCTCTCATCCTCCAGGGGCGCACTTTCGAAAAGACCATGAGGACCTTAGATTGGAGCCCATGAGCACGCCAGCCGCCTCCCCTTCCGGATTCGACCTGACACCGCCGGACGCGGCGGAACGCAAGCGCCTGGAAGCAGGCCTTTCGCAAGAAGAGGCGGACGTCCTGCTGCGCCACGGAACCGAGGCCCCGTTCTGCGGCGGCCTGCTCGATAACAAGGAGGATGGGGTCTACTGCTGCCGCCTCTGCGGGCTGCCGCTGTTCCGCGCCAAGACCAAGTTCGAAAGCGGCACCGGCTGGCCCAGCTTCTTCGCGCCTTTCGACGAGGCGCATGTGGTCGGCGTGCGCGACGTCAGCCACGGCATGGTCCGCATCGAAACCCGCTGCGCTCGCTGCGACAGCCATCAAGGCCACGTGTTCCCTGACGGCCCGCCGCCGACGCGGCTGCGCTACTGCATCAACTCGGTGTCGCTGGAGTTCGTGCAGAACGGCCAGCCGCTACGCGATCCCCTAGGCCGCGGCGATCAGGCGGCCTTGGCGACCGCCTAGGTTTTCAAGGCCGCGGCGGCGAGTTCGACGATGGAGAGGTCGAACCTCGCCGGGTCGTCTTCGAGGAACCAGGCGGCGGAAAGCCCGCTGTAGGCCAGGATCCACATGAGCAGGCGCCGCGGCTCGATGCCGGCGCGCTGCGAGACCAACGTCAGATAACGGTCGAGGCGTCCTGGCTGCAAGGCGTTCGCCAGGTCGGGATTGCAGAAGGGGTTGGCGTAGTCGTAGCCGCGCTCGCCGATCACCGACTTCGGGTCGATGGCGAGCCATCCCCGCGGACCGAAATCGAGGACATTGGCGTGATGCATGTCCCCGTGCAGGGGAACGACGTCGCGCGGTTCGGCCAGCAGCGCCTGCGCGGCCCTGTTCGCCTCCAGCAGCACGCCGCCGCGTGCTGAAGCGGCCGGTTCCAGGGCGCGGAACCAGACGTCCAGCGGGACCAGGCTCGGCGGCGGCGGACGGCTCCTGGGCTGGTGCAGCACCTCGAGCGCCTCGCAGATGATCAGGGTCGCCGCGTCGTCCTGGCCGCGCCTGGACATCTCCGCGAGGGAGCCGGTTCCCGTGGCGCGCTCCAAGAGCAGCGCCTCGCCATCACGGGCGAGCACCTGGGCGGCGCCCTTCCCGCCCCACCATTCCATGAGCGCGCCGCCGGCCAGCTCCTCCGGCGCGGAACTGAGCTTGAGCATGGCGGCGAGCCCGCCCTGCCGAACCGGCAGCAACCGGCTATCGGTGTATTCGGTGGTGAAGGCTTCGCCGTCGGGGACCAGTCCCCAAAGGTCGAGCCAAGGCTGGAAGCGCTCCCCCGTCATGCAAGGCAATCTAGGCGCCGAGCATCACGGGGGAAGCCTCTCTCCTCTAATTCGTCCGGCCGCGCGCCGGTGGAGCGCCCTCGGTGGCGATGCGCTCGGCGTTGGCGCTGTCGCCAAAGCCGACGCCTGAGCCGGTGATCGGATCGGGCCGGCGGACGCGGAGGTTGTTCTGGACATGACTGATGCCGGACATGTCCTCGATCAGGCGTTCGGCCCGATGCTTGGATTCGCGTTCCGGCACGGCGCCGGAGAGCGTCACCTCGCCGTTCGAGACGGCGACGCTGATGGCGCTGGCGTCGAGCCACGGGTCCTCGGTGAGCCGCTCGTGGACGTCCTCGCTGATACGCTCGTCAGTGCGCTTGTAGCCGCTGGGCCCGCGACCGCGATGCTGGCCGCGGTCGTCCTCGCCGAACCAGGAGGCGACACGATCAGAGGCCCGTTCCCAGAAGCCGCGACGTTCGTCCTCGTAGTGGCCGCGGTGGTCGCCATGATGCTCGCCATAGGCCACCCGATAGGCCCGCTCATCGTCGCGCCAGCGGTCGCCGTAACGATCCGGATCATAGCCGCCTGCGTAGCGGCTCATGGGCTGGGCGCCGCCGCGGGTGATCGAGTAGGGCGCGTACTCTTCGCGATAGAGGCGCTCGCGCCCGGTGTCGCCGTAGAACCGGCCGCCGCGCGGGTCGGTGTCGTAGCTGTAGTTACGCCCCCCATAGCGTGAGCCGGTGTAGTCCATGCCGGTCTCGCGCTCTCCGAAGGTCCGGCCGCGGTCATAGTCGCGCGGCTGGAAGCTGCGTTCGTCGCGATCATAGCCGCGCTCGTAGCGATCGTCGGAAGCGTAGCGCCGGTAGCGGTGAGGTCCGCGCTCGCGGCCTTGGCGGTCAAGCTCCTCGCGCTCGTCCATCCACCTGTCGGCCATGGCTGTTCTCCCTGTAATCATCGTTCGTCTTGCGAGCGACAACGAAGGGGTGACGGCGAGGGTTCCGAACTGGCGACAGCCCGCTCAGGCCAAGCTAGAGCGGGATATTGTCGTGCTTTTTCCAGGGATTGCTGAGCTGCTTGCCACGCAGGTTCTTCAGCGCCCGGGCGATCCGCCGCCGGGTCGAATGCGGCATGATCACATCGTCGATATAGCCGCGGGCGGCGGCGACGAACGGATTGGCGAAGCGGTCCTTGTACTCGGCTTCGCGGGCGGCGATGGCGTCGGGATCGCCGATCTCGGAGCGGAAGATGATCTCCACCGCGCCCTTGGAGCCCATGACCGCGATCTCGGCCGACGGCCAGGCATAGTTCACGTCGCCGCGGATGTGCTTGGAGCTCATCACGTCATAGGCGCCGCCATAGGCCTTGCGGGTGATGAGAGTCACCTTCGGCACGGTGGCCTCGGCATAGGCGAACAGCAGCTTGGCGCCGTGGCGGATCAGGGCGCCCTGCTCCTGCTTGGTGCCCGGCATGAAGCCCGGAACGTCGACGAAGGTCACCAGCGGGATTTCGAAGGCGTCGCAGAACCGGACGAAGCGCGCAGCCTTGCGGCTGGAATCGATGTCGAGAACGCCGGCCAGCACCTGCGGCTGGTTGGCGACGACGCCGACCGTGGCGCCTTCGATGCGCCCGAAGCCGCAGATGATGTTCTTGGCGTAGTCCGGTGAAACTTCGAAGAAATCGGCCTCATCCACAACCTTCAGGATCAGCTCCTTCATGTCGTAGGGCTTGTTCGGATTGGTCGGGACCAGGGTGTCCAGCGACGCCTCGGCGCGCTCAGGAGAGTCGTAGCTTTCCCGGATGGGCGGCTTCTCGCGATTGGACAGCGGCAGGAAATCGATGAGGCGGCGGACCTGGGTCAGCGCCTCGAGGTCGTTCTCGAAGGCGCCGTCGGCGACGCCGGACTTCAGGGCGTGAACCCGATAGCCGCCCAGCTCCTCGTGGGTGACTTCCTCATGGGTGACCGTCTTCACCACGTCCGGGCCGGTCACGTACATGTAGCTGGTGTCCTTCACCATGAAGATGAAGTCGGTGATCGCGGGCGAATATACGTCGCCGCCGGCGCAGGGGCCCATGATCACGCTGATCTGGGGGATGACGCCGCTGGCCAGGGTGTTCTGCAGGAAGATGTCGGCATAGCCGGCCAGGCCGTCCACGCCCTCCTGAATGCGGGCGCCGCCGGCGTCGAACAGGCCGATGATCGGCGCGCCGACCTTGAGCGCCTGCTCCTGCACCTTGACGATCTTGCGAGCGTGCGCGTTAGAGAGCGAGCCGCCGAAGACCGTGAAATCCTTAGAGAACACGAACACCAGGCGGCCGTTGATCTTGCCCCAGCCGGTCACCACCCCATCGCCCGGCACCTTGTTGTCGGCCATGCCGAAGTCGGTGGCGCGGTGCTCGACGAACATATCGAACTCCTCGAAGGAGCCTTCATCGAGCAGCAGGTCGAGCCGCTCGCGCGCCGTCAGCTTGCCCTTGCCGTGCTGGTTCTGGATCCGGCGCTGGCCGCCGCCCTGGCGGGCCTCTTCCCGACGCTTCTCAAGCTCTTCAAGGATATGCTTCATGCCCGGCTCCACTCCGAAGCTCGAAGGGGTAGTCGGACGGTTCCCCCCTGGCAACATTCCCGCCGCGTCAGGTCTCGCAGCTAGGCGAGCGCCTTGAACCAGGCTTCGAGCATCTGCGCTTCGGCCAACAGGCGCGCCGTGCGCTCGGCCGCCTCCTCGTCCACGCCCCACTTTTCTTCCTGATAGGCCTCGTCGATACGCGAGAGGGTCCAGGCCTCCTCGCCGTTCACCCAACCGCGCTGGAGCGCGAAGGCGAGAACCGCCGAGCCGAACAGGGCCGTGCCGAAGGCGACGCCCGTCAGGGCGAAGTCGTCGAGCGCCTGCGCCAGGCCCTTCACCTTGGCGAGGGTGTCTTCGGGCTGTTCGGTGTGGATGATGCCGGTGGCGCGCTTGAAGACCAGGGCCAGCTCGTGTTCGGCCCGGCGCAGCACAGGCTCCCAGGCGGCGACCTGGCGCTCGTAGAGGCTGTCGCCTCTTTCGGAGAAATAGCAGAGCAGGTCGGAGGCCGCGTATTGCGCGACCTGGGCGGCGGTCGCGTCCCTGGCCTGGGGAACGGCCTCAGTGGCGGTGAAGGCCAGGCGGGTGACGTGCATGGCCGCGACCTCGATGTGCTCGCCCTGGGCCTTCCATTCGGCGGCGACCAGTTCGGCCAGGGCGCGGGTCGGAACCGAAAGCTTGCCGCCCTTGGGAGAGCGCACGTTGCGTCCATCGAGCTTGACCGCAAAGCCGCCGTCCTCGGCCACCACCGCGACGTCCTTGTAGAACCGCCTGGGCTTTTCGCCGGGTTCGATGAAGCCTTTCTGCACACTCGCCTCCTTGCGCCGCGAAACACTGCGCGAGGGCGTGGAAATGACCGCCCGGGACGCGTTGCGCAAGCACCACTGCACCGGCATCCTTCACCCGATGGCCGAAGACCTGCTTACCCCGCGCGACCTGAACCGCATCCTGCTGGCGAGGCAGATGCTGCTGGAGCGGGCGGAACTGGCGCCCGTGGAGGCGCTGGAGCAGTTGTTCGCGGTCCAGGCGCAGTTGCCGCGCGCGCCGTTCCTCGGGCTGTGGGCGCGGCTGAAGGGCTTCTCCAAGGCCGACCTGCGCAAGGCCATCGAGGAGCGCAAGGTCGTGCGCTCGACCCTGATGCGCGGGACCCTACACCTGGCCGCCAGCGGCGACGTGCTGACCTTCCGCACGACGATCATGCCGCCTCGCGACGTCACCCTGCCGGGAAGCGTGAGGCCGACGCCCGAGCTGCTGGACAAGGTGCTGTCCATCGGGCGCCAGCACTTCGCCGAGACGCCACAGGACTTCGAGAGCATCCGCCAAGTGCTGGAGGCCGAGGGTGTCGAGCCGGTCCGCCCCCTCGCCTACGCCGTGCGGATATTCCTGCCGCTGGTCCAGGCGGCCGCCGAGACCGAGTTTGGCCACGAGCCGGGCGGGCGTTTCGTGATGGCGAAGGCCTGGCTGGGCGAGGACGAACAAGCCGAGCCGCAGGCCGCGGCTCTGGCGCGGCGCTATCTGGCGTCCCACGGCCCGGCGCTGCCCGCCGACTTCGCAGCGTGGTCGGGGTTGAAGGGCGCCGCCGCGACCTTTGAGGCGCTGGGCGACGATCTGGTGAGGTTCAGGGATGGGGGGGCCGAACGCTCTACGACCTAAAGAACGCGCCGAGGCCGAGCGGCGAGACGCCTGCGCCGGTCCGGCTGCTGGCCGACTTCGACGGAGCGGTGCTCGGCCGAGCCGACCGGACCGGGATCATTCGGCCCGAACACACCAAGCTGATGGCCAGCAAGAACGGCCTGATCCCGGCCATGGTGCTGGTGGACGGCGTGGTGGCCGGAACCTGGCGGGTCGAGGTCAAGCGCAAGACCTGCGCTGTCGCTATTCGCCTGTTCGAGAAGGTCAGCGCGAAAGACCGCAAGGCGATCGAGGCCGAAGCGGCTTCGGTGGCGAAGTTCCTGGCGCCTGAAGCGGCCCTAGCGGTGACGTTCGGAGATTAGGCGAGGAAGCCTATCCAATCGTGCCGTCGCGATTTTGGCTGCAAGCCAAAGACCGGGATCCATGAACACCGGATCCTGGCAAAGGCCCCAGCCGGGATGGCTGGAGGGTGGCTCGCCCCTCCCCGTGGATGGCCGGGACCAGGCCGCTAGCGCTTCTTGCGGGACTTGAAGGGTTCGGGGTCAGCTTCGTGCTCGTCGAAACCGAAGCGGTCGAAGCCTTCCTTCAGCTCCTTGCTGATGGGCGCCTCGAGGATCAGCACGCCGCGCGAAGGGTGCGGGATGGTCAAACGACGGGCGTGGAGCTGCAGCTTGAGCTTGCCCGACAGTTCGGCGGAGGCGTCGGTCTTGTACTTTGGGTCGCCCAGGATCGGGTGGCCCATGGCCAGCATGTGGGCGCGAAGCTGGTGGGTGCGGCCGGTGTGCGGGCGCAGCGCCATCCAGGCGACCCGATGGGCGGCGCGGGAGACGGTGACAAACTCGGTCTCGGCCGGATCGGCGTGCGGGTCCTTGGGATCGGCAGGCACGACCATCTCGCGGTCGCCGACGCCCTTTTTGGCCAGGTGCAGCTCCATCACCCCCTCGGACGGCTTGGGATTGCCAAGGACCAGGGCCCAATAGGTCTTCTCCGCCCGGCGGCGAGCGAAGGCGCCCGAGAGCTTGGCGGCGGCGCCGGGCGTCTTGCCCAGCACCAGAACGCCGGAGGTGTCGCGATCGAGCCGGTGGACGAGGCGCGGGCGCTCCAGCCCCTCCCCCCAGGCGCTGAGCAGGCGGTCGATGTGCTTGGTCGTCTTGGTGCCGCCCTGCACCGCGAGGCCCGAGGGCTTGTTGAGCACCAGGACTTCCTCGTCCTCATAGATCACCAGCGACTTGGCATAGGCGATGTCGCGCGGGTCGAGGCCGGGCTTCTCGCCGGCCTTGGGCGCATCGGGCAGCGGCGGGACGCGGACCATCTCGCCGGCAGAGAGGCGTTGCTCGGGCTTGGCGCGGGCGCCGTCGACGCGGATCTGGCCCGAACGGGCGAGCTTCTGGATCTGGATCTGCGACACGTGCGGCCAGCGTCGGCGGAACCAGCGGTCAAGGCGGACGCCGTCCTCACCCGGATCGACAGCGATGTTGCGGACCTCCCTCACGCGAACACCCTCCGCGCCGCCGACAGGCGGCCGACGCCCGCGGCGACCAACAGAACCTTATCCATGGGCTCCTTATGCGCTGGTCAGCGCCCGGGACGCAAACGGTCGGTTAAGGCCGCTCGCGCATCTTCACCCTCCAGTCAGATTCGGATGCAGGCGTGTCGCGCGATAACCGAGCAGAGCTATCCGCGGGGCCGGCCGAAGGCCTGCCGCCCTGGACCATCGCCACCACCGCGCAGCGCATCCTAGCCGTGGACTTCTCCACCGAGGAGCTGATCAACCTGCGCCAGGGCGCGGCGGCCGCGCTGCGGGTCCGGCCGGTGATCCGGCATGTGAAGACCGGCGCGATCATCCCCACCTGGGCCTATGGACGGCTTTCCGACACCGACATGGAGGCGATCGACCACGCGACGTTGGAGTTCGCGCAGCGCCTGCGCCCCGCGGGCGGCCAGCTTCCGCTGATCCTGCCGCAGTCCTTTCGCACCGCCACCAGCCGCCGCGGCCGGGGGAACCTGAATCTCGCCACAAACGGTGACCCCAAGACCCTGAAATCGCAGATCATCATCGAACTCACCGAGGTCGATCGGGGCACGCCGAGCGGACGGCTCGGCGAGGTCTGCAACCTGCTCGGCTCCGCCTGCAAGGGCGTCTTCGTGCGCCTGCAGCCCGGACGGGACGCCATCACGCCGATCCGCGAGGTGCGCGCGCAGGGCCTGAGCCTGGACGCCGGCGACATTCCGGGCACGGACAGCTACGTCGCCTCGACCCTGCTGGAGATCGGCGAGCTTGCGCAAGGACGCGCGCCGCTGCTGGTGGCCCAGGGCCTGACCTCGGACGGCTTCTTCGCCGTGGCCGAGGTGGCGGGCTTCACTCACGTTTCGCTGAAGTGCGAGGCGAGCGCGCCCTAGGAGCGCGTCAGGCGCGCGGGCCGATGGCGCGCCGGATCTCGGCCGCGTTGTAGACCTCGCCGCCCGCCGGAGGCGCGCCCCGGCCCATGAGGATTTCCAGGGTCTGGCTCATGGCCGGGCCGCCGCCAAGATTGAAGCTGGTGCCCAGGCCCACGCCGAAACTGCTGCGGTAGGACCCGCGGCCGCCGCCGGCGCCCACCGAGACCCGCGGCCCGTTGTCGTAGCTGTCCTGGACCATGTAGCGCTCGACGACCCGGAACCAGTCATAGCCGGCGGCCAGGGTGAGATCTGCGGCGCGCAGCAGGGCGTAGTCGGCGACCTGGGCCATGGGCGCGCCCGGGCCGCCGCGGAAGGTCACCCGATAGCGGTCCTGCTCGATCCTCATCTCGGAGAAGCCGACGCCGGAAGCGCCGGCGGCGGGACCATAGACCGTCGGGGCGGTCGCGCAGGCGCTGAGCACGCCCGCAAGGCCAAGGATCACGAGCAAGCGTCGCATGTCTCACCTCACTGACCCGCTATGCCTGCGGCTCTCAGGCCTAACGGTCAAGCCTGCCCGCTGTTCCCGGTCGCCAGCCCGAGCGCTTGCAGCAGGCGTTCCATATCCGGCGGCGTCGGCGCCTCGATGCGCTTCATGCCGCCGTCGGGATGCGGAAACGAAAGCGCAGCGGCGTGCAGCATCAGGCGCGGCACGGGCTGGCCGCCCACCATCAGGACCCCGCCATAGCGGACGTCGCCGGCGATCGGCCGGCCGATGGAAGCCAGATGGACACGGATCTGGTGCATCCGCCCTGTCTCGGGATTGAGCTCGAGCAGGGCCGCGCCCTCGCCGCTCGCCAGGGTGCGGTAGCGGGTCATGGCGGTTTCGGCGTCGGGATGGTCGGGCGCGCAGGGCCGCATATAGGCCTCGCGGCCGAGTTCCTCGCGGCGCAGCGGCGTCTCGATCACGCCAGAGGCGCGGTCCGGCGCGCCGGGCGTGACGATGGCCCGGTAAGTCTTGGAAAAGCGCCGCCCCATCAGGTGCTTGCCGAGGAAGCTTGCGGCCGGCTTGGTCTTGGCCGTGAGGATCACGCCCGAGGTGTCGCGGTCGAGGCGATGGATCAAGCGGGGCCTCGCCTTGCCGGGCTTGGCGAAGGCCCAGAGCATCTCGTCCAGTGTGTTGACTTGGCCGCGGCCGCCCTGGCTCGAAAGGCCCGACGGCTTGTTGAGCGCCATGACCTGGGCGTCCTCGTAGATCACCAGGCTGCGGACCAGGGCGATCTCGTCGGGGCTCAGGACGACCGGCTTGGGTTCGGGACGCGCCTTGGGCGGCGTCTTGGGCGGCGGCGTGCGTGGCCTCACGACTTGCGGTTCCGCATCTCCGCCCAGCGCTCCAGGCGGTCCTTGATGCGCGCTTCGACGCCCTCCCCCTTGGGCTGGTAGAAGCTCTGCCGCGCCATGCCCTCGGGGAAGTAGTTCTGGCCGGAGAAGCCGCCCTCGACGTCGTGGTCGTAGGCGTAGCCCTTGCCGTAGCCGAGGTCCTTCATCAGCCGGGTCGGGGCGTTGCGGATGTGGGCCGGCGGCATCAGCGAGCCGGTCTCGCGGGCGGCGCGCTGGGCGGCCTTGAAGGCCATGTAGACGGCGTTCGACTTCGGCGCGGCGGCCAGGTGAACCACGACCTGCGCCAGGGCCAGCTCGCCTTCGGGACTTCCCAGGAAGTCGTAGGTCTCCTTGGCCGCGTTGGCGAGGACGAGGGCCATGGGATCGGCCTCGCCAATGTCCTCGGCGGCCATGCGGATCAGCCGCCGCGCGATGAACAGCGGGTCCTCGCCGCCCCCCAGCATCCGCGCCAGCCAATAGAGGGCGGCGTCGGGGTCCGAGCCGCGGACCGACTTATGCAGCGCCGAGATGAGGTTGTAGTGCTCCTCGCGATCCTTGTCGTAGGCGGGGCTGCGCTTCTGAAGGACCTGGCCCAACTCCTTGACCGACATCGGTTTCGGCGAGCCGATATTGAACAGCGTCTCGGCCAGGGTCAGCAGGTAGCGGCCATCGCCGTCGGCCAGGGCGATCAGCGCCTGGCGGGCTTCGGGCTCAAGGGGAAGCTGGCGCTGCTCGTGGGCCTCGGCCTTCTCCAGCAGCCCGGCCAGGGCCTCGTCGTCCAGGCGCTTGAGAACGTAGACCTGCGCGCGCGACAGCAAGGCGCCGTTGAGCTCGAACGACGGGTTTTCTGTCGTTGCGCCCACCAAGGTGACGATCCCTTCCTCCACGAAGGGCAGAAAGCCGTCCTGCTGAGCGCGGTTGAAGCGGTGAATCTCGTCGACGAAGAGCAGGGTGGACTGGCCGGCGGCCCGGCGCATGCGAGCCTGCTCGAACGCCTTCTTCAGGTCGGCGACGCCGGAGAACACGGCCGAGATCTGCTGGAACTCGTAGCCGGCTTCCTTGGCCAGCAGCCGGGCGATGGTGGTCTTGCCGGTGCCGGGCGGGCCCCAGAGGATCATCGAGGACAGGCGCTTGGCCTCGGCCATGCGGCGGATGGGGCCGTCGGGGCCCAGGAGATGTTCCTGGCCCACGACTTCGGTCAGGCGCTGCGGGCGCAGACGGTCGGCAAGCGGCGACGGCGCCTGGGGCGTCAAACCGGCGGCTTCGAAGAGATCGGCCATGGCGCCTTCTAACGCCCCTCGCCTCTCCCGTCAGGTCCGGAAGTTCGCGGTCACTTCCTGGCCGTTGCGCTCGATGGTGATCTGCCACTGGGCGCCGCCTCGGCCGAGCACGCCCGTCAGGTCTCGGACGCTGGTGATCTCCTGGCCGTTCACCCGCCGGATCAGGTCTCCGGGGCGCAGGCCTGCGTTCATGGCGAAGCCGCGGGAGATATCGGTCACCAGGACCCCGCGGCCGAGGAAGGGATCGAGCCCCAACTCGTCGGCGACGGCCGGTGAGAAGTTCACCACGGTCGCGCCATCGAAGGGATTGCGGCCGGAGATCACCTGCTGGTCGCGGGCCGGCGTCGCGGGCGGCGCCTCGGTGCGGAAGTTCAGGGTCTGCTCGCCGCTGCCGCGCCGGATCCCGAGCCGAAGGGTCTCGCCCGGGCGGCGCGACGAGATGGCGTAGGAGACCGCGGCGGCGTCCACGGCCGGGCGTCCGTCGACGGAGACGATGATGTCGCCCTGGCGCAGGCCCGCTTTAGCGGCCGGACCGTTCGGCCAGATGTCGGCCACCAGCGCCCCTTGCGGCGCGGCAAGCCCCATGCTGCGGGCGATCTCGGCGGTCACGGTCTGGGTCCGGGCGCCGAGCCAGGGCCGCACGACCGCCTGGCCGCCGCCGGCCGCC
Organism: Phenylobacterium koreense; assembly: GCF_040545335.1. NCBI lineage: Bacteria > Pseudomonadati > Pseudomonadota > Alphaproteobacteria > Caulobacterales > Caulobacteraceae > Phenylobacterium > Phenylobacterium koreense. The sequence continues at coordinate 596,651 of NZ_JBEPLU010000002.1, forward strand.
GTCTCGACCACGCGCTTGACGATGGTCGCGGGCACGGCGAAGCCGACGCCGGACGACGTGCCCGAGCGCGAGAGGATGAAGCTGTTCACCCCGATCAGGTCGCCGTCCATGTCCACCAGGGCGCCGCCGGAGTTGCCGGGGTTAATCGCCGCGTCGGTCTGGATGTAGGCGTTGGCCGGATCACCGTTCGGGTCGGCGGTGCGGTTGAGGGCCGAGACGATGCCGTTGGTCACCGTCTGGCCGACGCCGAAGGGGTCGCCGATGGCCAGGACCAGGTCGCCCACCTGCGCATCGCCGGTGTCGTCGATGGCCAGTGTCGGCAGGCGCTCGGCGCCCGCGTCGATCTTCAGGACCGCCAGGTCGGTGCGCGGGTCGGCCAGCAGGATGCGGGCGGTGTATTCGCGTCGGTCGGCCAGGGCGACGGTGATCTCCTGCCCGCCCTCCACGACGTGGTTGTTGGTGACGATGATGCCGTCGGAGCGGACGATGACGCCGGAGCCCAGTGAGCCCTGGATGCGGTCGCGCGGCACGCCCATGCCGAACATCTCCCAGAAGGGGTCAGGCCGCACGCGCACCAGGCGCTTGGAGGAGATGTTGACCACGGCCGGCGCGGCGCGCCTCACCACGGGGGCGAAGGAGCTCTTCACGGTGGCCGCATCGCTGGGCGCGGCGCGCGTGGGTTGCGCCAGGGGCGGTATCTGCGCGTTCGACTTGGACGCGGGGTCAGAGCAGGCGCCAAGGATGGCCAGGGCGGGAATCAGGACGCGATAGGCGCGCATGGAATCTCCAAGCATGTTGCCGCTTACTCCCATTCTCTCTGTAGAGCTCTTCGGGGCGCAATAATGGCAAAGAATTAGCGCGCTAGGCAGTCACCGTCGCGGCCTTGCTCGCGCGCCCGACCTTCAACGACAGAAGGAACGCGCCGATCAGCAGCCCGGCGGCCAGGAAGATGGCCAGGCCCGGTTCGTGGAGCTCGCTGTCGTGGCGCACCGACCAGGCGAAGGTCATGCCGAACATGACCGGGCCGATGACCGATGCGATCCCCTGGAGCGCCTGGTTCGCGCCCTGAAGTTGTCCCTGGCCGGACGGCTCGACCCGCCGGGTCATCAGCCCCTGGAGCCCCGGCATCAGGAAGTTCATCAGAGCGAAGACCGGGACGCCCAGCAGATAGGTCCACCCGTCGGCCGCAAGCCCGTAGATGGCGAAGCCGGCGGCCCCGGCGAGGCAGCCCAGCAGCAGGGCGCCGCGCTCGCCGATCCGGGCGACGACCGGGCCGACCAGCAAGGTCTGGACGATCACCCCGGCGATGCCCGTCCCCATCATGGTCAGGCCCATGAAGCCCGGCGTCCAACCGTAGCGATAGCCAGTATAGAGCACGAAGATCGCCGGCAGGACCGTATGGGCGAGCTGGAAGAGGAAGCCCACCGTGGCCAGGCCCAGGAGGTCGTTGTGCGAACGCAGGAAGACCAGGGAGCCGACCGGATTGGCCCGCTTCCAGTCGAACTTCTTCACCCGCTTCTCGGGCGCCAATGACTCCGGAAGCACGAAGAAGCCGTAGAGCCAGTTGAGGGTCGTCAGGCCCGCGGCGACGAAGAACGGCAGGCGCAGGTCGATGTCGCCCAGGAAGCCGCCGACCGCCGGGCCGACCAAGAAGCCGAACGAGAAGGCCGAGCCCATCCAGCCGAAGGTCTTGGCGCGCTTTTCAGGCGGCGTGACGTCGGCGACATAGGCGTTAGCGGTCGAGAAGCTGGCTGCGGTCAGGCCGTTGATCACGCGGCCGACGAACAGCCACATCAGGCTGGGCGCCAGGGCCATGAACAGGAAGTCGATCGCCAGGCCGCCGAGCGAGACCAGCAGGATGGGCCGACGGCCGTAGCGGTCGGACATCATGCCCAGGATCGGGCCGCAGAAGAGCTGCATCACGCCCCAGACCGCGCCGAACACCACGTTCCATTCCGAAGCAGCGGCCGTGTCGCCGCCCGTGAACTCCTTGATCAGGTTCGGCAGCACCGGGATCATGATGCCGAACGAGATGGCGTTGATCACCGCGGCGGCGAAGATGAACTGGAACGCGGCGGTCCGCCGCTTGGCCGAGACTGGGGCGTCTTGCTCGGTCATGGTTTCCTCCGCGTGGGGCATCGTGGCCCTCTCTCTCTGTTCTGCCTGCCATGTTCGGCCTTTTAGGACGAGCTGTCGCGATATGATGTCAGCAGCGTGCGCCACCAGTCGGCCAGGCGCATGAGCAGCACCTCGTCGGGGAACCCGTGCCGCGCGGCGCCCTCAGGCACCTGGTCGAAGCCGCGATGCTCGACGCTGACGCGCGTCTCCTCGCCCACCGGCTCGAAACGCACCTCGACCTCGGTGTGAAGGTCGGACGGAAAGGTCGCCTGCCGCCAGGAAAAGACCAACCGGCCAGGCGGTTCCCAGGTCCGTATCCGGCCGATCTCGAAGACCTTGCCGTTCGCCAGGGTCTCGACGAGCCGCCCGCCCTCCCCCGGCTCGAAGGAGAGCCGCCCTGGATCGCGGGGCGTCGTCTGGAAGAGGCTGTTCGGCCGCCACCAGACGCCGATCTCATCCACGAAGGCGGCGAAGGCGCGCTCGGGCGTAGCCTTCACCCGCAGGGCGACGAAGACCTTGGACGTCATGGCGCGGCCTTTTCGAGGTGCGCCTTGAAGGCCAGGAGCTGGGCGCTCCACAGCTTTTCGCTTTCCTCCAGCCATTTGAGCAGATGGACCATGGGTTCGGGCCTCAGGGCATAGATGCGGACGCGGGCGTCGAACTCCGGATGGCTCTCTTCCACTAGGCCGCTTTCGCGCAGGGTGCGCAGATGGCGGCTCATGGTCGGGGCCGAGAGCCCCAGTTCCCGGGCAAGCTCGCCGGCCGGCCGCGGCCCCCGCGCCAGAAGATCGACGGCGCGGCGGCGATGCGGGTCGGCCAGCGCCGCCAGGGTGGTGTCGAGGGAGGCGTTCACACCCATCCGGTGATCTTCAGGCCGCTAGCCTTCTCTGCCTCCTCGCGGGTCACCGCCTGGACCGTCTGCGAGATGGTCCAGATGTGGCCTTCCGGGTCGCGGCAGCGGTAGGTCCGGTCGCCGTAGAATTGGGTCGCCGGTTCCTGGTCGATGACCGCTCCGGCCGCCTTGGCGCGCTGGAAATGGGCCTCGATGTCGGTGTCGATATGGACGCCCACGGTCTGGGTGTTCTTGCCGCCGACTGACTTGGGGCTCTTGTGGTCGGCGCTCCACTCCTGACCGATCATCACACAGCCGTCGCCAAAGCTCATCTGGGAGTGGGCCAGGGCGCCGTCGGCGTCCTCGATCAGCATGGTCAGCTCGAAGCCGAAGGCCTTTT